>CAZIPZ010000152.1:0-5446 GCA_964541075.1 uncultured Solibacteraceae bacterium | reverse complement strand
CCGCATTGCTAGAAGGCGGAGTGGATCTCTTCATCCTTGAGACCTTCTCCGATATGAACGAAGTTTACGCCGCGATCTCCGGCGTTCGTGAAATCTCTGACAAACCGGTCATGGCTCAAATGACGATCGAGGAGGATGGAAACAGCCTCGAAGGAACACCGCCTGAAGTATTCGCGAAGCGCCTGGACGATTGGGGCGCGGACGTCCTCGGACTCAATTGCAGTGTTGGGCCGCAAACAATGCTGGACAGCATCGAGCGCATCGCGACCGTAACGTCAAAATATCTTTCGGTTCAACCGAACGCCGGCAAGCCCAAACAGATTGAAGGCCGGAACATCTATCTTTGCTCGCCCGAATATATGGCGTCGTATGCCAAGAAATTTGTCCAATACGGAGTGCGGGTGGTTGGAGGCTGCTGCGGCACAACCCCGTCTCACATTCGAGCGATACGTGGCGCCGTCAAATCCATAAGTCCCGGGACGATCACCTTTTCAACGACGTCCGCATCTTCCTCCTTAGATGCGCCGTCGGCCGCGACGCCTATCGACCTGACTCGAAAGTCCCGTCTGGGTCGCAAACTGAATGACAAGCAGTTCATCAAGATTGTCGAGATGATTCCGCCCACGGGACACGACTTTGCGGAGGCTGTTGAAGAAGCGAAATATCTTCAAGCTCACGATGTGGACGCCGTCAACATTCCGGATGCGCCTCGATCCAGCGCCCGGATGAATGCGATTTCCTTGGCCCTTCTTCTTGAACGATCAACCGACATCGAAAGTCTCGCGCACTACACGTGCGGGGATCGCAATCTGCTTGGCATGCAATCCGACCTGCTGGGCGCCTATGCACTCGGGCTTCGGAACCTGTTGTTGATCACCGGAGATCCGCCACAGACCGGAGACTACGCAACCGTTACAGCCGTTTACGACGTGGACTCGATCGGCTTAACGAATATGGTTCATCGACTGAACCAGGGAATCGATGTCGGCGGCAAATCCATCGGGGGGCCAACCGGGTTTGTGGTTGGCGTGGGTGCAAATCCAGGCGCGATTAATAATGATGAAGAACTTCGGCGGTTTTACTACAAAGTGGAAGCCGGAGCAGAGTTCGCACTCACTCAGCCGGTTTTTGATTTTGATGTGCTGGAGCGTTTTCTCCGGCGCATTGAGGATTGCAAAATCCCTGTAATTGTAGGAATCTTGCCACTTGCGAATTACAAGACGGCCGAATTCTTAAACAATGAAGTGCCGGGGTGCTCAGTGCCCAACTCCATCCTCGAGCGCATGCGGCGAGCCGAAACGCCGGAGGCGGCCCGAGAGGAAGGTATTCGCATCGCGCAGGATATCCTCGATCAGATGCGAAGTATGGTCCAGGGCGTCCAGATTCGCGGCCCGTTTGAACACTATCAAACGGCGATCGAAGTCTTATCTGTTCTCAGTATGAAAGGAGCATCCCGATGAGAAAACTTCTGATTTTCGCGTTGCTGCTCGTCGTCCCAGCGGCATTCGCACAGGAGAAGAAAAAATTGCGACCAGGAACTTACGCCCACTTCGAAACCAGCATGGGTAATTTCACTGTCGAGCTATACGAACGCCAGGCGCCCAATACCGTTGCGAACTTTATTGGCCTGGCTGAGGGCACGAAAGAATGGAAAGATCCTAAGACGAATCAGGTGCTCAAAGGCAGACGGTATTACGACGGCCTCATTTTTCATCGCGTCATCGATGGGTTTATGATCCAGGGCGGCGATCCGACCGGAACAGGGTCCGGAGGCCCCGGCTACCGATTTGCAGACGAGTTCTATCCTCAGTTCAAGCACAACAAGGAAGGTATGTTGTCGATGGCGAATGCCGGGCCGAATACGAACGGAAGCCAGTTCTTCATCACTCTGGTTCCAACGCCTTTTCTCGATGGAAAACACAGCATCTTCGGGCAGGTCGTTGACGGCATGGATATCGTGAAGAAGATCGGAAAAACGAAAACGACGAAGCCGGGCGATCGCCCTGTCACCGATGTCGTCATGAAAAAGATTACGATCGAAAGAGTCGCCGAAACGAAATAACGGGGGCGGCAGTCAGGCATGGCAAAAAGGGCGCAATGAGCAATTGCTCACTGCGCCCTTTTTGCCCCTGTCCCCGATTTTCCTATTCCGTCCCCTTTTCTTCCATCAGTCTCACGAAATCTGCGGCGTCGTACCCGGAAGGAACGACCTCGACTCCTAGCTCCGTCTCCACGTCTCTGAGCCTCAAGTCATCCAGAAACAGATAGTCGTCGCCGATCATCGATTCCGACGGCAGGACCACAAAGTCCCCATACACCGACCCCTTGAGCGCTTGAATGAAGTCGCTGCCCGTGAGCAACCCTGCCACACCGATGCCGCCGCCCCAAAACTTGCTTTCCACCGCCACGGTCTTGAGATCCATCCCCAAACGATCAATGCACTCCTTGAGAAATGGATAAAACACTTTTCCCGTACAAACTGTTCCGCTGGCCCTACCGGATGGCTTCTTGCGCATTGCGGCGTCGAACTGAGTCAAAAATGCCCGAACCATGCCGACGCCGTTTTCGATTTGAGGAAAGTCGGCGTAGTGTCGCGATGACGGAATCTGCACTCCAGCCATGATGTAAATTTCATCGCCTATAAAAGCGAACGGGCTGCCTATTTTACGTCTCAGCTTCCGCTGAACAGGGGCCATGTTCGCGATGAGATCCCTCGCATATTCGGGCGTGAATGGGCGGAGTTCCGGAAGATTCCTTCGATGATCCGTCAGGCCGACAGGCACAATCGCGAGGGACGCGACCCCTGGATGAAACTTCAACAAGTCGTCGATGGTGCGTTCCAGGTGGACGCCGTCGTTAAGACCGGGACACAAAACCACCTGACAATGCAATGTAATGCCGGCTGACGTCAGCCTTTCTATCTTCTCAATGATTCCGTCGTACTCCGCATTGCCCAGTAGAATCGTCCTGAGCTCGGGCTCCGTCGCGTGCACCGAGATGTAGAGCGGCGACAATCGCTGATCGATGATGCGTTGCATCTCGTCCTCGTGGACATTCGTCAAGGTCAGGTAATTTCCAAAAAGGAACGAGAGCCGATAGTCCTCGTCTTTGATGTGCAAAGAGCGACGAACATTCTTTGGGTTTTGATGGACGAAGCAAAAAACGCATTGGTTTTTGCAAACCATTGGCTCAATGGCTTCGAGTTCCAATCCGAAGGTTTCCCATTCCCGCCGAACGAATGTGAGCTTTCTGTCTTGCGTCCGGATGGTTGTCCGCCGCCCGATGGTTGCCGCTTTGAACTGAAAGTCGATGACGTCCAGGATAGGGTTGCCGTTAAGTTCAAGGATTTCGTCGCCGGCTTTCAAACCGATGCGCGCAGCCAGTGAACCTGCCTCAACAGACAATACTCGCACCCGCTGAGATTCCGAACTCCGATGGGCCGGCGCGTCGCGGTATTCATGCACCGCCTTGTGCACATAGGCAGACGAGGAAAACTGCCGCTTGCTACTCATTCAGGTACCAGTATCGCCGCCCGATAACAAGGTAGTGCAAGCCCGAAAGAACGGTCATAAAGCCCGTCATGTAAAAGAGGATATGCAGCTCCGGCACAACGATGCCCTTCCAGTTGCAATAAAGAACGCCCAGAACGGTGAGAACCTGAAGCACGGTGCTTGCTTTGCCGTACGGTGATGGACGAAAGACGCGCCATCCGATCATTAGCACGATGATGAGCGAAACCAATAAAATAAAGACATCCCGAAAGATCATCAGGATCATGAGCCAGCGCGGAATTTCGTTGATGAACTCCATTTGGGGCAGGGAGAGAATCACAATCGATGTCGTCATCAACAGCTTGTCCGCAAGCGGATCCAAGACGGACCCGATCGACGTTTTTTGCCCAAAACGCCGCGCGATGATTCCATCGAGGACATCTGAAACGCCCGCAGCCACGAACGTGGCCAGCGCCCATCCAGTGTGGTGGTACACCAGCATGATGACAAACACGGGCACAAATAGGATTCTAAGAA
The DNA here is from genome assembly GCA_964541075.1 of uncultured Solibacteraceae bacterium. Classification (GTDB taxonomy): domain Bacteria; phylum Acidobacteriota; class Terriglobia; order 20CM-2-55-15; family 20CM-2-55-15; genus CAZIPZ01. The sequence goes on along the minus strand of CAZIPZ010000152.1, from coordinate 1,418 downwards.
TCGTGAGCTGATTCGCCGTGGTCAGAACGGCGGAAGAATATTGCTCGACCCTAGTGGACATATGCTCAGTTATTGAATCGTGACCGGCGCCTTCACATCAACGGCCTGGCGAGAGCAAAACCCGTCGGTCTTCGAGCAGAAGAAGTACGTTAATTTGCCTGAAACCTCGTACTTACCTGCCTTCGCAGCGGTCAGGGGAATGCGAAGCGCCGGTAGATCGACATAATACTCATCCTTCGCTTTGGGATCTTCGGCCGGGGTTGCAAACGTGGTCTTTTCGAGCTTCAAACCTTGTACTTCGTTCAACTTCAGGGTGATGGGAAGCGGTTCGCGGCTGATGGCGTAACCCTCCAGAACCTTAAAGGAGACGACGATCTCACCCTTCGCGCCCGCTTTAATTGGAGTGGGCGCCTTGAATTCCGGCTCAAGCACTTGCGGCAATTGTAAGAAGAGCAAAATCCCAAGAACCAGATTCATAAGACCTCCAAAGGGACGCCGACAATCCGATTTCGAATTGCGAATTTCTCCACCCCGCAACACAATGGATTATGCGTTCGAAACGGCGAAATTCGCAATTTCCCAAAATCTTAGCATGAAAGTCCTTAACGTCGTGGGCGCGCGGCCCAACTTCATGAAAATTGCTCCAATCGTCGAGGAGATGAAGAAGACGCCGCAGCTTGAGGGAATTCTGGTGCACACCGGCCAACACTACGACGAAGGCATGTCGGACGTGTTCTTTCGCGATCTGGGAATTCCCGCACCCGATGTTTATCTTGGCGTCGGCTCCGGAACACATGCGCAGCAAACCGCACTCATAATGACGGAGTTCGAGAAGGTTTGCATGGAGTGCAAACCCGATCTCGTGCTCGTTGTGGGCGACGTCAACTCCACAATGGCGTGCACCATCGTCGCAGCAAAACTCTTGATTCGGGTCGCCCACGTTGAAGCGGGCCTTCGAAGCTTTGACCGAACCATGCCGGAGGAAATCAATCGGCTCGTAACCGACGCGCTCGCAGACATTCTTTTCACAACGAGCCGCGACGCTGACGAAAACCTGAAGCGGGAGGGCGCACCTGCCGGCAAAATCCATTTCGTCGGCAATGTCATGATCGACACCCTCATGAAACAACGGGAAAAGGCAGCCCGGTTGGACGTCCTCTCACGCCTTGAATTGAAGCCGCGAAACTACGCGGTGGTCACCTTGCACCGGCCTTCAAATGTTGATGACCCAATCGTGCTCAGGGGAATTCTGGAAGCTCTCGAAGTCATCGCCCAGTCGATGCCTGTGATTTTCCCAATTCATCCGCGCACCGCCAAACGGATTCGCGAATTTGGAATCGATCTCACACGCATCCGCACAATTGACCCGTTCGGCTATCTGGAATTCCTAAATTTAACTTCGAACGCAGGGATCGTAC
>CAZIPZ010000151.1:0-9930 GCA_964541075.1 uncultured Solibacteraceae bacterium | reverse complement strand
CTCGCGACCTCCGGCGTGACAGGCCGGCGTTCTAACCAACTGAACTACGACCCCGTGGACAAAAGGAAATGATACACGAGTTTTGAAAACTTTGTGGTGCGTGAGACAAAAAAATCAGGGCGGATTTTAGTCCGCCCTGATTTGAAGCCCGGTTTGTTTCCAGAATTACGCGCCAGCGCGGCGCTTCAGTTTTGGACGATCGTCGTCTTCAGGTGCGCGATCCTCCGGTTTGGTCTGTTGGTCCTTTTGTTCCTTATCCGTGATGGTTTCGTCCTCATCGGCGGGTTGCGGTTTGGAGGACGTTTTCCGTTTCAGGCTCGGCTTGTTGTTCTGCTCCTCGTTGGCCGGTTTGCGATTCTCGAGTTGGGCGAGCTGCGTTCGGATTTTCTGAAATTCCGATGTCGTGACAACGTATTCCTCTTTATCCGGGAGGACCTTCTCGATGTTCTTCTTAGTTTCCTCGATGCGGTCGCCCGTCGGCGGATGAGTACTGAACATCTTCGACATCGTTCCGGGCTTTGCCGATTCCCGCGCCTGGAGTTTCTCGAAGAAGCTTACGGCAGCGCCGGGATCGTACCCTGTCTTGTAGAGGTATTGCATGCCGAGGAAGTCCGCTTCTGTTTCAGCTTTTCTGGAGAATTGGAGGAACTGCATCGGTATCAGAAAGCCAGCTGCCTGGCGAAGACCGAAGCCTGCGGCGCCACCCAGGAAGATGAGCGGAAGCGACGCGATGTTGACCAACTGGGCTTTCGCTGCGTTTTCAGCGCCGTGTCGAGCTGCAACGTGCGCGATTTCGTGCGCCATCACTGCCGCGAGCTCCGATTCATCGTCGGCAGCCAGAATCAGGCCGCTGTTGACGAAGAAAAAGCCGCCGGGGAGGGCGAAAGCGTTGATTTCTTCCGACTCCACAACTTTGATAGTGAACGGAACCTTAGCGTCGGAGTTGCGAACCAGGTTTTGACCAACCCGGTTGACGTATTCGTTGATGGTTGGATCATCAATCAGCTTAACCTGCCGTTCGACCTCTGCAGCCAGCTGTCGGCCAAGTGCAATCTCTTTTTCAAGAGACATGAAGTTCATATTGCCAAGGCCCTTGTTGATATCGCGATTGCCGATGTTCTCAACGTCCGCATTCTTCTGCTTCTTGCTGTCCTCTTTCTTGGTGGACTGCGCAAGAATGGGCGACGGCGTCGCGAGGAATACGATCAACACTAAAGAGATCGATATTCGTGCAACCCTGTAAATCATTTGTACTCTCCGAGCTTAAGTAGGTTCATCGTAAAGACGGCCCCTAAATGTGTCAAGTCATTTGACGACCGAAAACTGTTTTGGAAGCAATGTTTTGCCGTTCGCACGCTCTATTTCAAGCACTTTCGGGCCCATTCAGACCGACGGAACAGGCATATCCACAATATCGTCGACTGCCATCACTTCCTTGACGACGAACGGTTCTGCGTAATCCACGCCCATCAGGTGACCGAAGTACTTGCATTGCGTTGTGATGCGGTCGATCAAGCGCCCCCAGGCGGGATAAAGCTCTGCGATATCACGAAGATCGCCTGCAAACTGGGATGAAAAGCAATTCACGGCATCGACCTTCCGCGCAAAATAGGGGCTGATGTCCACAAGGAAGGACGGTCGGACCTCCCAATACATCGACGCATATAGGATTTTCTTGGGGCGGTGCGGCTCTCCTCCAATCGGAAGCTGCTTCAGGCCGGCGGCGTAGCATGCTTCATAACCAAGAGTCGCCGCAGTGTAGTGGTCGGGATGCCGTCCTTCCCAATACGGGAGAATGACGGTTTTCGGACGGGCCGCCCTGATCTCCTTCGCCAAAGCCAGCCGGTTTTCGATGGATGCGGTCAATCGGGAATCCCCGAAGTCCAATTGCTTTCGGAAGCGCGCGCCGATCACGGCCTGGGCGGCGGCAGCTTCGCGCGCCCGAATCTCCGGCGTTCCCCGGGTGCCCATTTCTCCTCCCGTCAGATCCAGAATGCCGACGGAATATCCCTTGTCCACCATGCGGATCAGCGTGCCCGCGCAGGTGAGCTCAATGTCGTCCGGGTGCGCCGCGATCGTCATAATGTCTACGTTTTCCACAGACTCTTCATCCTCTTTTCGAATTCGACCTCTTTCACGCGGTAACGAAAGGCTTTGACGCCATTAATAACGATGACGGGGATTTCTTCGCCGTAGGCGGCTTCCAATTGAGGATTTCCGCCGATATCGATCATGCGGAGCGAAAAAGGCATCCGCTGTTGAACGCGTTCGATAACCTCCTTTGCGGCGTCGCAAAGATGGCAATCGGCGCGGGAATACACATCAACTTGAATAGTGTCCGGCATGGTTCAGGCCGCGGAGAAGGCGAAAGAACTTGCGGCATCGCTCCACATCCAGGCCAATCTGCCGACGCAGCGCCTCGGGAGAATCAAATTTGATTTCGTTCCGCAATCGTCTCAGAAACTTCAGCCTGGCGCGGTCCGCCTGGTTGGGAACGCGCTGATCCAGGACGAAGGTTTCCACAACCACGTCGCTTTCCCCAAATGTTGGGCGCACACCGATGTTGGTGATGGCGTCGAGAAATGGCGCGTCGTCGAGAGAGATTTGCGAGACGTAAACACCGATGCTCGGAATGATTTCGTTATCAGGTGAAACATTGATGGTCGGAACAGTTACGATGCGACCGCGCCCCGCACCCGACACGATGGATCCTTCGATTTCGACCCAGCGTCCCAGCATTCGGCATGCAGAAGAGACTCGGCCTTGGGCGAGCAATTCGCGCACACGTGAGCTGCTGACCATGGCGCCTCGTTGGCGGACCGGGGGCACGGCGATCACCTCAAAATCGCTTTGCCTTTTCCTCAGAGTTTCAAGGGAGCCGCGCTGCCGGTGTCCGAAACTGAAGTTGAGTCCGACGCAAACCGAACGGGCGTGAAGACCGTCGATCACGTACCGCTGAATGAATTCTTCGGGCGAAAGCCGTGAGAAGGCTTCATCGAACGGTGCGACGAAAAGAACGTCGATGCCGGCCGCTGCGATCAAACGGATCCTTTGTTCGAGCGTGCTAATGAGCCGGGGAGCCCTTTCCGGCGCCAGGATTCGAATCGGATGCGGCCAGAATGTCATTGCCGCCGAACGCGCATTGAGTTCGCCCGCTCTTCGAACAACCTTCTTGAGAATGGCCTGGTGGCCGAGGTGAAGACCGTCAAAATTTCCGATGCTCAAAACCGAAGGCTTGTTGAGGTCGGAATCCGCCAGGGAGGCTATGACTTTCATCAGCTTATGAATTTATCATGAGTGAATGCTTGACCCGCGGATTTCGGCTCAACACCTTCCTCAAGGCAGACCGAATACGCCATAATGCGGCCATGACAGGATCGAAGTTCGAAAGGCTGGTCGAGATCATGGCGATTCTCCGGGGGCCGAAGGGCTGCCCCTGGGATAAAGAGCAGGATTTCAACACGCTTAAGCCGATGCTCGTCGAGGAAGTTTATGAGGTTCTTGAAGCCATCGATAACAACGACTTTGAAGGACTGTCTGAGGAACTCGGAGACATTCTCCTTCATGTCGTTTTTCACGGACAGCTCGCCAGGGAGCAGGGTCGATTCGATATCAATACCGTGATCGACAAGATCTGCGAAAAGCTGGTCCGGCGTCATCCCCACGTTTTTGGAAATGAGCAGGCATCGAGCTCGGATGAGGTCATCCGCAATTGGGAGGCGATCAAGGCGCGTGAGAAGGCCGACAAACTGCAGAACCGCACTCCTGAACAGCGATCACTACTGGAAGGAATTCCAAGCAAGCTCCCCGCCATTCATGAGGCGCACCAAATCTCGTCGCGGGCCGCACGCGTGGGTTTCGACTGGCCGGATATTGAGGGCGTCTTCGAGAAGCTGCAGGAGGAAGTTCGCGAACTCAAGGAGGTGATCGCCGAAGACAAGGATGATTCGCGGCGCGAGCGTCTGGAGGATGAGATCGGCGACATGCTTTTTGTAATCGTCAATATCGCTCGATACCTCAAAGTCGATTCGGAATCCGCTCTGAAGAGAGCGAATCGGAAGTTTAAGTCTCGATTCCGATTTATGGAGCGCGAGCTGGAGAAGCAGGGAAAGACACTCGATGAGACTTCTCTCAATGAAATGGAAGCGCTGTGGCAAAGAGCAAAATCAGAGAACCAGGCTTCGTGACCAGGGGAATTCTCCGAATCCCCCGCTTTTAAAGATGGCGCCGGCATGACGATTCGACCCATAACCGACCAGGGCGATTTCGAGAAATGTGTGGAGCTCCAGCGCGAGACATGGGGATGGGAGGACGTCGATGTGCTGCCAGTGCGCTTCCTCGTCACGCAAAACCACATCGGCGGCCTGCTGCTGGGCGCCTTCGAAGACGATCGTTTGATTGGATTTATCAATGCAATGCCGGGTATTCGCGACGGCAAACCGTACTGGCATTCGCACATGCTGGCAGTCGCCAGCAGTCAACGGAATTCCGGCATCGGCTCGCAGCTTAAACTCGCTCAGCGGGAACAGGCGTTGGATCGCGGCATTCACCTTATTGAATGGACGTTTGATCCTCTGGAATCCCGGAGCGCCTATATCAATCTGGAGAAACTCGGAGCGGTTGTGCGGCGTTACTACGTCAATCATTATGGCCAGACCTCGGGTACGCTTCAGCGCGGTCTGGAAACCGATCGCGTTATCGCGGAGTGGTGGATTGACCGGCCGCGAACGGTGCTGGATCGGAACAGCAAAGAAATTCGCCGCGTCTTCATTCCAGCCGATGTCCAGGCGCTGAAGAGCCAAAGCCTGGAGTCCGCAAGGGACGTTCAGCGCCGCGTCCGCGAACAATTTCTTAAAAACATTGAGGACGACTACTTCGCCGCCGGATTCAGCCGGACCGATGAGTGGAGCGAATACCTGTTCATTCCAGGATCAGCACGTGCATATCAAACAGATTGAAATGCGCGAACTGCGGATGCAGCTCCTGCATCCATTCGAGACGAGCTTTGGCGTCACACAAACCCGCCGCATTCTTCTGTTAAGCGTGACCGACGGGCGGTATACCGGATTTGGCGAGGTCACCGCTGGAGAAGGGCCATTCTATAGTCATGAAACTACGGAAACCGCATGGCACGTTCTCCGTGACTTCATCATTCCAAACGCGATTGGAAAGGAGATTCGCGACGCTGCCGAATTCGATTCCTTTGCCCGCGGTATACGAGGCCACAACATGGCGAAGGCCGGACTCGAGACCGCGTTGTGGGATCTTGAAGCCAAAAATCGGTCCATCCCGCTTTGGAAGCTTCTGCGAGGCGAGCGCGAGCGAATTGACTGCGGCGTCTCCATCGGCATACAGGCGTCTATAGAAAAACTTCTGGAGAAAATCGATGCCGAAGTGAATGCCGGTTATCGACGGATCAAAATCAAGATCAAGCCGGGATGGGATGCCGATGTCGTTCGGGAGGTGCGTAATGCATTTCCATCCATCCTTCTTATGGGCGATGCGAACTCGGCATACACGCTTGCAGATGTGGGTGTGTTCAGGGAGATGGACAAATATAACCTGATGATGTTTGAACAGCCGTTGCATTACGAAGACATGATCGATCACGCCGAGCTTCAAAAGTCGATCAAGACCGCGATTTGCCTGGACGAATCGATTCATTCCGCGGAAGACGCAAGGAAGGCGATCCGTATTGGCGCTTGCAGAATTATCAATGTGAAGCTTGGACGGGTGGGAGGGCACAAGGAAGTGCGCGCGGTCCACGACGTATGCAGAAAGAATGAAATTCCGATTTGGTGCGGCGGTATGCTCGAATCCGGAATCGGACGCGCGCACAACATCGCGTTGTCGAGCCTTCCAAACTTTTCCTTGCCTGGCGATGTCTCGGCGAGCAAGCGGTATTGGGCGGAAGACATCATTGAGCCTCCTGTCGAAGTGTCGCCGGCGGGCCAGATCGAGCAGAGATCGGCGCCTGGAATCGGTTTTAACGTCAAAGAGGATCTGATCGAGCGGTTGACCGTGCGTTCTCAGACTTTTTCAGCATGACCGCCTTTGAAGCCGATTGGATCTGTCCGGTCTCGTCGAAGCCGCTGCGCAACGGCAGGCTGGTGGTCGAGCACGGGCGCATTTCTGAAGTCGGCGCTGCGCAGGGAGAAGCGATGCGATTTCCCGGCTGCGCGATTATTCCCGGCTTCGTCAATGCTCATACCCACCTCGAACTCACCGTTCTGCGGGGCTGCTTGGAAGATCTCTCTTTCCAGAACTGGATACGCCGGCTCACTCGCATCAAATACCAACACCTAACGCGGGATGAGATTCTGACATCGGCGAGATTGGGCGCGGCCGAGATGCTGCTTGCGGGAGTGACCTGCGTTGGCGAAGTGATGGACGTGGGTCCTTCATGGACTGCGATGCAGGAATTTGAACTTCAGGGAGTCGCATATCAGGAGGTTTTCGGTCCTGCCGAAGCGGTGGCGGAGCAGGAGCTGGCCGGCCTTCGCCAAAAGATCGAGACGCACCGGAAGGATGAGACTGAATCGCGTCGTCTGGGAGTTTCACCGCACGCGCCCTTCACAGTGTCGTCGAAACTGTTTCGCCTCGCCGTGGCGTATGCCCGGCAAAACGGTTTGCCGATCACCATTCATGCGGCGGAATCAAAAGAGGAAGGCGATTTCGTGCGGAACGGCGCAGGACCTTTCGCCGACGGGTGGAGGCAGCGTGGCATCACTGTGTCTGCGAGTGGAGTAAGCCCCGTCTCTTATCTCGACAGCCTGGGAGCAGTGAGTTCGGATGTCTTGCTGATCCACTGCATTGATGTGGACCAAAACGATCTCGAAATACTCCGGACGAGAGCCGCGTCCGTCGTGCACTGTCCGAAATCGAATGCGAAGCTGGCTCAGGGAATTGCTCGAGTTGACGAAATGCGTACTTTGGGCGTGACGCTCGGGCTCGGAACAGACAGCGTGGCAAGCAACAACGTCGTGGATATGTTCGAGGAAATGCGTGCCGCTATCTTCCAGCAGCGCGGCCGGACCGGACATCTCGGGGCTTTGGATGCCAATGCTGCGATACAAATGGCGACCCTGGACGGCGCCAAATGTCTTGGACTTTCAAGCCAATTGGGAAGCCTTGACGTCGGGAAGCGTGCGGACTTCGTGGTGGTGAATTTGAATGATGTGGCGCTGCAGCCGATTTATGATCCGATCCAGACCATGGTTTACTCCGCATCCCGCAGCAATGTGAAAGCGACATTTGTCGGCGGGAGGCAAGTCCAGCCGGATACGAAATCTCTCGTTCATGAGGCGCAGGCAATCGCACAAAAGCTGTCTGAAATTGGAGATCTCTGATTCAAACGCGAGAGAGTAAGTGCCCCAGCTTCGCTTTCTTTGTTCGGAGGTAGTTTTCAGTTCCGAGAGAGGGAGGAATTTCGATCGGTACGCGCTCGGTGACCGAGATTCCGGCAGACTCGAGAGCTTCGAGCTTGCTTGGATTGTTGGACATCAATCTCACGCCGCGAACGCGAAGATGTCGCAGAACCTCCACGCAAAGTTCGTAATTTCGATGGTCGGCTTCAAACCCCAGATGATGATTTGCCTCGACCGTATCATGGCCGTCGTCCTGAAGTTCATAGGCGAGCAGTTTGTTCATGAGACCAATGCCGCGGCCTTCCTGAAGCTGATATAAGACGATGCCTATACCCCTGGCGGCGATGGTTTTGAGTGCGAATTCAAGTTGGTCTCCGCAATCGCAGCGTTGAGATCCAAAAACGTCGCCTGTTAAACACTGCGAATGAATGCGCACCAGCGGGGCTTCTTCCTTTGATGGTTCTCCCATGACGAGGGCGAGGACAGTGTCGGTCTTATCGGAGGTCTCATATCCGAAAATGCGAAACACACCAAACGCTGTAGGCAGGCTTGTTTCGGCAATTTTCACAGCTTCCATAGCTGTGGAATTATATCATGGCGTGGCGGCGGCGCCGGTCTGAGCACTACTAATGACGACGTCATCCTCACCGCCTCGGACGCCATTGGGACCCTTTGAAATCAATGTAAAACCTGTGGGCGTAAGCGCGTATTCGATCTCATTTCCCCATCCGTCCACTCGAATCAGTTCGGACATGTACTGAGGAAAAAGAAGATCTGTCAGGGTGACAATGTCGCGCGCCGGCGGCAGCGAAGCATTTCGGGTTCGGTATTGGGCGATTCCGTCCGCCAGCTTGCGCATAGACTGAAGGGTCGTACGGGCGCGCCCCTCGTTAATCGCCCGGACGAGTTCATTGAGATCGATCCATTGCCGATCGCCCAGACGCACCGCTTCAACCCGCCAGGCGGCATTGGGATTGTCCCTGGCAAACTGAAAAGCAAGTGTGACGTTCCCCTCAGCAATCATGCGGTTGTCCGTTTGCGACACGATTCTTTGAACTTCAACCGCGCTCGGCGTCAACGTGGATTGTCCGATTTCGGCGATCTTTTTGCGGACCTCGTCGTGTGAAAGTCGGGCAGGTGTACATCCTGAAATGGTGAGAACACCGGCCAGCAGAAGAGTTGATTTTTGCAGCATCTTCGGAAGCTAACATCGCGCTGAAGATAGAGTCAATAAACGGGCAAAAAGGGAAGGGACGGGGAGGGACAGACAGGGGAAAAGGAACGGTGGGCAATTTCTTGCAAATTCAGAAATTGCCCACCGTCCCTTCTTTTCCTGCCTGTCCCCTTTTTCCCGTTCTCGAAACATCGGAGCGCGACGCTACTGGACCCGATGTGGTAGAATCAGCACTCCTTACGTACCCCCCGAAGGGTGGAGACGAAGAAATTCAAACCATTCATGACTCGAAGGAGATCTTTAGCCGATGAACCGCTTCGCAGCCGCAATTCTCTGCCTGCTACTGGCAACGGCCTGCTCGTCCTCTGAGCACGCCACCGAGACCGATGCCACCGGAACCCCAACTGAAGGGGATATCACATTCTTTTCGGGCGCCCGTTTCATTAACGGTGAAGGCGCCGATCCAATCGAAGAAGCTACATTCATCGTTACAGACGGAAAGATCACGGGCGTTGGTCAGAAAAATGAATTGAAGCCGCCCAAGGGCGCAGGTCGCACGGAACTGGATGGATATACAGTGATTCCGGCATTCGTCAACCTTGTTGCGCACACAGGACTGACCAATGGTCCGAGCTATGGTCCGCAAAACTACAAGAAGCAATCCGTTGAAGCCGACCTCAGCCGTTACCTTTATTATGGAAACGCTGCTGTGGCCGTGTCCGGAACGGATGCGGGTGACATCGCCTTTGAAGTCCGCAATGAACAGGCGAGCAAGAACACCGGGGCGAAGCTGTTAACCGCCGGTCGCGGAATCACGGCAAAAGGCGGTTATCCCACGCAAACCCTGAAGGATATTCCGATCGAGGTTTCTACTGAGGAAGAAGCCCGCAAGGCCGTAACGGATCAGGTTGCCAAGAAGGTCGACTTCATCAAGATCTGGGTGGACGACAACGGCGGGAAGTTGCCGAAGCTGAAGCCGGAACTGTATACCGCCATCATTGATGAAGCCCACAAGGCTAATCTGAAGGTGTTTGCCGGCGTTTTTTCGCTGGAAGACGCCAAGGGGCTTGTGAACGCGGGAGTCGATGGTCTAGTTAGCAGCATTCGCGACAAAGAAGTCGATGATGAACTGATCGCCGCAATGAAAGCGAAGAACACATTCATCGCGCCCACCTTGAGCGCGCACGAAGCGTTGTTCATCTATTCGGATGTGCCGAAGTGGGTCGGTGAACAGACGATGCGCGAAGTTTATCCCGCCCAGCTTTCCGCTTACCTGATCGACGCCGTGTTTGTGAACAAATTCCGAAGAAATATGGAATTGGACACGCTGCGCAAGTACTACTCTACTGCGCAGAAGAATCTCAAGAAACTCTCGGACGCGGGTGTGAA
>CAZIPZ010000150.1:0-10002 GCA_964541075.1 uncultured Solibacteraceae bacterium | reverse complement strand
AATCTGCTGGTGATCGAAGACGACATCAATTTCGCAAAAATTCTGATGGAGTTGGGTCGCGAGCGCGGGTTCAAGGTTATCGTGGCGCTTCGCGGGGAAGTCGGTCTGGCGCTAGCGCGGAAATATACGCCGAGCGCAATCACCCTGGACATTGAACTGCCCGGCATGGACGGCTGGAGCGTTCTTGACCGGCTGAAGCATGATCGTTACACACGACACATTCCTGTTCACATCATATCCGTCATTGAAGAGCGTCAGCGCGGTCTGAAAATGGGAGCCGTCTCTTACGATAACAAGCCCGTCACGCCCGAACAACTGAGGGAAGCGCTGGAACGCCTCGATAGCTTTATCCGGCGAGGAATCAAGAGCCTGCTCGTAATCGAAGACGACCCTGTTCAACGTCAGAGCATCATTGAGCTCATTGGAAACGGCGACGTTGAATCGATTGCCGTAGGCACGGCCGAGGAGGCATTGGCTGAGTTGAGAAACAAACCTTACGACTGCGTGGTGCTTGACCTCGGACTTCCCGATATGAATGGCTTCGATCTAACAGAGAAGATCAAATCTGAATTCGGCGACGTACCGATCATTATCTACACAGGAAAAGAGCTCACGCAAAAGGAGGACACTGAACTCCGGCGTCTGGCCGAAACCATCATCGTGAAGGATGTACGATCTCTGGACCGGTTGTTGGATGAGACCGCTCTATTCCTGCATCGCGTAGAAGAGAATCTGCCGGAACCGAAGCGGAGAATGCTCGAACAGCTTCATAAGACCGACCCCGTTCTCGCCGGCAAGAAGGTCCTGGTAATCGACGATGACATGCGCAACATCTTTGCGCTTACCAGCCTGCTGGAACGATATCAGATGCAAGTAGTCTACGCCGAAAATGGTCGCGACGGCATTGAAATGCTCAAGAACACGCAGGACATTGACGTTGCACTCGTGGATATCATGATGCCGGAGATGGATGGGTACGAGGCAATGCGTCGGATTCGCGAAATTCATCAATTCAAGACGCTTCCTCTCATCGCCCTAACCGCGAAAGCCATGAAGGGCGACCGAGAAAAGTGCATCGAAGCCGGCGCTTCCGACTACATCACCAAGCCGGCGGACAGCGAACAGCTGCTCTCTTTGTTAAGAGTCTGGCTTTTCAAGTAGAAGCGGAACGGCATGACCACAGTTAAACAGTCCCAGTCGCTTGAAGATATTGAGTTGGAGCTTCTGCTTGAAGGAGTCTTCCGGCACTACGGATTTGATTTCCGTCGATACGCACCTTCCTCTCTGAAGCGGCGCATCTGGAACTTTATGAAGAAGGAGCGATTCCAGAGCATTTCGGCGCTGCAAGAGCGCGTGCTGCACAATCGTGAGTGGCTGGATGCTTTTCTGTATGCACTGTCGGTTAACGTCAGCGCAATTTTTCGCGATCCGTACTTCTACCTGGCGTTTCGGAAGGAGGTCGTACCGATACTTCGCACCTACCCGTTCATTCGCATCTGGCTGGCAGGAGTGTCGATGGGTGAGGAAGTATACTCACTGGCGATTCTTCTGCAGGAAGAAGGAATCCACGATCGCTGCCGCATATATGCGACAGACATTAACGAAGCGATGCTGAAGAAGGCGAAGGAAGGCATCTTTCCACTTGAGCTGATGCAAACATATACAAGCAACTACATCAAAGCGGGAGGAAGGCTGGATTTCTCACGATATTACACGGCTGCATACGATCGAGCCATTTTCCAGGCCTCGCTGCGAGAAAACACCGTATTCGCGCAGCATAATCTGGCGACCGACAGTTCGTTCAACGAGTTTCACGTGATTCTCTGCCGCAACGTCATGATTTACTTCAACGCTGAACTTCAGGCGCAAGTCCATCATCTGCTCTATGAGAGCCTGATTATGTTTGGGGTTTTAGGCGTTGGTGCGAAGGAGTCGCTGAGATTCAGTCCTCATGAACGTTCCTATGAGGAGCTTGATCAAATCGCCAAGCTTTACAGGAGAGTCGCGTGAACTCCTTCCAGATAATCACTATCGGAACATCCCTGGGAGGACTTGACGCCCTGAGTCTCGTTCTTGGCGGTCTGCCTTCAGATTTTCCCCTTCCTCTTGCAGTGGTGCAGCACCGAAGCGTGGACGATTCGGAGGGAATCGTTCCGCTTCTTGCCGAAAACACCCGATTACGGGTGTGTGAAGTCGAGGACAAAGACTCGATCGAACTCGGATGGATCTACATTGGTCCACCCAACTATCACCTCATCGTCGAGAGGAATTATTTTGCACTCTCAGAGGATCCCCCTGTCATGTCCGCCAGGCCTTCCATTGATGTTCTGTTCGAATCCGCCGCCGACGTCTATGGAGAAGGCGTAATCGGGATTCTCTTAACGGGAATGGGTCGAGATGGGTCGGAGGGCGTAAAGAAAATTAAAGATCACGGCGGTTTCGTCATCGTACAAGACCCGGCCCCTGCGGACGGTGCAGCCATGCCAGAAGCCGCTCTATCCACAACCGCAGTGGACAAGGTGCTCGAACTTTCGGAGATTGCGCCGTTGCTAGTTCAATTGTGCGAAGGTAAGGGAAATATATATGCCGGAAGATAAGGTCAATATTCTGATCGTGGACGACCACCCTGAAAACCTGGTCGCTCTTGAAGCCTTGCTTACCGACCCCGGCCAAGAGTTGATCCGCGCACACTCCGGACTGGAAGCACTGCGGCTGATGCTGCACCAGGAGTTCGCCCTCATCCTCCTTGATGTGGATATGCCCGTGATCAACGGTTTCGAAACAGCCGAATTCATCCGAATGCGCGAAAAAACGCGCCACACTCCGATCATCTTTCTGACGGCTGTCAATAAGGCGGAGCAGCACGTGTTTCAGGGATACTCGGTCGGCGCCGTCGACTACCTTACAAAACCCTTCATTCCGGAGGTTCTGCGCTCCAAGGTAGCCGCTTTTGTCGAGCTTCACCGGAAGACTGAAGAGGTCAAACGGCAAGCTCAACTGCTTCAGCGAGTCGTTCAGGAACTAAAGGGCAGCAACGAAGAGATCAAGGGGCTCAACTCCGAGCTTCAATCTCAGCGGGACTTCATGGCGGCAGTACTGGACACGGCGGACAGCATCATTGTGGTTCTGGACGCTGAAGAAAACATCATTCGAGCCAGCCGGGCCTTCGAACGAATACTGGGTTACTCGCAGGATGAAGTCACAGGGCGGCCGTTGACGCAGTATTTCGTGACATCCGAAACGGGCATGAAGACGCCGGAAGGAGAATGTTATTGCCAAGCTAAAGACGGCTCGCAACGATTGATCGCATGGTCCAGAACGCCCCTTCGAGGCAGGAAAGGAACGAAGGACCATCTGGTTTTCACTGGAAACGATATTACCGAACGCAGAAGGGCCGAACGGGAACGGGAACAATTCATTCGCGCGGAGGCGGCGCGCGTCGAAGCCGAGGCGGCAGGCCGCCGTGCGGTTTTTTTATCCGAGGCCAGCCGCATGCTCGCATCGACGTTGGACTATGAGGCCACTCTCACGAACGTCTCGCGACTGGCGATTCCGGACTTTGCCGAGTGCTGCTTTGTTATGTTGATCGATGAGAGCGGTGGTATCGGACCAGCGCTTGTCGCGCATCAAGATGCGGAGAAAGAAAAACTGATCAGGCAGCTGGTGTTTCGACCGGAGGACAGGCAACTCAATCAAATCCCGCTCATGCGCGTGTTGCGGACCGGCAAATCGGAACTGCTCTCGGATGTAACCGAGGAAAATCTTCGATTGACGGTCCGCGATGAGGAGCAGTTCGAAATCCTGAATGAAGTCGGCTGCCGCTCCGCCGTGATGGTGCCGCTGCAGGATCGGCATACAGTGTTCGGCGCGATTGGTTTTGTTTCCAATACTCCGGGCCGGTACGGCTCTTCCGAACTCCTTTTTGCGGAGGAGTTGGGTCGGCGGGTAAGCTTGGCGCTCGAAAATGCGCGGCTATTCAGTCAGGCTCAAGAAGCGAACCGCGCGAAGGATGAGTTTCTGGCAACGCTTTCTCATGAGCTCCGAACTCCTTTGAACGCTATCCTCGGATGGACGCAAATCATCAAGGCAAAACGTCTGGACGAAGTTCTGGTGACTCGCGCGTTTGAGGCAGTCGAACGAAACGCGAAAGCTCAAGCTGAGCTCATCGAAGACATGCTGGATCTTTCGCGGATCATCACGGGACGACTAAGATTGGAACTCGGGCCCGTCGAACTCGGTATCGCGCTTGAAGGAGCGATGGAAACGGTCAGGCCAGCAGCCGTCATCAAAGGAGTGAAACTTGAGCCGTCGGTTGATCCATACTGCGGAACGATTTCAGGCGATCTCCACCGATTACAACAAATTGTGTGGAACTTGCTGTCCAATGCAGTGAAGTTCACGCCGCCCGGAGGCATCGTTCGCATTGTCCTTGCCAGGTGCGGCGAGAACGTGAGACTTACCGTAACCGACACCGGGAAAGGCATTACACCCCAATTTCTCCCTTATGTCTTCGATCGATTCCGACAGGCTGAGGCAATGATTAACCGAACTTCCAGCGGATTGGGCCTTGGCTTGTCCATTGCTCGTCATCTGGTCGAATTGCACGGAGGCGTCATTGAAGCGAGCAGCGAAGGCGAGGGTAAGGGCGCCACGTTTACCGTAACATTCCCGATTCGCGAGGCAGCCACTGTCGCGGTCCAGCAGAATGCCTCTTAAGTCGTCAAGAGGCTTTTAGCTGGTCCTTGTGCGGCACGGAGAAGAAGAAGGTTGCTCCTTTGCCCGGAGCGCTTTCAGCCCACACGCGGCCGCCGTGCCGATGAATGATTCGTTGGACCGTAGCCAGACCGATTCCTGTTCCTTCAAATTCATTCACTGAATGGAGACGTTGGAAAGTGCCGAAGAGCTTGCCGGCGTAATTCATATCGAAGCCCACGCCGTTATCGCGGACATAGTAGATGTCATCAGCTCTGTCTGACACGAACCCTACTTCGATCGAAGTCGCAGCGGAATTCTTTGTGAATTTTAGGGCGTTGGAAATCAGGTTATGCAGAACCTGAGCAATCAGGCGCTTGTCGCCGTACATTGGCGGCAGGTCAGCTAGCTTCAGCGAGATCTTCCTGTCCATATCCAAACCCGCCCTTTGCTCGTCAAAGACCGCTTTCGCAAGGGTGGCCATATCGATTTCGGCAAATACCAGCTTCTCGCGTCCTAACCTCGATAATGCGAGAAGCCCGTCGATCAGAGCTCCCATTTTTTCTGTGTTGGCGCGGATGATATCCAAGAGTCTTCTGCCCTCATCATCCAGGACGCTCCAATATTCCTCGGCAAGAATCTTCGTGAAACCGTCGACCGCTCTAACGGGAGCCCTCATGTCGTGCGACACTGAGTAGGTGAAGCCTTCAAGTTCCTCAGTTCGCAGTCGAACCTTTCTCTCGAGCTCCTCATTAAGTCGCTCGGCTTCAGCTCGGGCGGACTGCTCGCGCGCCAATTGAGCCCGTTCCTCTTCAATGCGTTTGCGTTCGGTGATATCGATGCCGGTAATGACAATCCATTTTTCGCCGCTCTCCCCGATCAGGTTCGTGCAGCACCAGGACACCAGCCTCAGTCCATTCTTGGTCAGCCAGAGATCCTCACGCTGAACACCCGGCCCCAGTTCACCGAGGTGCTTTTCCCCCGATTTGGCGTCATCTAGAAAATCCCAGAAGCGTTTTCCGAACGTTTCTTCAAACGAGAAGCCGCTGAGCTCTTCCCAAGCGCGGTTTACCCGGAGAATGGATCCGTCGGATGCGAGCACCACAATCAGGCTGTTGACGGTGTTGAGGACGGCTGAAACGAAATCTCGCTCGGCCTTCAGTTCCGAGGTTCGGCGCCGCATTTCTCGACTCTGTTTATACATTTCCACAAATGCCGCAACCTTCGATCTGAGGATTTCCGGAACCAGCGGCTTGAAAAGATAGTCGACGCCTCCGCTTGAATAGGCCTGATGGACCTGAACCTCGCTTTTGCTCATCGCGGTCAGGAAGATAATCGGCGTCCGGGACGTTTTCTCGCGCTCGCGGATGAGTGCTGCTGTCTGAAAACCGTCCATTTCGGGCATTTCGACATCGAGCAGAATAACTGCAGCCTCATTCCTCAGAAGATACTTTAGTGCTTCCGTGCCGGACCTTGCCAAGACGAGATTCTGGTCCGGCCCGCGAAGAATGGCTTCCAGCGCGAGCAAGTTCTCGCGCCGATCGTCGACGAGGAGAATGTTCACTTTTTCAGACGCGGAGGGCATTCACTTATCAAGCGGCTGACTGCCGCCCCAGAAAGACTCTCAAAAGCGAGAGCAGGCGGTCCACATCCACCGGCTTGGAAATATAATCCGAAGCACCTGCCTGGATGCACTTTTCGCGGTCGCCTTTCATCGCCTTGGCGGTTATGGCGATGATCGGAATCGACTTGTACCGCTGAATCTTTCGAATCTCCCTTGTCGTTTCGAACCCGTCCATTTCCGGCATCATAACATCCACCAGAAGCGCGTTCACATCCGGCGTGCTTTTCAAGAGATCGATGCCCTCGCGACCGCTTTCTGCGTAAACAACGCTCAAGTGATAGCGTTCAAGAAGGCTCGTCAGACTGAAGATGTTTCGGACATCGTCGTCAATTATCAAAACCTTCTTTCCTGCGAGAGCCGGGTCTCTTCGCTGATCTTCCTCCAGCGCCTTCCGTTTTGAAACAGACAGTGTGTTGTGCGCACGATGAAGGTAAATGGCCGTCTCTGCAAGCAGTCGCTCGGGAGACCGCACATCTTTGATGATTATGGTTTCAGCTAGCTTTCGAAGTGCACCCTCCTCTTTTTTCGAAAGTTGGCGCGCCGTGTACACGATCACTGGAGTGCTATACAAGCCCAGTTCCTTCTTCAAGCGTTCGATCAACTCGAAACCTGACATTCCCGGCAGCATAAGATCCACGACGATGCAATCGAACTGCGCCGCACGCAATTCGGAGAGTGCTTCGTCGCCCGTACCTACGGCTACAATCTGGACGTCGCCATTACCAATGAGATCAATGATCGCTCTACGCTGAGTTTCATCATCCTCTACAACGAGAAGATTCTTCACCCGACGCTCTAGAAATTGCTTGACCGACTCCATTGCGTCGCTCAGTTCTTCATTGGACGCCGAAGCTTCCAGAAAAGCGAAGGCGCCGCCCATTCGGGCCCGCTGTTTGTGCTTTTGATTCGCAATGACCTGGATCGGTATGTGGCGTGTCGAAGTATTCCGTTTGATCTGATCCAATACGGGCCATCCCATTCCCTCGGCGTCGAGAGTGATCGCATCCGGAGGAAACGCCTGGATCAACCGAAACGCAGTTTCTGGCTGTCCGGCGACAAGCCCTTTGAATCCATTCAGCCGTGCAACCTCGAGAATGCGGGCCGCTGATTCCGGATTGGAGTCAAGGATGAGCATGACTTGATCGCCCTCATCAACGTTCGCTCGATCGTCAACGACACCCGCTGGAAGCACCGCTTCGTCCTGATGATACGTGCCAAGCCGCTCCTCGTCTTTCGGCGAATCGGTTTTCACGGAGTCTGTCGCGAGACCAGTGGCTCGTTGGAATACTTTGTTGCCGTCATCGAGCATTCCGATCTCTTTATATTTTCGCGGCAAATACAGAATGAATGTGCTCCCTTTTCCGGAACCGCTTGAAATCCGAATTTCTCCTCCCAGCAAATGCGCGATTTCCCTGCTGATCGATAGGCCTAAGCCGGTGCCGCCGTACTTCCGGTTAGTCGTCCCGTCCGCCTGCTGAAAAGCTTCAAAGATGATTCTGTGTTTCTCGGGAGCTATGCCGATTCCAGTATCAATAACGGAAAACGAGATCACTCCATCGGCTTCGTGTAGCGCTTCAGCGCCCTCGGACCAGCCATGCTCCGGCGAGTCAATACGAAGGGTTACGCCGCCTTGATGGGTGAATTTGAAGGCGTTTGAAAGAAGGTTTTTCAAAATCTGGTGAAGCCTTTGGCGATCCGTGTAGATCGCCTTGGGAGCAC
Source organism: uncultured Solibacteraceae bacterium (assembly GCA_964541075.1). GTDB lineage: Bacteria > Acidobacteriota > Terriglobia > 20CM-2-55-15 > 20CM-2-55-15 > CAZIPZ01. The sequence goes on along the minus strand of CAZIPZ010000150.1, from coordinate 1,967 downwards.
TTTTCAGAATCTCAACCTTAAACTCCAACTTCTTGGATGCCGCCACAGGCCTGAATCCCTTCTCCAAGGAATTCACGATATCGGTGATCAGAACACGCTTGGACTCAACATCCATTGCACCGGACTCGATCTTTGCAAGGTCCAGAATCTCGTTGATTAGCGCCAACAGATCTTCTCCAGACGTGTGAATTGTTTGCGCGTACTCGATTTCCTTTGGGGTAAGCGCGCCATTCTCATTTTCTGATAACAACCGCGACAGGATGAGCATGCTGTTTAGCGGCGTTCTCAGTTCATGAGACATGTTCGCAAGGAATTCCGATTTGTATTTCGAGGTCAGCGCAAGTTGAGCCGCCTTCTCCTCCAGCGAAAGGCGAGCTTTCTCGATCTCCGAATTTTTGACTTCGACTTCCTTCTTTTGGTCAGCCAAGAGCCTGGCCTTATCCTCCAGTTCCTCATTCGTCTGCTGCAGTTCTTCTTGCTGTTGTTTCAGGCGTTCTTCCGATTCACGCAGCGTTTTCGCCTGTTGTTGCAGCTGCATATTGCTCTCGGTGAGTTGCAGCTGGCGGGATTGCAGTTCCGTCGCCAGAGACTGCGACTGCTTCAATAGCTCCTCGGTGCGCATCGTCGCAGTAATTGTATTGAGCATAATGCCAATGATTTCCGTCAGCTGATCGAAGAAGGTTAGATGAATGTCGTTGAAGTGTTGAAAGGAGGCCAGCTCGATGACTGCTTTGACCTGGCCCTCAAACAATATCGGTAGCACGATGATGTTGATTGGCCTGGCTTCTCCTAATCCCGAACTGACATTGACGTAGTCGGCGGGTGCATCCGTCAGGAGAATCCGTTGCTGTTCGAGAGCCGCCTGCCCGACCAATCCTTCACCCGCAGAGATTCTCGACACTAGATGCTTGCGCTTAGTGAACGCGTAGCTGGCGAGGAGTCGAAGCTCAGGCTCTCCGCTTGCGGCATCGTTGATATAAAAGACGCCGTGCTGAATGGATGCCAGTGGAGCAAGCTCTGAAAGAATGAGCTTCGATACGGCGAGCAGGTCACGTTGCCCCTGAAGGAGGCGGGTGAATCGCGCAAGATTAGTTTTGAGCCAATCCTGCTCAGTGTTGCGCTTGATCGTCTCGCGAAGATTGCGAATCATTTCGTTGATGTTGTCCTTCAACACCGCCACTTCGCCAGTAGCATCCACGGTGATGGACCTAGAGAGATCACCTTTCGTCACCGCCGTTGCAACTTCTGCGATGGCTCTCACTTGATTGGTGAGCGCGGCGGCCATGCGGTTCACATTGTCCGTCAGATCCCGCCAAGTTCCGGCAGCGCTCGGCACGTTCGCCTGGCCTCCGAGTTTTCCCTCGATACCCACTTCACGCGCCACTGTGGACACTTGCGCTGCGAAAGTGGCCAGAGTATCGATCATTTCGTTGATTGTCTCAGCCAGTTCTTCAATTTCCCCTTTGGCCTCAAGAACAAGTTTGCGTTTGAGGTTCCCCATGGCGACGGCGCTCACAACCTTCGAGATGCTTCGCACCTGATTGGTGAGATTGCTTGCCATAAAGTTCACGCTGTCTGTGAGATCTTTCCACGTCCCCGCTACTCCCTTGACGTCCGCCTGACCGCCAAGCCGCCCCTCCGTTCCGACCTCACGCGCTACTCGAGTGACCTCAGATGCAAAGGAATTCAACTGATCCACCATGATGTTGATGGTGTTTTTTAACTCCAGTATTTCACCGCGGGCATCGACTGTAATCTTCTTCGACAAATCCCCATTCGCAACCGCGGTTGTCACTGCGGCGATATTCCGAACTTGCGAGGTGAGATTGCCGGCCATGAAGTTTACGCTGTCAGTCAGGTCCTTCCACGTGCCGGCGACGCCTTTGACGTCCGCCTGACCGCCAAGCCGCCCCTCCGTTCCGACCTCGCGCGCTACTCGAGTGACTTCAGACGCGAATGAATTCAAT
>CAZIPZ010000149.1:0-10013 GCA_964541075.1 uncultured Solibacteraceae bacterium | reverse complement strand
TGAGTGGACGCCTCAGGAAAAAGCCAACCGTAGTTGGTTGTTTCTGGCACGAAAGGTCTTGCCGCGTCGTGAAGCGGTCGTCAGCCTCGCCCGAGAAGTTGCGAGGTTGAATATTGAAAATCTTCAAAGAGAGCGTCAACGATTGCAGAGCAGCCAGGATGTTCTGCATAAATTCCTTCTGCAAATGATTGGATTTGCACTCATCCTGGGAAGCTTTGTCGCACTGCTGACAACCTACCGTGTCCTGGTGCTTGAAAAGAAACATGACGCTCAACGAAAGGAGATCGAGGAAACTCAAAATAATCTGCGCCGGCTTTCGCAGCGGCTTGTGCAAGCACAGGAGATCGAGCGGCGCGCGTTATCGCGAGAATTGCATGACGAGGTGGGACAAATGCTAACGGCGCTCGGGATACAACTAGGCAATCTGGACTCGCTGCTGGATAACAATGACCCCTCCTTTCGGCTCCGAATGGACGACGCAAGGCAATTGAACGCCGATGCGATGCGTGCGCTGCGTGACCTTGCAATGGGCTTAAGGCCCTCCATGCTCGACGATTTGGGGCTGCAAGCCGCGCTCGAGTGGCAAGGAAGAGAATTTGCACGACACACCGGTGTACCCGCAGCGGTGTGCGTCGAGGGAAGTCTCGATGCTCTCAGCGACGGGCAACGAACCTGCATATACCGGGTTGTTCAAGAAGCGCTTACGAATTGCGCACGGCACGCAAATGCCAAAAATGTCATTGTGTCGGTAACCAGCAGGGAAAGCGGCATCCGGGTGGTTGTGCAGGACGATGGCATGGGTTTCCGATCGCCCTCTTCCCGAGGTGGACTCGGATTGCTCAGCATTCAGGAACGGGTGCAAGCCTTGGACGGCGAGGTCAATATTAATTCTTCACCACATGCCGGAACTCGGATCGAAGTGGAATTGCCAAGCGGGGTCTCTGCTTGAGGAAGATTCGAATTTTGATCGCCGACGACCATGGGATTGTAAGAAAAGGCCTTCGTTTACAGCTGGAACAGAACAGCGCATTTGAGGTTGTAGGTGAGGCGGCCGAGGGACGGGAGGCCGTTCGTATGGTTGAGGAACTCGCGCCGGACGTGGTCATCATGGATATTGCCATGCCCAATCTGAATGGAATTCAAGCCGCCGCACAACTTCTCAAAAAGAACCCGAACATCGGCGTCATCATGCTGAGCATGCATTCCGACGAAACCTATTTAACAAGGGCGCTTGCGGCGGGCGCCAAGGGGTATTTGCTCAAGGAAAACGCCGACGCGGATCTGCAGAAAGCGGTTCAGGCTGTCGCCAGCGGCAAGCCTTTCTTCAGTCCTGCAATTGCAACGACGCTGCTGGAAGACTATATGCGTGAATTACAGCAGCGCGGATTGCACGATTCTTACGACCTGCTTACCGATCGTGAAAAGGAGATTTTGCAGCTTCTTGCAGAAGGCAAATCGAACAAGGAAGTGGCGACCTCACTAAACCTGAGCATCAATACCGTTGAAACCCATCGAACGCGGCTCATGCAGAAACTCAACGTTCACAGCGCCGCTGAAATAGTGTTGTACGCGGTCCGCAAGAGAATCATTTCCTGATCTCCGTAGGGCGATTTCCCTGCCCGAAATGCAGTCCCCGCTGTATTTCGCAGTTCAGCTTCCCCAGGAATACTCATATCAGAGGCTCCCCACAACAAATGGGGCTGAGAGGAATCGAAACAGTGACGCGAGCAATTACAGAATTTACGGACGCCGACGGTTTCTTTGAATCGGTGTTTGCCGCAAAAGAACGAGTTTTGGTGATGGACTACGATGGGACTCTCGCGCCGTTTCATTCAGACCGGCGTCGTGCATTACCCTACGATGCCGTCCCACACTTGCTGCGTGAGATCCAGCACGCCTGCCGAACACGGGTGATCGTGATCACCGGACGGTCCGCTGCCGACCTGGCGCCCATGCTCGGCATTCACCCCCGGTTGGAAATCTGGGGAACCTATGGCCTTGAGAGGTTGAATGCGAACGGAAAGCACGTCGCCGCGAATGTAGACAAAGACGCTCTTAATGCACTTGCTCTCGCTGAGCAGCTTTTGGAACAAGCCGGACTTGCAGACAGAATGGAAGTAAAGCTGGCCGCAGTCGCCGTGCATTGGAGAGGCCTTCGAGCATACGACGTCATTAGGGTCGAATCAGAGGCATACAGGATTCTTGAACGTATTGCTCCCCGGTCAGGACTCGTCCTAAGCGCATTCGAACAGGGCGTCGAACTCCGTCTCACTTCCGCCAATAAAGGAAATGCAGTAAAAGCACTACTGTCGGAAACATCGCCGAACGCACCCATCGCCTACCTTGGAGATGACGTTACGGATGAGGACGCTTTCCGTGTCCTGAATGGCCGGGGCCTAACTGTCCTTGTCCGACCAACGCTTCGATTCACCGCGGCCCAATTGTGGGTTCAACCCCCATCTGGCCTCATCGACTTTTTCCATAAATGGATTCAGTCCTGCGACGAACAGCGCACGTGAGATCTGCGCCAGGAGTTACGTCAGTCTCTTTTCGTAGTAGAAATACGGTCGCCGCCGTATTTCCTGGATAGCCCGCCGCCGGCATACTCAGATTGCGCATTTTTTCTCGGAAGGATTCAACGTGAGCAAAGCAATAGTCGACCGCACGCATCACATTCCATTTTTTGAGGACCTCTCGAAGGCGCGCAGGCGGGTCCTTTTGCTGGACTATGACGGAACGATTGCACCTTTTTCCGCGGATCGAAGCCTGGCGCGTCCCTACTTCGGCATTCACCAGCTGCTGCAAACCATCATCGCGACTTGCCGCACCGACTTGATTGTGATCAGCGGACGAGCGGCGCATGAGGTCCCGCCGCTACTCTCTCTGAACCCGCCGCCGGAAGTCTGGGGAGCTCACGGCTTGGAAAGAATCGGTCCGGAAGGCCACTACGAACAGATCGCCGGAAGTGATGAGGCGTTTGATGCTCTTGCACAATGTGAGGCCATGCTCGAGCGTCAAGGTCTGGGAAGATGCCTCGAAATCAAGCTTGCGGCTGTTGCTGTCCACTGGAGAGGGGTGGCGCCTTCAAAGGTGCTCACTATTCGACGGAAAGCCTTCCGGGTTCTGGAGTCTTTGGCAAAGCATCCGGATCTGATGCTGGCGGAGTTTGACGGCGGAGTCGAACTTCGGCTGCGAACAGCCAATAAAGGAAATGTCGTGCGCACGCTGACTTCAAGGTTCGACGACACCGTTCCGATCGCGTATCTCGGAGACGACTCCAGCGACGAAGACGCTTTCTGCGCATTGAACGGCCGCGGTTTGACCGTTCTCGTGCGGCCGAAGCCAAGAGTCACAGCGGCGCAGATGTGGCTCAAACCTCCTGACGAGTTGATTGATTTCCTGGCAGCATGGATCCGATCATGCACGGGGCGCGCATGAATCCCGGCGCATTGATTGTCGTGTCCAATCGACTGCCGGTGACGCTGAAGAGTGGACATGAGCTCCAGCCGGATGCGAGCAACGGAGGATTAGTCAGCGCCTTAACGCCAATATTGGATCGAAGGTGTGGACATTGGGTAGGCTGCCCCGGGACAGCTTACGACCCGGACGTCGAGCGCGTTTTGAAGCGCTGGTCTTCGAGCAGGAACTACGCATTTCAACCTGTTTTCCTTACCGATGATGAGAGAGCCGGCTATTACCAGGGCTTCTCAAACGAGATTATCTGGCCGCTATTTCACGGACTTCCATCCCGCTGCCAGTTTGATAACAGCTATTGGAATGCCTATTGTCAGGTCAATGAAAAATTCGCCGATGCTGTTCAAGCCATTGCGCAGGACGATGATTTCGTATGGGTGCACGACTATCACCTGATGAAGATTGCCGGCTGCGTTCATCAAAGGAACTGGCGGCGCCGAATGGCGTACTTTCACCATATCCCCTTTCCATGTCCGGACATCTTCGAGACCCTTCCCTGGCGAAGCGAAGTCATTCAATCTCTCATGCATTTTGAGGTCCTGGGATTTCAGACCAGAAGGGATCAAAACAACTTCATTGCGTGCCTCGAAAGGTTCGCGCCGTATGTCCGAATATCTCAAGCCGGAGAACAAATGCACGTCCGCGCTAACGGAAGGCGCTTCTTGGTGGGAACCTACCCGATCGGCATTGATTACGACGCGTTCGCTTGTGCGAGTATCGATTCATCGTTGCTCTACTCCCTGGAATCCTTGAAGGCGGCGCCGGGATTCCGAGTGGTTGTCGGAGTGGATCGTCTCGACTATACGAAGGGCATTCCGCAGAGACTGTCCGCTTTTGAAAAGCTTCTTGAATGCAATGCATCGCTTCGGGGCCTTGTGAGCATGCTGCAGATCGTAGTGCCGAGCCGGGAAGAGATCCCCGAATACAAACAACTGCGACTCAGCATCGAGACTCTCGTCAGTCGAATTAATGGGAAGTACAGTCGTCCGGGCTGGATACCGATTCACTATTTTCATCAGGCCGTTTCTCAAAGAGAATTGATCGCATTTTATCGAACGGCGCATATTGCCGCCGTCACACCGTTGAGAGATGGAATGAATCTGGTGGCGAAGGAATTTTGTGCGTCCAAAATAGACAGCACCGGCGTGCTGATTCTCAGTGAGTTCGCAGGGGCCGCTCAAGAACTGAAATGTGGGGCGCTGCTTGTAAATCCAAATGACTGCCATGCTCTTGTCCAAGCCTTCGAGACTGCATTATCAATGGAAGAATCGGAACAGCGTCGTCGCATGCTTGCCATGCAGCGCCATCTGCGGAAGCACGACGTATTTCAATGGGCGGAGTCGTTCATCGGAAACCGGCGCGTCGACTCTGCTATTTCCGAATCATTTGTCGGATGGGCCCAAAAGGGCGCAGTGAGCAATTTCTGAAATTCAGGAGCTTGGCTCGGCCGTTTCGAAACAGTGTCAACTGGCAAATGCAGGTCGATCTGATTCCACGGTGGGGCAGGCATCTCCGTTGACGTGGTGGTTTGACCTACAACAGCTTTCTTCAAAACCGCACAGTGCGCCCCCACTGAGCGCGTTAAACGCCCGGTGATGACTGCGATGTGGCGTGGTGGTCCGAATTTGGAATCATCGGCACGCCGCCTGCATAACGAGTAGCGCTGACAGAGCAGAATCCTTCGGGAAAGCCCGCTCTTTCAATTAGACACGAGGTGCAAAACTATGCGTCCGTCGGCCATTGTGACCTACATGGGGTACTCAGGACTCGGCATCGCCCGTTCGCTGGGCAGGCGCGGCATCCCTGTCTTCACTCTGGATCCGGAAGCCGGCCAGATTGGAATGTCTTCAAGATTCTCCATCAGCCGGCAGTGTCCGGCAATCGATCAGTCCGAAGAGCGAAATTTGGACTTTCTACTGCACCTGGCGCGATCCCTTCCGGAAAAACCAGTGCTCTTTTTGACGGGCGACAACACTCTGCATACTTATGCGGCGCGAGAAAGTGTTTTGAAGGAATATCTGCGGCTGACGAATCCGCAGAGTGAAATCATTCGGAAAACCGCAGCAAAAGACGCCTTGTTTCATACGGCGCGAGAGAACTCGGTTGCGGTTCCAGTAACGTTCGCACCGAAATCGGCGGAAGATGTCACGGCCATATCGACGCTTATTCCTTATCCGTGCCTAATCAAGCCTATTCGTTCAAATAGCTGGCAGCGGGCGGCTGTGCAGGCAAAATTGAAATCAATCTACGGCGGAACTGAAAAATCGATTCTCGTCAATACTCCTGAAGAGTTGATTTCCGCGTACCGCGAGATTCACCAGTTGGATGCCGATGTGATCATCAGCGAAGTTGTTCCAGGCGAGGACCGCGACCTTTTGTATTTCGCTTTTTATCGGTCCGCAGAAGGCAGGGTCTGGCACTTTTCAGGCAGAAAAGAGCGAGTAACGCCCGTTCACTTCGGCAGCGCCAGCTACGTTGTATCCGTGGAAGATCCGGTTCTTGATCGCGTCAGTCTGCAGTTTCTAGAAGGATTGAACTATCACGGACTCGGCGGCATTGAGTTCAAACGCGACTCGCGCGATGGCAAGCTGAAGCTGATTGAGTTCAACGCCCGCTTTGGTCTCTGGGACGCGCTCGGACAGCGAGTTGGCGTCGATACCGCTTACATCGCTTATTTGGACGCTATTGGTGAGAAGCTTCCAGCTCCGAAACGAGCGCGCACCGGTGTGAAATGGGTTTCGTTGTCACGCGAATTCGGCGCTGTCCGAGGCTACCGTCGTGAAGGAACGCTGCGCGCTGCAGATTGGGTGCGATCCTTGTTCGGCGAAAAAATGTGGGCCGTATTTGCGTGGGATGATCCGATGCCTGCACTTACATCCACGCTCCGATTTTCACGCCGCGCCCTCATTCGCGTCGCCGGCGGCTTGCGCGCCCGAATGTTGAAATCCGCGCCATCAACCTGCGGATAAACGAACCGCAGATGATCTCCGGTCGAGTAGGCGCCTTTACACTGCGCGCACTATTTCTGTCTGACCGCGTCCCCTTGAATGTTTGCCTTCCTCAACCCGCAGCAGTCGAACAGATGGCTCCGGACAGCAAAGCTGCGTTAGTCTGACGAGTGCCTTATCGCATCGACATTCCTTCTCCGCCGGCTGACGCGCTGGACAAACTCGTACAGTTGGGCGCGCTCGATATCGAAGAAGTTCAGGAAGGCCTGGCTGCCATCATTCCGGATGGTGTGGCGCCGGATGCCGTGTCGCGCGTCCTGGCTGCGTCGGGCGTAAGGGCGTCGGCGGCCGTTGCTCGCGACAACGGGTCCGTCTGGCTGCTGAGTCCTCGCGCCATTCGTATCGGGAATATCGTGATCGCACCTCCCGAAACATCCGCTCCACCCGGCGCACTGCGATTGTCGGATTCCACGGCCTTCGGAACCGGATACCACCCGTCCACAGCGCTTTGCGTGGAAGCCATCGAGGAGGCCCTGACCATAGGGGTTTCAGAACGTGTGCTCGATGTCGGCACTGGATCGGGGGTGCTCGCTTTGGCGGCGCTGATGATGGGGGCGCGGCGAGCAATCGGCCTGGATATCGACGCCGCCGCTTTGGAAGCGGCGGCGCAGAATGCACGATTGAATCATCTTGCGGATCGCCTCGAGCTCGTACTCGGCGGACCAGACGCCGTAGACGGCCTCTGGCCTCTTGTCGTCGCCAATATTCTCGCAGCTCCCCTGATCGAGATGGCGCCGGTTCTCGTTCGGCGCGTAGGTGGCGCCGGACGACTCATCCTTTCCGGGATCGGGTCAACTCTTGAATCCGAAGTCCTGAAAGCGTATCAGCGATTCGGAATGCGCCATGTCGGATCGCAGACGCTCTCCGGATGGACGCTTATAGTGATGCAAGCTTCCTGGTAGCGCACCCTACATACCCGCAGTCTCTTCCCCGTTGCACCGCCGCTGCCGCAGGACTTCGTAGAGTGCGATTGCAACGGACGTCGACAGATTCAACGATCGGACCTGCGGCGACAGGATCGGCATTCGGAAGAACCGGTCTTCATAGCGCCGGCGCAATTCCATTGGCAGACCCGATGTCTCGCCTCCAAAGATCAGCACTACATCACTCTGCTCGCCAAGGGGCGCATCCCAGAAGAGTCGCTCCGCCTTTGCCGAGAAGAAGTACGGATGGCCAAGTTTCGGAAGCTCCAATTCGAATGCATCCCAGCTTGCCCATATGCGCGGCTCGACATAATCCCAGTAATCGAGCCCTGCCCGCTTCACCTGGCGTTCATCAAGTGAGAATCCGAGCGGTTCGATCAGATGCAACACGGCGCCGGCGGCGAGGCTCGTACGGCCGGCATTTCCGGTGTTCCAGTGAATCTCGGGATGAACGAGTACGACGTGCGTTGCCAATTGGATTGGTTGCCTCTGATTGTGAATTACTGATACGAACTCTAAGCAGCACCAATTCTTACTCGCCTAATCTTTCCACGCTTCATGAGCGCAAATCATTAAACATTTGACCGCGGCCGGCGCTGGAATCCTCCGGCGCGACACAGCTTCTGCTATATTGATCCGGCTGTGTTTTCGGCTTTTCCACTACGAAGAGGGTGCGACGAATATTTCCTTTGCTCCCGGTTGGAGGACTGCAAGGAATCCGGCATCGGAGAGGCCGCCCCACTCACGTTCAACGATCAGGTTTCTGCGCTCTTCTTCCTTCGCAGCGTCATTACGGATTCTGGCCATTTGCACGATCTGCGATTGTGGCTTCTGGACCGGACGGACTCATTTTCCCTCAGCAACATAGAGGATGACGACCTGATGGCCTCCGCAGCCTTGAAGATCGCCTCAGGACATCTGATGGTTGCGACCATTGACGCAGCAATCGGCGAAGGTGCAGCAGAAGGCTTGCTGCGCATTGGAGGCGATGAATCGCCTATGGTCGCTGCGGAAACGACTCCGTTGCAGGACGAGATGGAGAGCCAGGAATCCGCAACCGAAGCGGAGGAAGTCACAGAAACCGCCGAGCAACCGGACCTGGTTGCAATAATCGATTCGGACGAACCGCCGGGCATGGGATCCCGAACGGCGGTCGAGAAGGAACCGGAACTGGAAGCGGAAGTGGAACTCGAAGAAACCGCCGCAATGAAATCCCAGGCTCGGCTCGAGGAGAGCCCAACAGCGAAGTTCAAGACGCATGTCGAAGATCCTACGGCAGCGCTGGATCTCGAATCCAAAGTCGAAGAGGCCCCAGCAATCGACCTCGACTCGCACGTCGAACAGACTCCCGCGATGGTGGATCTCAAGTCGAAAGTTGAAAGCACTCCCGCAGTCGGTCTGGACTCCAGGATCGAGGAAGGCGCCGCCATGGATCTCGATTCCAAAGTCGAGGATGGTCCGGCAATGGGTCTCGACTCGAAGGTCGCCCATTCGCCGGCGCTGGATGCGAATGCAGGAACAGAAGAACCGCCGGCGCTGGGGGCTCGTGTGGATGTAGAAGAGGATCCTGGCCTGGATTCTGACGCACAGGTGGACGAGCCCAAAGGACCGAAGGGCCGGTAGTAAGCAATATGATCGAAGACAGGTTCGGACTTAAAGACGAGGAGTACTGGACCGACCCGTGGCGAACGCGCAGGACGGCTCAGCGCCCGCTCATGCAGAAGGGTCAGGAAGGTCTTCTGGCCGGCGCTCCCACAACCGTTCCACTCAATCAGTATGCGAGCTTTCCCGTCGCGCTCATGCGCGTGTGCAAGCCCCTATCGGCAAGCAGGATTCCTTCAAGAGAAGCCTTGATCGTCACCGCCATGGACGTTAACACTGGCGAACTGCGCGCGCGCCTCGCGCTCTCCGGCGCAGCGCCCGCCCCTCGGCCTCCTGCGCCGAGTAAGCCCAACGGCGACAGCTTTTCCAAAGATGACACCGCGATGGTGAGCGAAGGTTACACCGTCGATCTTTTGTCGCGGCTTAATCTGCCGCCTTACCGCGGCGACTACCTCATTACAGCGATACTGTTGGATCAGGTCTCCAATCGATGCCGAATGAAGCTAGTCGAATCCGCCCGCTACGATGATCCTGCGGTAGATGAATTTCTGCGGCAAATCCGTTCCCGGCTGAAACCCGCGGTGTTTTTTCCTGAACCTGCAGAACCGCTTCCCAGCTATCAACGGCAGGACAATTCGCCGCCCATCCCGGCGGAACCCGGCATTGCTATCTCCGTTGCGCGCGTCAGCGTGTTCGCTCCCGGCGCCAGATGCGTGCTCACTGCGAGCTACCGGCTGCCCGTCCAACCACTCCAAACCCTGATGAAGTCAAGCGAGGGCGGGAATGGATCGAACCCGATTCCTCCGGTGACGGCCGTTGCATCCATCGCGCTCCTGTTAACGGGATCGGTGGACCCCGAACCGAGAATCCTCAAGCTGCTCGTTCCTACATATGAGCCTCTTGAGCGGACGGACCGGGGGATGGTCGCGACTGGATATTTCTCATTCGATCTCTGCCGGATGACGGATCTGCTCGTGAGACCACAGACTCACTTCATTTATGCATT
>CAZIPZ010000148.1:0-10244 GCA_964541075.1 uncultured Solibacteraceae bacterium | reverse complement strand
TTCTCCTTGTGCGCCGGGATAAACCGGCGCGTTGTTTGCGGACGAAAGTTCCGCACGGCGAAGGGTTAGCCACCCACGCCGGACTTGATCATGCACGGCTGTCCGCAAGGTCAGTCGTGAAGCGTTGAAAGAGGAAAGTGCAGGCATGGTATTGAGCCTCGTTAACCTAGGAACGGAGTGCCGACGCTCTAAGGAGGTGCGGAAGGCAACACCAGCCGTGTCGATATGGCAAGACACGAAGGGACTCCGCGGGGTCATAGACCCAAGGCATGCACGGAAACAACGCGCGCGAGAACCGGGAGATCCCTTGCTCGCCCCGAATGAAAAGGGCCGTGTCGGGAAGCCGAAAGGCGTACGCCGATGATGAACGGGCAAGGGAAGTCGGACGGAAGGGTAGTACCTGCGAAGTCTCCGAACAACTCTGGACAGCCAACGGCGGCGGAGGAGATGGAGGGAAGCCTTCCGACCAAAGGAAACTCGCTTCAGCAAAACATCTACCGGATTCAAGGCCGGGAACGGATGCAAAACGCGCTGGGGCGGGTACGTCAACGCGCATTGAAGGATAAGAAGCTCAAGTTCACAAGCCTCATGCACCACATTACGGCGATCGACACCCTGCGCGAGGCGTACTACAGCCTCAAGCGGGATGCGTCTGCTGGCATTGATGGGCAAACGTGGAGGACATACGAAGAGGATCTGGAAGAAAATCTCCAAGATCTCTCCGGAAGACTGAAGCGCGGGGCTTACCGGGCAAAACCGGTTCGTCGCGTATACATTCCCAAAGCCGATGGAAAGCAAAGGCCATTGGGGGTGCCGGTGTTGGAAGACAAGATCGTTCAATATGCGGCGGTCCTGGTTCTCAACGCCATCTACGAAACGGAGTTTCTCGGTTTCTCGTACGGATACCGGCCTGGACGTAGCCAACACAATTGTCTGGATGCGCTTTATGTCGGAATGCTGACGAAGAAAGTGAACTGGATCATTGATGCCGACATCCGTGGGTTTTTCGACACGCTCGATCACAGATGGCTTGTGAAGCTCATCGAGCACCGGATCGGTGATCCTCGCGTCGTGCGGCTCATCCAGAAATGGCTGAGAGCCGGCGTGATGGAGCAAGGCAGATGGCAAGCCGTCAATGAAGGAACGCCGCAAGGCGGAGTGGTTTCTCCGCTTCTGTCCAACGTCTTCCTTCATTACGTGCTCGATCTGTGGATCCATCACTGGAGGAGTACGCAAGCTCAGGGCGACGTGATCGTCGTCCGGTGGGCGGATGACTTCGTGATTGGATTTCAGAACAAGACCGAAGCGGAACGGTGCCTGGCGGAACTCAAGAAGCGATTCGGAAAGTTCAGTCTGGCGCTGCACCCTGAAAAGACGCGGCTCTTGGAATTCGGTCCATTTGCGATCGATAACCGGAAGCGGCGTCGTCAAGGGCGACCGGAAACATTCGACTTCCTGGGATTCACGCATATCTGCGGGAAAAAGAGAAGCAACGGAATGTACACGGTCATTCGCACGACGGTTCGCAAGCGGTTGCGCCGGAAACTTCAGGAGGTCAAAGCCGAACTGCGAAAGCGTATGCATGTGCCTATTCCCGATCAGGGAAAGTGGCTCCGCTCGGTGGTTGGCGGCTTCACGCGTTACTACGGAGTGCCCACCAATGGTGCTGCTATCCAACGCTTTCGGTTTCAGATTGGTCGCTACTGGCACTTTACGCTTCGGCGTCGGAGTGAAAGAAAACGGCTGAATTGGGAACGTATGTGTCGGCTGATCAATCGTTGGCTTCCGCCCGCCGATATCTGTCACCCTTATCCCCTCATGCGCATGGGCGTCATCACCTGAGGTGGGAGCCGGATGCGGTAGTCCCGCTCGTCCGGATCTGAGGAGGGGGTGATCAATAATGGTCATCTCTACTCCGACTTACAAGAAAACTCGCCCCCAGCGTGTGCGGTTTTTCGGGGATAAGGTCAAATTGATCAATGAGCCTGAACTGAAGCCGTTGATCGACGTGCAGGTGATGGCGGATTCGGTGCTGAAGATGCTTCGGGGCAGCCTCGATGCCTTCGTCCACTCCGATGCTGAGCTTGCCGAACGGATTATTTCAGCGGATTCCTATATCGATGCGATTTACGACCAGATTCTGCGCCAGCTGTTGACCTACATGATGGAGGATCCTCGCACCGTTTCCAGAGCCCTAAAACTTATCTTCATTGCCAAAAACCTCGAGCGGGTTGGAGATCATTGCGTCAATATTGCTGAAATGATCATCTTTCTGATCTACGGAAAGGATGTTCGCCACTCTCCTTCACCATACTTGTGAAATGTGCGAAAAGAGGAACATTGAGCAGTTTTCTGGCATTTCGAAAATCAGTCGGGAAACGCGATTTTGGTCTATGCGGGTATTCGACGGAATCGCTGGCTAAACTGGCGCCGACTTCGACATTGAGTTCATTTCAAACCCTCGACTGATTGATACGGCGACCGTGCAAGACAGAGGCGAATCGGGCCTGCATCCCAATGTTCCGAGTCACTCAAAATTGAAATTCTTGTAATGGTCTTGAGAAATCATTGGGATCAGATGGCCCCCAATGTGCCTTTTGATCGTTTCGGACGGCGATGTTTTGCAGTGCGAAGCCGGTTGCGCTGCCTGCACCCGGATAAAACCGCACAGTGATTCATCAGTTATGAGAGGCCAAGAATATCGCGCGGCTCTGATTCTTGGGGTCAGTTCTCCGGATCCTTTGGACCTTGCCCGTGCAATTCGGGATAGCAGATTCGGAGATCTGCCTATCGCCATTGTTGCGTCCATCCACGAACTAAGACGGTTGAACAGCAATGGCAAGCTTCGCTGCAGAGATATGTGCGACGCTTTTTGCAACGGATGCGCGCCACCCGCTCCAGCACCGCGGCCGCACCGTTTCATCATCGATATGCGAGGCCGAGAAATTCTTCGGGACAACGTCAGGTTGATCTGCAGTCCAATGGAATTCCGGCTGCTGGCATTGTTTCTGCGATACCCCGGAGTCATCTTTTCAAGGATGGAAGTGTTGCGGCGCATTTCTTCAAGCGACCATCCGCCGGAACCGCGGGTGATCGACGTGCTGGTTCGGAGAATCCGATCCAAACTGCGATCCGAACGTGACGGATCACAGCATGTCTTCACGGTGCACGGCATCGGATATGTCTTTCGTCACAACGGAGACGTCTTTATTGACGGCATGACAGGCCAGCTATTTCTCTCCTGGCCGACGGCTGTAACGAACTATTCACTTCCCGCTAACAAGTTTCTCATTTCGGCCGAGTAGTCTTCATCTCTATTGACGACGGATCCATTCAGTCTTGCTGTCGTCATCCCAGCGTGATCGATCGTTAACAAGAGGAGCGCAATGAAGCTAGTCATCCGGCAATGTCTGTGTGTTTTGTCAGTGTTTGCACTGATCGGGACGATACCGCCAACACTGTTGTCGCAGGTTGAGAAGAGTGGCGTGGTGACGGGAACCGTCTATGACGCCAACACCGCCGGTGTTATTCGAGGCGCGACCGTAACGGTGGAGGGCGATGTCGGAAAGAGCACCCGTACGGACGTAAACGGTGTGTTCAGGCTTGAACTTCCCGCCGGCAAGTACACCTTGAAGCTGAGTTCCGAAAACTATTTTGAAGCGACCATCGATAGCGTAACCGTAATATCCGGCCAGGTCGTGGAAGCGAGCTCCGTGATGTCTAACACTGCGTCCGGGGTTACGGTTGAGGTTGTCGAAACCCAAGGAGCAGTGGAAGCAACGGCGCAAGCGATGCTTGTTGAACGGAAACTGGCGCCGGTGGTCAGCGATTCCATCAGCAAGCAGGAAATCAGCAAGAGTGTCGCATCCAACGCGGCCGCCGCCGTCGAGAAAGTGACTGGCGTTTCAATTGTGGACGACGGATATGTGTACGTACGGGGTCTCGGTGAACGTTACAGCGCAACCATGCTTAACAATGCGATGCTGCCTACTACCGATCCCGAACGACGCGTGGTTCCTCTGGATATGTTCCCCTCTACTCTGGTCGACAGCATCAAAGTGCTGAAAACGTACACCCCGGATCTGCCGGGGGAGTTTTCCGGCGGCCTCGTGCAGATGCAGACGATTGAGTTTCCCAGCCGAAGAACCCTCAACGTAAGCTACAGCAACAGTTTCAATACGATCACTACATTCAAGCCGTTTGCCACCTATCCAGGTGGAAAGCGCGATTTCTGGGGTTTTGATGACGGGACCCGTGAACTTCCGGAGGCGATCCCGCCGGACAGTCGTCTATTTCCGGGCCGTTTTTCGCAAGCCGAAATGCAGTCGTTCGGCCGCGCATTCCCCGTGAACTGGGAGCCCACTACCATTGGTTCCATGCGCCCCGGACAAGGGTTTTCGGTTTCCGGCGGACAGACAATTCGAAGGGTGGGTCTGGTTGGAGCCTTGACGTTCTCGAATTCCGTCAGCACCCGGCGCGAACGTCAGCAGTATTTGACCAACATCGGAAACAACACCCCAGGCGTTTTTACCAAGTACGACAACTTCAATACGAGTACAGAGTCGCCAAAGTTCGGCGGCGTGCTGAATGCGGCCGTGCGAGTGTCGCCGAGCAACAAGCTTGTTCTTCGAAACACGTGGACCCACGACACGGATAAGGAGACGCGCCAGTTCGACGGGCTGAACGGAGGTTTGGACACCTACATTCAGTCGACGCGACTGCGCTGGGTCGAACGTGGGTTGTTCTCGAGTGGATTGTCGGGAGAGCATTCAGCCGCCCGCATTGGAAACAGCCTCTTTAGCTGGCAATTTACGTACTCGAGATCGAATCGACACGAACCCGATCTCCGCGAGGTCGTGCAGGGCCGATATGACGACGGAAGATATTCATTCCTCTCGTTGGGAAATTCCGGACTGCGCTTTTTCAACACGCTGGTCGACAGAATCTACGAGCCCGCTGGAGACTGGTTGCTCCCATTTTATAGAGGAGATGTCAGCGGCTCGATCAAAGTTGGGTTTCGTGGAACATATCGCGATCGGGCGTTCGAGGCCCGCCGCTTTCGATTTCTTCCGGTGAACGCAAGCACGCTGAATTTCTTTCTGCCATCCAATCAACTTCTCGGGCCTCAGAACGTTCGGACAGACGCCTTTGAAATCCGTGAAAACACGCGAGGCACAGATAGCTATACGGGGTCCATGGACATCTACGGCATGTATGCCACGCTCGACACGGCTCTTGGAACGCGATTGCGCATTATCGCCGGAGCACGTTTTGAGGATGCCGAGATTAACGTCATCACGGAGGATCCTCTCGTCCCTGGAGCGGTTCCTGCGGTATCGAGTCTGAAAAATCGAGATGCACTACCGGGTTTGAACATGATTCTTGCGGTCACCCGAAAACAAAACATTCGCTTTGGCTTTGGCCGCACTCTTTCACGACCCGATTTCCGCGAGCTATCACCATTCGATTTCACCAACGTTTTGGGTGGTTTCAATACGGTAGGGAATCCCAAGCTGCGGCGCGCCGTTATCAATAATTACGATCTGCGTTGGGAATGGTTCCCCGGTGGTGATCAAATCGCCGCTGTCAGCTACTTTCTCAAAGACTTCACCGATGCGATCGAGGTCACAATTCAACCCACTACAGATCTACGGCAGAGCTTCGTTAATGCGGCAGGGGCCCGGAATCAAGGCATTGAACTGGAGTTTCGTCGCGGTTTGGGTTTCCTGAGCGATCGCCTTAATTCGTTCGCCGTTCATTCCAACTTTACGTTTGTCGATTCCAATGTGGATCTCAATCCTGACGATGCTCTGTTGCTGACATCAAAGTCCAGACCTCTGGTCGGTCAAAGCCGGTTCATTTACAACGTCGCCACCGAATGGGCAAAGCCTTCGTGGAGAAGCCAGGCGCGGCTTCTTGCGAACTATGTGTCTAAGAGGATTACGGATGTCGGCACGTTCGGTTTGCCGGACATCTATCAGGAGGGCGGCGTCACGCTGGATTTTGTATACCAGCTTCAGATCTGCGGCGACGGAAAGTGCAGTCTTCGTTTCACCGGTGAAAACCTAGCCAATACCGAGCAGCGTTGGACGCAGGGAGATTTCACTCACAGAAGCTATCTATCGGGGCGGACCTTCGGCGTCGGAGCTTCGTTCTCAATTTTCTAACGATCACGAAAGGAGTCAGCTCAGAAATGCGACGTTTACTATCTCTTCTTACATCCATCCTAGGCATGATGACGTTGTTGCCGGCGCCGTCATCAGCTCAGTCCAACTCATTGGCATATTCACAATCTGCGCTTTTCGTTTGGACGGATAAATACGTCTATACACCGGGGGAAAGCATAACCCTGCGTTGGACCGCCCGGGCTAACGGAGACGCAGCGGGCTACACGGTCGTTGTTTTCCGGCAGAATAATCAAACAGGCGCGAAGACGTACTACCCTGGCAATAATGCAACCGTTACTGACATCTCTGGCAGAACACCGTCTCAGGGTTTCACGGTGTTTTATTTGGGCGACGTCACCAAAAACGTTGTGATTGGTGATGGAGGATGGTTGGCCGGCAACGTGACGGCTCCAAGTGAATTTGGGATGCACACGTTTGTCGTCCAGTTGCGTGACGCGACCGGGGGGCGGGTCATTAAGTCCGCTTACTTCAAATTCGGAATCGTCAGTGGCTTTGAAGATTTGACAGGGAACATCGAAGCCGCCCGTGTTCTCGTGAACTCGAAAGCATATCGGCTCCGAGGAATTGTCGCGGTCAGGAACGGTGCTGTTCTGACCATAGAGCCAGGCACATTCATCCTCGGCCAGTCGGGATCGCAACCACCTTCAGTTCTGGTCATTACACGAAATGGCCGCATTGAGGCGTCGGGAACGCGTTCCCGGCCTATCATAATGACTAGTGCGCAGCCGTTTGGTCAAAGGAAGCCTGGAGACTGGGGAGGACTCATACTGCTCGGGCAGGCGCCCGTAAATCTCGAAGGGGGCGCTGGTTTTATTGAAGGTCTTACCGCCAACGACGACTTAAGGTATGGAGGCAACGAGCCCAACCACAACTGCGGAACGATGCGCTACGTGCGAGTGGAGTATGCGGGCGCCGAATTCCAGCCGAACTCTGAAGTGAATGCGATCACATGGGGTGGTTGTGGGAGAGGAACGGTGGCCGAGCATCTTCAGGCGCGTTAAGGCCTGGACGACGCGTTCGAGTGGTTCGGCGGCAGCGCCGATGCCAAATACCTCGTCGGAGTCAGCGGCCGTGACGATTATCTTGACGGTCAATTGGGTTGGACCGGCCGCATTCAGTTTGCTGTGGCCTTCGCTGGCAAAGACACTCCTGGAAATCGCGGCATTGAATTGGACAACAGCGAGTTCAATTTCACGGCCGCACCCTTGAGCAAACCCCAAATGTACAATGTCACCTTTGTCGGTGCGGGGGACACGCTTACGCAAGGATACGATGAAGGAGTCGATGTTGCTGCGGTTTGGGTGAGACGCGGCGCCGGCGGCGTGTTTCGAAACATGCTCCTGTACAACTGGATCTCCAATGGTTTCACAGTACGGGACGCCGCAACCATAACTTCTGTGGACCGCGGCGATTTGAGCGCTGACGGAATTATCATGTTCGATAACGGTAAAGCGTCTACAAAGGCGAATGACCTTGCAGGGCAAGTGTCGGGCGGCGCCAGCAACCTTGCACTTCCTTTCCTCCAGGGAGCGCGTGGACAGGCTTTCAACGTCACCGTCGCCGACCCTCAACTGCGGCGCCCTCTTTATAACAGTGATCCGGACTTTCGTCCGCGTCCGGGTTCTCCGGTTTACAGCGCCAGTGCTGTTCAGCCACCCGATGATGGATTTTTCGATCAATCCGCAACATATATCGGCGCCTTTGGAGATATGGATTGGACCGAAGAATGGACTTGTTTCCATCTTGAGGATGACGTCAAACCATAACGTCTCTTTGCAAACCGGCAGGACTGCAATCGCCCCTGTTGTCCCCTCCGAGGCTGGCGTTTGAGGCAGACGCCAGCTTCTTTTTCTATGGCGAAGGAATGTAGTATGGGCGCCCCCTCTTTCATCGAAGATGGAACGCTCTACTTTTATGGAGCGAACAGTATTCTCGAAGGCGGTTGCCGTGGCTCTGTATTATTTCAGCGGCGGCCTATCATTAGCGACTCCCCCGGATTTATCAACCTTCTCGTGAGAAATTCCTCAAGACCGAGAGCAAAGTTTTCTGCGAGAATTGGTTGGGATGCACGTGCGGAAACAATCTTACAGGATACGCAGGCGCGGAGCGCCTGTCGCCATCCTCTTTGGGGTGTTCCTTGCACATGGTTTGCTGCCGCACCTGTCTGCGGTGGAAACGTTTCGTCCCTTTTATGAAGGTCCCCGCTTTGTCCTAGCACTCCCAACGGCGCCGATTGTCGGGGTATCCTTCCGAACGCAGCCGACATCAGTCTTTGAAGCGACTAAACGAGACCTACTGCAGGCCATTGCAGTTGACTTGTGCGCATTGCAGCGGATCGAGTCCCATGAATATCTCGTCAAATCCGGCGTTATCTCACTTTTCCGATCCCACGAAGGGCGTCTTGAATCTGACCGCGCTCCACCTGTCTGAGACGATCAGCACCTAGCCAACAATAGTTACCTTTTATTAGACATTTCGCATGTGAGGTGTGTGTGGACGCAGGAATGGTGTTTGTCCTCATTTTGACCGCGTTGTCAGTCGGCATATTGGTCTACCTTGAAATGAGATCACGTGGATCTCGGAAAGCAACGGATGCAATCCCCCGAGAAGAGAACGAAGACAAAAACACGCAAGCCCAGAACAAATCTATTAAAAGGGGATCATAAACAGGCGCTTGTGGCGAACTGAATCGGCTCTCGGTGCTGAGCGGGACTGAGGGGTGTATATGCACGAATCCGTGCGCATTCCTACCTTGATACGTCTCGCTGCAGCCCTGCCCAGCTTGAAGCCTGTTTTCAGCGAAAAACTGTGGAATCGCACTTTTCCGGTGGAAGCCTGGGTTAGAATGGGAAGTTCGTCATTACACGGGAGAGTCATCCTTATATATGCAGCTTTCAATGAACAATGTGACCATGCGTTTCGGCGCACGGATCCTGTTTGAAGATATCAGCAGCACCTTTACCTCCGGCCGTCGTTACGCGATTACCGGGCCTAACGGAGCCGGTAAAACCACGCTTATGAAGATCTTGACTGGTGAGATCGAACCTGAGAAAGGGACGGTCACGCGCCCTAAGAAGATGGGAGTGCTGCGGCAGGATCAGTTTGCGTTCGATAACTACCGTGTCATCGACACTGTGATTATGGGTAACGCCGGTTTATGGACCGTATTGAAGGAGCGGGAGGTTCTCTACGCGAAAGATCCGGAGGCATTGACCGATCACGACGGCATGCGTCTTGGTGAGCTTGAGGGCATTGTCGGTGACGAAGGAGGTTATACGGCTGAAACGGACGCTGCCATTCTTTTGGGCGGACTCGACATTCCGGAACCGTTGCACGAACGCACAATGAGCGAGCTTCAAGGCGGTCAGAAAGTGCGGGTTCTTCTGGCGCAAGCTCTGTTCGGCAATCCGGAAGTACTGCTACTGGACGAACCCACAAACAACCTCGATCTCGACTCGGTTCACTGGTTGCAGGATCACCTCCGCGCTTATGACGGCTGCCTGATCGTCATTTCGCACGACCGACACTTTCTGAACGAGATCTGCACGCACATTGCGGACATCGACTACCAGACGGTGATCACCTATACCGGAGGGTACGATGACATGGTGCTTGCAAAGACTCAGGTCCGGTCGCGCATTGAAGCAGGAAACACTCAGCGTGAGAAAAAGATCGCTCAATTGAATGAGTTCATCGCCCGGTTTGCGGCGGGAACGCGGTCCTCGCAGGTCGCGTCGCGGAAGAAGGAAGTCGAACGGCTGCAGACCTCGGCGCTTGCCAAATCGAATATTCAACGTCCCTTTATTCGATTCGAAACTGCGCGTCCTTCGGGCCGGCATCCGCTCGAGATTGTGGGGCTGAGCAAGTCCTACGATGGAGTCGACGGCCCGTTTCGCGTTTTGCATAACTTCGCCGCTTCCATCAGCCGCGGCGAAAAAATCGCTCTTATCGGACGAAACAGCATTGGAAAGACCACACTTTTGAAATCGCTTATTCGTAATGCGCCGGGTTCCATCGATTTGTCCGAAGCTGCATTTCCCATCGAGTCAGGAGCGG
>CAZIPZ010000147.1:0-10394 GCA_964541075.1 uncultured Solibacteraceae bacterium | reverse complement strand
CAGCTTTAGGATTCGGATTCAGATGCGGCTTCCTTGGTCTCCTTCACATGGAGATCATTCAGGAGCGACTTGAGCGCGAATTTCAGCTCTCTCTAATCACAACAGCTCCCGGCGTGCGCTATCGCATTACTAAGACCGACGGCAGTGTGTCCGAAATCGACAATCCGACTAAATTTCCGGACGCCCAGAACATCGCGCAAATTGAAGAGCCCATCATCACAGCTCTCATTATGAGTTCCGACGAATTTGTCGGTCCCATCCTCAAGCTTGTCGAAGAAAAACGGGGCGCTCAGAAAGGATTCGAATACGTCGCCCCCGGCCGAGTCCTGTTTACATACGAAATGCCGCTGAATGAGATCGTTCTCGATTTCTACGATCGTTTGAAGTCCGTATCGCGCGGTTACGCATCCTTCGACTATCACCTTGCAGGTTACCGGGCGGCTGATCTCGTGAAACTCGACATCCTTGTGAGCGGAGAGCCCATCGACGCTCTGTCTTGGATCGTTCACCGCGAGTTCGCCTACTATAAGGGCAAGGCCCTTGTTGAGAAGATGAAGGAGCTTATTCCTCGTCAAATGTTCGAGGTCGCCATCCAGGCGGGGATCGGCAGCCGCATCATTGCCAGAGAAACCATTCCGGCCATCCGCAAGAACGTTCTTGCAAAGTGTTACGGGGGCGACATCACCAGAAAGCGGAAACTCCTTGAGAAACAGAAGGAAGGCAAGAAAAGGATGAAACGGGTAGGAAAGGTCGATATTCCGCAGGAGGCCTTTCTCGCCGTCCTGAAGGTTGGATCCTAGAAACTGGCCCCGCACTTGCTCAAAAAGCCACAGATTCAGTTCGGTAGACGCTCTTGCTGACGTCAAAGAATCGCAAACCAAGGGGTGAAAGCGCCGGCCTGATATAATGACCGCCATGAAAAGTCAATTGCGACGGTACTTAGGATCTCTGGTATTTATTTTCCTCTTGTGCCTTGCAATTGCGTTCGGTTCCACCGCCGGCGTGCTTTTCGTCTACAACAGCGATCTACCTCAAGTTGACTCTCTCGAAGATTACCGACCAAGCGTCGTCACGGAAGTCTATGCCGATGACGGTCAGGTGATTGGAAGCTTCGCCCTCGAGCGCCGGATCATTGTGACCTGGGACCAAATCCCCCAGGTCATGAAAGATGCGATCATTTCCGTGGAGGACCAGAACTTCTACGAGCACTGGGGCATCGATTTTTATGGCATGGCTCGGGCCGGTCTCAAGAATATTTTGGCAGGGCGCGTCGTGGGCGGTGGCAGCACCTTAACCCAGCAGCTCGCAAAGAACTTATTCCTTACACCCGAACGAAGTTTCCGCCGCAAAATCCAGGAAGCCATGTTGGCCATCCAGGTGGAACGGAACTACACAAAGCAGCAGATCTTCACGATGTACTGCAATCTCAACTTCATGGGACATGGCCAGTACGGCGTCGGGGCTGCAGCTGAGTATTATTTTGGTAAGAAGTTGAAGGATGTGACGATCGAGGAGGCGGCAGTACTTGCCGCCCTGCAGCGATCGGGAAACAACTATTCGCCGATCAACTATCCCGATCGGGCTTTGATGCGCCGCAATTACGTCATCGATCGAATGGTCGCCGAAAGAAAGATCACGGTCGCGGACGGAGAAGAAGCCAAGAACAAACCGATCAAACTAGCGCCCAAACAAAAACCGGACGAGATTGCGCCTTATTTTGTCGAAGAGCTGCGACGCAGTCTTGAGAGGACATATGGCACATCGGCCGTGCATGAAGGCGGCCTCAAGGTTTACTCCACTCTAAACGTGGAACTACAGCGAGCTGCAACTGCTTCTCTCCGACAGGGCCTCCTGGACTACGACAAACGCCATGGCTGGCGGGGCGCCGAAAAGAATCTCCGCGATCAGGGGGTGAAGGATCTTCTCTCTGTCGATTTGCCCGAATGGAAGCTGCCCATTCGCACTAACGATATTGTTCCAGGAGTGGTGCTGGATACAAAGGGGGCCGCCGCAACGATTAAGATAGCCGACTATCAGGTGCAACTCGCACCAGCGAACATGTCATGGACCCGTTCGAAGTCCGCCGCAGAAATCCTTAAACCCGGCGATGTCGCTCTGTTCATGATTCGGTCAATGAACCCAGCCGAGCGAAAGATGGAGATTGCACTCGAACAGAGGCCTAAAGTACAAGGCGCCGTCGTTGTCATTGAGCCTCAAAGTGGGGAAGTCAAGGCAATGGTAGGTGGATACGACTTCGATTCGAGCAAGTTCAATCGTGCAACCCAGGCGCTGAGACAAACCGGATCGTCGTTCAAGGCATTCGTTTATGCCGCTGCCGTTGACAATGGCTTGCGGCCCGAAGACATCATTGTGGATGCACCTGTGAGCTTTGGCGCCTACGCGCCGGGCAACTATGACGGGAAATACGAAGGCCCCATAACGATACGCCACGCCGTCGCTGATTCCAGAAATATTCCGGCGGTCAAGACTCTTGCGAAACTCGGCGTTCAAAATCTAATCCCATATGTCCGGCGCTTCGGAGTGACATCGAAGCTCGAACCGTATTTGCCCATCGCCCTGGGCGCTGCGGACGTTACTCTCATCGAAATGACCTCTGCGTACTCCACCTTCCCGAATGACGGTGTGCGTGTCGCCCCCCAGTTGATTCGCCGTGTCACCGATTACGATGGCAAGTTGCTGGAAGAGAATCTGCCGGAACTGCGGGACGTGATTCCGGCAAAAACGGCGGCCATAATGGTGGACCTGCTGCAGGAACCGGTGCGGTCTGGCACCGCGGTCTCGGCTCAAGCGCTAAAGCGGCCCTTGGGGGGAAAAACCGGCACGACCAACGACTTCACAGATGCGTGGTTTATCGGATTCACCCCTTCCCTCGCCGGAGGCGTCTGGATCGGATTTGACGAAAAAGTTACACTCGGAGATAAGGAAACTGGCGGCAGAGCGGCTTTGCCGGTGTGGATTTCCATGATGCAGCAATTCTACAAAGACAAACCGGTGGAGCAGTTCCAGACCGGCGATCGTTTGACGACTGTTGCACCGCAGCCGTCTCCGGCGCCGCAAAATGCGCTGGTTTCAACTCAACCGGTAGCTCCAAGCAAGAAGCAGGCACAGTGAAGCAGATGACGCAAATCGGGGCAGGCATTCTCCTTATCTGCTCGCTCGCGGGCGCCGCACAGGCTCAGTCGCTCGCCGATGCAGCGCGAAAAGAACGGGACCGTCAAAGAACCGTGCAAAGCAAAGCCGTATACAGCAACGAGAGCGCTAAAGCCTCCATACCGGCAGTTCCCGCACCACCCTCTGCCGAATCAACCACGAGTTCACCTGCCTCTGCAACGTCAATCTCCAATGCAACTGCCGATAGAAAGCCCGAAGAAACCGCAGCCCCTACCGGACCCACAGACAGCAAAGGCCGTGACGAAAAAGCCTGGAAAGCAACGTTCAGTGAGGCAAGGCAGGAGCTGAAGCGCAACGAAGAAAAGCTCCAACTGGCGGAATTGAAAATCAGAGAGCTCAACACTCAGCTTCTTCGTCAATCCGACATGTATAACCGGGAGAATCGAGTCTCCGCCGAGTTGAGAGCTGCAAACGAAACGATTGAGACCGCCCGCCGGGATGTGGAACGATCCAAGCAAAAAATCGCTGATCTGGAAACCGAACTCCGTCGGTCTGGCGGCCCCCCCGGTTGGGCTCGCTGAAGCATCAATGACATACCTCGGGATCGATGGAGGCGGCTCCAAGACCCTGATTCTGCTTGCAGACGACACTCACGAAATTTGCAAGGTTCAGACTGGACCTTCCAATTGGGTTTCCGTCGGCGCCAACGCCGCAAGAAAAGCCATCCAGGATGGAATAGGACAGCTGTCGGCGCCGCCGGACATTGTTTGTGCAGGTTTCGCTGGAGCAGCGCGCCCTCAAGCAGCTCAGTTCTATCGCGACGTTCTCCAAGCCGCTCTTCCCTCAGCAACGATCATTGTCGAAAGCGATGCAGCCATCGCCTATTTCGGCGCAATCGGTGTCGAAGCCGGCGTGCTGCTGATCGCGGGAACGGGTTCCATTGCGATAGGCCGGTCTGCGCAGGGCGCAATGACTCGTGTCGGCGGTTGGGGTCCATTCTTTGGAGACGAGGGCAGCGGATTCTGGATCGGACGCGAAGCCGTACGCGAGGCATTGCGAGCGCTGGATTGCGGCGAAGAAAGCGAACTGGGCGCACGGATTGCGGACCGCCTTGATTTACCGAATGTGCGTGACATCGTTGCCTCCTGGTCTGCCGGCGCGATCGGCGTTCCTGAAATCGCAAACCTTTTTACCGAAGTCATGCAGCTGTATCCACACGAATCCGTGACTGGGATCGTGTCCCAAGCCGCCGCCCATCTCCGATCACTTGTAGAAAGCGCGGTTGCCAAGATTGAAACGGATGTTTATAAAAAATGTGTGATCGGCTCCGTAGGAAACCACCCAGTGATGCGTCGACTCATCGGCATACCTTTTGATCTGCCCCAAGGCACACCCGAGTGGGGAGCAGTCGCCCGTGCTCGACAGGCGGCGTTTTCATCTTCTCAAACGAAACGCTAAATTGCGCTCAGTGGCTCATCGCGTAAACAACGGCATTCGAGAAAACCTTGTAGGAATAGGCTGAGAATCGCTGTGGATAATTCGGGTCATCCGCCCATTCGGATGCGTCCATGAGATCGGTGTTGAAATTGATGAAGACGAGCAATCGACCGTCTTTATCGAAAATTCCCCGCACTCTGGCATCAAAGCCGTCTTGTTCCCAGGTCGGACATCCGCCGCAATACGCGTAACCAATATTCGGGACCTGCATCTTGCTGTCGATCTGATAAAAATTATGAAAGATGGCGTGACTCTGTGGAATCTCCACTATCGGGCGGTCCGGAAACACCTTCTGCATCTGCAGTTCGAAATTGCTCCATTCTGTAGAGCCCCAAAAATCGTCGATCATCCAGAAGCCACCCCGCATCAAATACTCTCGCAACACCTTGGAATCACTTTTGTCGAGAACCATCTGCCCTCCTTCGGCCGAGTACAGCATGGGATAGTTGAAAATATCGGGATGATGGATCGGTAGTGCTCGTTCCTGCGGAGCGACATCGATTCCGGTCAGTCGGTGAAGCACGTTGATCAGTTGCCGGTCTCCCTTCGGATAGTCTGTGTACCAATTCTTGAGGTATGCAGAAATCCGACCGTTATAAATCAATCGCACGAATGTGAATTCGTGTGCTTGTCTATCTTGTGCGGGAAGGCGGCTCAAGTCTGTGAACTTCCCGTCGAGTATCAACTCGAATTCCTGCGCGAACATCAGCACGGCTGATATGGCTATCAGTGGAAGGAGCATTCCCAAAAGTCCTGATCTGCGTCGCGTCAAATGGCTCTCCAGCGGGTGTCTCGGAAACTCACTTCACGGAAAGCATATGGTGTGCCAAAATTCAAAAGATCATGGTCACCAGCGAGTCTGTCGATAAAGCCTGCTTGGAAGTCGGTGAATATACGGACGAAAAGATGCTCGATGAGTTCGACCGCTTCTTTCAATCCCAGCCGGCGATCTGCAGTTTTGTAGTCGATGCCACGACAGAAAGCAGTCAGCAGATTCAGGAGCTCTCGCTGTTCCTTTCGTACATGGTGTTCAAAGCATGTGAGTTAGAAGATTCCACCGCAGTCAAATCGGTGACACCGGAGGCGATCGACTCCGCGTACCGCACTAGCGAGTCGTGGATTCAGCAGATTAACCAGAGCAGGACTGATGAGATCGAATCCGTCATCGCTTCAAGTCTGCGGCTGGACAATGAGCCTTATCTCCTTCAGTACGTCGTCTCTGAGTTAAATGAACTCCTTGAGGATGGCTCCGCATTGAATGATGACGAAAAAGGCGAAGTGTTCTTTGTCCTGAAAACCGTCATCATGTCTCTCTCAGCTTGATAATCTGACGAAAACCGATGTTGAAAGCCGATCTGCAATCCGGGCTTGTCAGCTACCTTGATCAGGGAGTCGGTCCCGCCGTTTTACTGATTCATGCTTTTCCACTCGACCACACCATGTGGCAGCCGCAGATGGCCGCCCTCAGCTCAAAGTTCCGCGTAATTGCACCGGATACGCGTGGATTCGGCGGATCGCTCCCCCCAGGGCCGTGGACGATGGACCAAGCCTGCGATGTGCTTAACCAGCTGCTGGACAGACTTGATGTCAAGGCATGCTCCATTGTGGGCCTGTCCATGGGTGGATATATCGCGCTTCCCTTCTATGCGAAGTTTCCGCTGCGCGTGCGCCATCTTGTTCTGGCCGATACTCGAGCGCGGGCGGACAACGATGCCGAGCGAGCAGGGCGAAATGAACTGATCGAGATCGTGAAGCAGGAAGGCATTCACAGTCTGCCAGATCGTATGATCCCGCGACTCCTTCAGCCTTCGCCGGATGTGTCTGTGGCTGGCCTCGTGCGATCCATCATCGAAAGAGCACATCCCGCAGCAGTGAGGTGCGCCTTGGCGGCTATGCGAGATCGTCCCGACGCCTCAGGGGTGCTGGATCGTATTGACAGTCCGACGCTTGTTCTTGCGGGCGAGCACGACGCGATCACCCGCGTTGACGAATGCCGGGCGATGGCCGAACGGGTTCCTGGAGGGCGATTCATCGAGATTCCTTATGCTGGACATCTCAGCAACCTCGAAAACCCCAAAGACTTCAATCGCGCTCTGATCGACTTTCTTCCTTTGACTCAAGATTGACCAAATCGGGCATCAATCGCACGTCAAACGGTTTTGAAAAGTAGGCCAATCCCTCCCTTTCGAAAAACTCAATCGTGGATGGGCTGGCGTCGCCGGTCAGAAATACAACGCGACGCTGGTATGACGAATCGATTGTACAAAGCTTCCTGTAGAGGTCAATCCCGCTGCCGCCCGGCATTTTCATATCTGTGACGACAAAATCGTAGCGATGCTTCAGCGCGAGGTTATAGGCGTCCGTCATATTGGACGTTGCATCCACAAGCGAGCCGTCTCGCGATAGCGCCGACTGCAGGATCGAAGCGATCTCCGGCTCGTCGTCCACGACCAGAAACCGGCGATCTCCGGCTCGAGCGCGAGATTCCTTTTCTTTCGAAGGCAGCGCACGCGATTCGTCGGCCGGAAGTTTAATGGTTACGCGAACGCCGCGCTCCGGCAGATTGTCTATAGTGATGTCGCCCCCGTGCTCTTGAACGATCCCATATGAAATCGACAAACCAAGTCCGGTTCCCTTTCCAAGGGGCTTGGTTGTAAAGAACGGATCAAAGACCCGTTTCAAGTCGTCCTTGTTAATGCCCGGCCCCGAATCTTCGATATGAACGGACACCGTTGAATTCGTTGAGTCCGTTCGAACGAGGATCTCCGGAGACCCAGGCGCCGCCAGCACCGCCTCCTGAGCATTGTTCAACACGTTGATGAAGACCTGTTGAATCTGCCCGGCATCTGCTGAAACGTACAGCGGGCCCGCAGATAGCCGCTTGTCGATTCGAATTCCGCTCGTACGAAGGTCATATTCCTTCAGCGCCAATGCGGTTTCAACAGCAGCATTAATTTCCGTACGGACCCTCTCAGGCTTTCGCTTCCGCGCGAAGGCGAGCAAACCATGAACAACGCTGGATGCACGTAAAGCGTTTTTCTTGATCGCTTCAATCTTCGATCGTTGTTCTGGGGTCAGCTTCCGCTCATCCAGCAATAAATCTGAAAACCCGGTGACAATGGCGAGAGGATTATTCAATTCGTGTGATGCACCGGCGACTAGTTCTCCAAGAGTGATCATCTTTTCCGAATGAATCCTCGCCTCGCGGGCCGCTTTCTCGCTGGTGATGTCCTGAATGATAATTGCCACGGACGTCGGACGTCCGCTCTCCAGGATGGGAGTGCTGCTGACAAATACATCGATCTTGCCGCCATCCGCCTTTCTGACGGACACATCGCCCTTCCACTCCTGCACACCATTAGGCGAGAGGATCTTCTCTGCGTTGCCCTCGCCGACAATGTCTTGAAGCTGCTTCCCTGTCACGTCCCCGAAAAGCTTGGCCCCGGCAGCGTTTACATAGGTGATGCGCCCGCCAGGGTGAGCAATAAAAATGGCGTCCGCAACACCGGTTATGGCTTCAAACTCCGCCATTCTTGTCCGCGCAGCGTGCTGCAGAAGATTGTTGAAGTTATGAATAAGGGCGCGAAGCTCACTGGGAGTAAAAACGCTGTCAGGCAAATGAATCGGAAGGGGATCTGCGGGGGAAATGCTCTCGATCTGCTTTCCCGCACTATGCAACGCCTGCATGGTGAATATCGTTATGAGCGCTGCAAGAAGCATTCCCAGAACGGCGCAGCCAAATGCGATCAACCCTGTAACTGTATTGCGATCCTCATGCAGCGCATACACTACGAGAGGCAGAGCAGCCAGTAAGACTGCGGCGATCAGCCAATGAAGAGAGATACTTTTTCGCATTTAGGACGTACGGTCGAGTATGAACTGCGGAATACTGATGAGGGCGTCGCGGTACACTGACGGAGGAAATTCTTCCAGAATGCGTCTTGCCCGTCCGGCATAGTCTTCCGCGAGAGAGCGGGTTCGGTTCAGTCCATCACATTTATTCACCAGGGCAATGATTTCTTCTCTTTTCACCGAACGAAAATCACGCTCTTCCAGCACTGTCTTGATTTTGAACGCATCCTGAGGATCTCCCCCTTGCACAACGAAGTGCACAGGAAAAGTCATTTTCCCTTCCTTTAAATCGCTCACCACAGGCTTACCCAGCACCGCCTCGCTTGAAGTAAGGTCCAATAAGTCATCCACGAGCTGAAAAGCCATGCCGAGGCTTTTCCCGACTTCCGCAAGGCGCTCCGCGGAGCCGTGATTCATACCTGCAGCGAGCGCAGGCAACTTGGTGCATCCTGCAAAAAGATAAGCGGTCTTACGCTCCACGATGTCGAGCAACTGCCTGCTTTGAATTTCAGATTTGCCAATCAGCGTGAGTTGAAGCAGTTCGCCTTCAACCATCTTCTGCGTAATCTCAATAAGCGTGTTCAGCACCTCCAGGTTTCGCTCGCCGAGGGCTACGGCGAATGACTGCATATACAGCCAGTCACCCGCCAGGACCGTCATGGAGTTTCCCCAGTGGGTGTTGGCCGAGGGCCGGCCGCGCCTCGTGTCGGCGCCATCGATCACGTCATCGTGCACAAGTGTCGCGTTATGAATGAACTCCAGAACTGCAGCCAGTCGAATAACCCCGGGTGAAACGGCCCCGAGCATCTTGGCGGTCAAGAGCATCAAAGCAGGACGAATGCGCTTGCCCCCGCCGTTAAGAAGGTATTCACCGATCTCCGTTATGGGACCTATTTCGGAACGGGTGTACCCCCGCAGCTCCTCCTCAACACGAGCAAGCTCCGGCGTTACGAGTTTGTAAATCTCATGCGGCGTCATAGCAGTTTCCGGCGAGGATTTTACGATGATTTCGGAGCAAACAGACTGTCGAAATTGGCGGACGTCCGTTCAGTCAATTCCTGGACTGAAATGTCTCGCAATGCGGCGACAAACTTTGCGGTTTCTGTTACGAATGCAGGCTCATTCCGCCTTCCTCGGTGGGGCGACGGCGCCAGATAGGGACAATCCGTTTCGACAAGAATTCGATCTGCAGGCGCCTCCCGAGCGATTTCCGCCAATGCCTGCGATTTTGGGAACGTGACGATTCCAGAAAAAGAGATCATGAATCCAATGCCGATGGCAAAGTCGGCCAGTTCTCTTCCCGCCGTAAAACAGTGAATGACGCCGCGCGACACCCCTGCCTGGCGAAGGATCTCGATGGTGTCCAGGTCGGCGTCTCTAGTGTGCACGATCAAAGGCAAGTCCAGCGCCTTGGCTATGGCGGCCTGCCGGCGAAAGGCGTTGCGCTGAACATCCCGGGGAGAGTGATCGTAGAAATAGTCTAGGCCGGCTTCACCGATTGCAATAACCTTGGGCCTCCGGGCAAGAGCCTCGATTTGAGAGTAGTGCCGCTCCTGCACCTTTGAGGCGTCATGGGGATGAACGCCGATGCTCGTAAAAATCCAGTCGTAGGCTTCCGCAATGGGTATGCCGCAACCCATTTCATCGGGCCCGGCGCCATTTCCGATGGTCAGGATTCGCCGAACTCCTGCATCCCAGGCGCGCTGCAGCACGGCATCGCGATCCGAATCGAACTTGGAATCATCAAGGTGCGCGTGTGAATCGACCAGCATTATTTTGGAATCATTTCAACCGAGCACCATTCTGAACGTCTTCCTGGAATCCGACGAGCACAGGTTTGTCATCGGATCCTATGGAAGCAGCGATGATCATGCCGTTAGATTCCATGCCCCGCATCTTTCGGGGCTGGAGAT
>CAZIPZ010000146.1:0-10430 GCA_964541075.1 uncultured Solibacteraceae bacterium | reverse complement strand
CTTTGCGATTTGCACCTTTTCTTCTTCGGTATAGCCGGGCAACTCAATGATCTCCATGCGGTCCCGCAACGCTGAGGGAATCGTATCCAGAATATTGGCGGTGGTGATAAAGAAGACGCGGGATAGATCGAAAGCCACATCGAGATAGTGATCACGGAAGGTGGAGTTCTGCTCGGGATCAAGAACCTCCAGTAATGCGGAAGCAGGATCGCCCCTGAAGTCGGCCCCCAGTTTGTCAATTTCATCCAGCATAAAGACTGGGTCGCGGGAACCTGTCCGACGGATGTTCTGGATGATTTGACCAGGGAGAGCGCCTATGTACGTTCGTCTATGACCACGGATCTCGGCCTCGTCGCGCATGCCGCCTAGAGATATTCGAACGAATTTTCTTCCCATCGCTTCGGCAACCGATCGGCCTAGCGAAGTCTTGCCCACGCCCGGAGGACCAACGAAGCACAAGATGGGAGCTTTGCCCTGAGGACGCAGTTCGATCACAGCAAGATACTCAAGAATGCGCTCCTTGATTTTCTCCAGATCATAATGATCCCGATCCAGCACCTGGCGGGCTTTCGTTATGTCCACGCGCTCAGTTGCAAGAATGTTCCACGGCAGCGTCACGAGCCAATCGAGATAGGTCCTGGCAACCGTGTATTCCGCCGCAGCGGGCGACATTCTCGATAACCGGCCCAATTCCCTTTCGGCTTCCTTTCTTGCTTCTTCAGTTAAGCCCGCCGCTTCCACTTTCTTTCTTAATTCTTCGATCTCGCGCTGGGTGTCATCGGCCTCCCCGAGTTCGCGCTGGATCGCGCGGAGTTGCTCCCGAAGGAAATACTCGCGCTGGCTTTTCCCAACCTCTTCCTGCACCTGTGTTTGAATTTTGCTACGCAGTTCCAAAACTTCCAGTTCCTTGGCAAGCTCGGTGTTGAGAAACTCAAGGCGTTTTCGAACCGACACTTGCTCCAAAACAAATTGTTTAGAAACGATGGAAAGATTTGGAAGGTTCGTCGCGATGTAATCGGCTAAGCGGCCGGTGTCTTCGATGTTAATAACGATGGTCTGGAGATCATCAGGAAGCTGAGGAGACAGTTTGATGATGCGTTCAAACTGGCTGATAATGCTTCTGCGGAGCGCCTGAAAATCTACGATATTTTCGTCTTCTTTCTCGTCCCCCAGCACCTGAATGCGCGCACGAAGGTACGGGTCGAATTGGTTGAACTCCTGGATCCGAGTCCTTGAAACTCCCATGATAATGACGAAGAGATTGCCCTCCGGCGTCTTCATGACGCGGTGAACCATGCTGACGGCGCCGACATCGTAAAGATCGGCAGGCGCGGGGGAATCGACTTTCTTATCCCGTTGGGTCAATACGACGAGCATCCCGTCCCCCTGTTGCACATCATTGATGAGCTTGACTGAACTCTCACGACCTACAGTCAGCGGTATGACGGCATTCGGAAATATGACAGCGTCGCGAACCGGAAGAATCGGAAGCTCTGCGGGAATCGTCTGAATCTTCTGCTGAATGTCATCCAGCTCTTCAAAGTCTCGTTTCATTTGTCACCCGTAGCCGCAGGTGCGGCCTCGCGTATGCTATCATCCGCCCGTGACCGACAGTAAAGGCTCGCAGTGGACGGTTGCACTCATTCTTTTCGGTGTTCTGTTCCTCGGAGTGTCGGACACGCAGCTGGTGGCGCCGCTCCTCCCACTGATTGCCGAAAGCCTCGAAACAACACCAGGCAGGGCCGGCATAATCGTCTCAACTTACTCTCTGGCCGCGGCCGCGTTTGCATTATTTGTGGGGCCTTTGTCGGATCGAATCGGCCGCAAGAAAATTCTCGTCATTGGACTTGTTCTGTTCGCCTGCAGTTCATTTCTTACATATCATGTTTCCAGTTTCAGCGCTTTAGTGTTTGTGCGAGCTATCACTGGTCTTGCCGCAGGGACCCTCTCCACCAGCGCATTGTCTCTCGCAGCAGATTACTATCCTTACGGACTCCGGGGCCGCGCGATGGGAATCCTTTCCATGGGCTATTTTGTCGCCTTTATTGTAGGCGTCCCAGTAGGCGCCTTTGTAGCGGCTTATGTGGGCTGGCGGGCGGTTTTTGGCGGGCTGGCGGTATTGGGAGTTCTAATGCTCGTTCCAGCCGCCGGGCTGCTGCCGTCGTTGCCAACGGCGTCCCCGCGCCACGTCAATCGCAATCAATCGATGTTGAGTCACTTCGGTCGACCCAATCAATTAGCCGGCATTCTCGCCGCATTCCTGACCTCCGGGGGTTTGGTTGGATTCCTAACCTACGCAGGCGCCTGGCTGAACACAACGCACAACTTGAGCATTGAACGCATCGGCCTGATCTTCATGGCCTCGGGAGCTGCAGGAGTTGCCGCTTCGCCTGTTTCCGGATGGCTATCGGATCACGCGAGCAAACGGGGCATGATTATTTGGGCCAATATCGTCCTGTCACTTCTATTCGTCATCGTTGCGCGGGTTGATTCTGTCTACTGGCTGATCATCGGACTCGCGGCCCTCAGCATCTCCGCGTCGGCGCGTCAAGGCCCGCTCCACGCACTTACCACCGAAATAGTGGGGACGGAAATGCGAGGGAGCTATATCGCAATCCGGAATGCCGCTTCTCAGATCGGGATCGCCGCAGTAGCTTGGGCATCAGCCTATGCATTCGATTCCGGCGGCTTCATAGCCGTAGCCCTGATTGCTTCAGGAGTGACGCTGCTTATCCCTCTGTGTTGCGTCTGGCTGAAGGAACCAACCCACCAGCTGTAGCTCAGCAACGAGCATTCGAATATCGCTCTGGACACAACCCTTGCCGAAAGCGTGATCGATGGGAACAGAAGGCCGACCATTACGCATGCTATTCTAGGCGACATGCCGGCAAATTTGACGCCCCAGTACATGGAAGCCGAGAAACGCTTCAAGCAGGCAAGTTCGGTTCAGGAAAGGATTTCCGCACTCGAAGAAATGATGGCGACGATTCCCAGGCACAAGGGAACAGAAAAACTGCAGGCGGAACTGAAAAAGAAAATGTCCGCGTTGCGTAAGGAAACCGATCAAGGCAAGAAGGCAGGACGGCGGGACTTCTTTGTGGTCGACCGGGAAGGCTCGCGTCAACTGGCTCTCATCGGCGCTGCCAACGCAGGCAAGTCTCAGCTTGTACGGAGTATAACGAACGCAACCCCCGAGGTTGCCGAGTACCCGTTCACGACCCGCGTTCCTATTCCTGGAATGGTGACCTTCGAGAATGTAAGGTTTCAGTTGATTGACCTTCCACCAGTCTCACTTGAACATACGGAATCTTGGGTGGCTCAGGTCGTCCGAAATGCGGACGCGATTTTGTGGGTCGTTGACCTCTCCGACGACGATGTTCTGACTAAGGTAGATGAAACGAAGCAGTGGCTCTCAAATGCCAAAGTGGATGTGCGCGCGACAAGAACGATGCTGGTTGGCAATAAGGCGGACTCCCCCGGCGCTATAGAGCGATTGGGCTTGGTCCAGGAGTTTTGCGGCCATGAGTTCCCCATAACCGCAATCTCAGCGGCGTCATCTCCAGGCCCGGAGCTAGATGCCTTTAAGCGCATTGTGTACGATTTTCTCGGCGTCGTGCGCGTCTATACAAAAGCTCCCGGTAAGAAAGTGGATTTCACCGACCCTTTCGTCGTTCCCGTCGGCAGCACCGTTCTGGATGTCGCGGAGCACGTCCATCGGGATCTTGCCGAAAATTTGAAGTATGCGCGAGTCTGGAGGCAGGGAAAGCCCGATGGCGTTATGGCAGGACGCGATTTTGTGATCGATGAAGGTGACGTCCTGGAATTGCACGAATAAAATGTCTCTCATATGAAGAACTTCTTCAAAGTTGCTTTCTTAAGCTCCATCATCACCGCAGCAACAGTCTATGTCGTTCTGGAATGGAAGCCGCTGCGATCCGAACAACCCCAACCACCCGATGTCAGCTGGGCATCTTCCTATCACGAATCGCCTCCGGCCGAAGGAGAGCGGATTGTTTCGGAAGATGAGAAAAACAATATCGAGATATACCAGAAGTACAGCCCCGGGGTTGTCAACATCACCACTACCACGCTGGCGTATGATTTTTTCCTTCGGCCGATTCCAATGGAGTCCGGAACCGGTTCCGGCGCCATCATGGATGATAGCGGGCACATCGTCACCAATTTTCACGTCATCGACGGGGCTCGAGAAGTCGAGGTCACACTGGCAAATAAGACAAAGCATCGAGCGGTGGTTGTAGGCGCCGACCCTAACAACGACTTAGCAGTGTTAAGGATCGATGCTCCCAAGTCGCAGTTGACGCCAATTCCTCTTGGAACGTCGAAGGGCTTGCAGGTGGGTCAGAAGGTGCTGGCTATCGGAAATCCTTACGGCCTCGATCACACTTTGACTACGGGAATCGTCAGTTCGCTGGGCCGATCGATTCAGGCAGAAAATGGGCGAGTCATTGACGACATTATTCAGACAGACGCCGCTATCAATCCTGGAAACTCGGGTGGCCCACTCTTGAACAGCGCGGGGGAAATCGTTGGCATTAACACTGCTATTCTGTCGCCAACGAACGGCGGAAGCATCGGCATTGGATTTGCGATACCGGCGGACACGGTCCGCCGCATCACAGGAGATTTAGTCACTCTCGGCTACGTCCGGCGACCCTATATGGGAGTTCGCGGCTTGGAACTGGTCGATGTTCCGTGGGTCATCGAGGCTCTTCGCCTCAATACAAAAGGTGGAATAATGGTCGTGACCATGGAGCCAAACAGTCCTGCGGCAAAAGCGGGCATTCGGGCGGCAGCCAATCAAGTAATCATCAGAAACTACCGGGTCCCGTCAGACGGAGACATCATTCTCGCCTTCCAAGGGAAAGAAGTGAACTTCACGCAACAACTACTCGATGAGATCGATCGGTATCGGCCGGGAGACAAGGTGAAAGTCACGATTTTGCGTGATAATCAGAAGCGAGACATCGAAGTCACGCTACAAGAGGCGCCCAGAAGATAATGCTCGAATTTCTGCGCAATCCCAAATGGATCCTTACGCGTCGGCTCTTTCTGCTCGGAGTGGTGTTGATTCTCGCGTACCGGTCGTACGGAGACGCGATCATCGCCAAACTCCGCGGACCAAATCCGGAACAGGATATCGTGATCACCCGATCTGAGTTTCGACCCGAAATTGCGGACAGCAAGCCTGCGTGGATCATCGGATTCAGGAACGACAGCACTAGGCACACATACGACCAGATTCAGCTTGAAGCGACCTACTTTGACGCTAACGGTGCGGTCCTTGAAACGGACAAACTGGTTGTGAAACAGAAACTGGTTCCAGGCGATGAACAGATCATTGGGAGTATCGATTTCAAAACGCGCGGCGCCGCTACGCGCGGAAGTTTAAAAGTCGTCGGAGCGCAGTCGCTACAATAGAAGAATGATTATTGAAACATTTCCCGTCGGATTGCTCCAATGCAATTGCACGATATTGGGGGACAAAGGGACAGGCGAGGCCATAGTCATCGATCCCGGAGACGATCCTGCCGAAATTGAGAAACGATTGGCGCAGCACGGATTGACCCCGAAGCAAATCATTTGCACTCACGCGCACATCGATCATGTGGGCGCCATCCATGGCCTGCAGGAACGATGGAATACGCCGGCTGCAATTCACAAAGGGGACCTGCCTCTTTTTGAAAACCTCGAGACTCAGGCGCAATTCTTGGGAATCCCCACTCCTAAGCAAGGCGCCGTCGAAAGGTTTATCCAGGACGGCGAGTCTGTCGCGTGCCGTGGCGTCGATGTGGGAACGCTTCATACGCCGGGCCATACACCAGGGAGCATGACATTTCACATCGAGACGGATCGCAACATCCTCTTTACCGGTGACACGCTGTTCATGCAAGGGATCGGCCGGACGGACCTATGGGGTGGTTCTTATCCGGAGATCATCACATCGATCAAAAACAAGCTCCTCACCTTTGACGACGACACCCTGGTGATCTGTGGACATGGTAAATCCACCACGATAGGACATGAGCGGCGTTACAATCCCTTTCTGTGACAATGAGCGACAGATTCCCGGCGATCCGCGTCACCATGTTGCCGAAAGACACGAACGCCTACGGGACGATTTTTGGAGGGGTGATCCTCAGCTACATCGATCTTGCGGGAGGAATTGAAGCGCGACGTCAGTCGCCCCAAAAGTATGTGACGAAGGCGATGCGTGAAGTGGTCTTCGTTGCACCGGTTTTTCTGGGCGATCTGGTGACCTTCTACACGAAGACCACTAGCATTGGACGAACCTCTATCACGATCGATGTCGAGGTCGAAGCCGAACGGCTCGGCGTGAGCGGCACAAAAGAAATCGTGCGGGTCACTGAAGCCGAGGTTGTTTATGTCGCCGTGGACCAGGGAGGTCAGCCGATGAAAATCGTTTGACCCTTACTGATAGGCGGTCAAACACATCTCTTGCGTTGCGCGACTGCTGGCTCCTGGCTCTCCCTCATTCTGCACAGCCTTCGTAAACGTCAGGCTATTGCCGTCAACCGCAATATCAATCACGACGGCATCACCCTCCTGAATCTGTTCGGTCGAAATCAAGTTCGACAAGGGCATAGCCACGTGCTGCTCGATCGCTCGCTTCAGATGCCGAGCCCCGTAATTCAAGTCTGTGCCCTGACTCAAAAGAAACTCTCTGGCATCCGTCGTCAACGACAGATCAAATGGACGCTCCGCCCGAACCGCGG
Source organism: uncultured Solibacteraceae bacterium (assembly GCA_964541075.1). Classification (GTDB taxonomy): domain Bacteria; phylum Acidobacteriota; class Terriglobia; order 20CM-2-55-15; family 20CM-2-55-15; genus CAZIPZ01. The sequence goes on along the minus strand of CAZIPZ010000146.1, from coordinate 3,675 downwards.
AGACGCGCGCCTTGAGCGTTTCCAGCTCGATTTCCAGAATTTGGCTGAGCTGATCATGACCCAGCGTGTGAAAAACCACGACTTTGTCGATCCGGTTCATGAACTCAGGCGCAAAGTTCCGCTTTGCGGCTTCCAGAGCAAGCCTGTAAATTTTGCGATCCATCTCACCCGCCTCTTCGGCTCGCTGCAGAGGCGCAAACCCGATACCGCCACTGGTGACTCTTGCAATCTCGCTGGCGCCGAGATTCGATGTCATGAAGACGATCGATTTCGAGAAGTCGACTTTGGTGTTGTCTCCCAGCGTCAAGGCTGCCTTGTCCAGGACGCCAAGAAGAAGTTGCCAAAGGCTGTCGTTCGCCTTTTCAATCTCGTCAAAGAGGACGAGGCCCAGTTTCAGTTTGTCGGTATGAAGGCCATCGAGGGCCTCCTGAGTCAGCATCGGACGTGTTTCCTTATGTCCGATATAGCCCGGAGGCGACCCGATCAACTTAGCGATTTCATGGCCGTGTTGAAACTCCGCGCAGTCCACCTTTATAAAAGCGTCCGCCCTTCCCAACAAAACTTCCGCTGTCGACTCCACCAAATGAGTCTTTCCTGAACCAGTAGGACCCAAAAGGAGAAGGTTCGCCACCGGACGGCCCTTCACAGACATACCGGCGAGAAATGTCTGATACACACTCACAAGTTGCGCCACTGCATCGTCCTGTCCGACGATCCGCCGGCGCAGGCGGGCTTCAAATTCCAGAACGTCGGCGCTTCGTTTCCGTGGCTCTAGTGCAATACGTTTCGGCAATCCGTGCGTTATGAGCATTGCGCCCTCCCGATCTCTGAACTTTGTATTCCCATCATCCTCAGACGAAGCTTTTCGGTAAGGGTTTGAAAGCATGACGTGCACCTTCCTAAACAAACCAAGCATGCGCGACGTTATTCAAGCGGACTTGAACCGGCGAGCGGGTTTGAACCAGAGGCGCCGACTGCAACGGACAGAGTACGTTTTTAGCAAGAACCGTCAGCTTCAATCTTCAAAACGGCCTTCTGAACTGGGAGGCTTAGCTCAAACGGAAGGGCTGATTTTCATCGGGAAATGCAGCGTTGGGACGCTGTCAGCCATGAAACCGCGAAGAGAGACCTGTGCTACACTGTTTCCGCCACTGAACGCGGCTGATGTTCTAACACCAACCAGACACCGCGGAAATTAACTGGAAGCCAACTAACTTAATGAATTCATAATGGATCGACGTTCTTTTTTACAAGTCGGAGCCCTAAGCTGCCTTGCAAGTTTCGCCAAGCCAAATCTGGGAAGGGGGGCCGGGATTGTTGATCAACCGAAAATCTTACGTTTCTACAACCTTCATACGGCCGAGCAGCTTAAAACGACTTATTGGGCCGACGGTCGATACGTTCCCGAATCACTCGCTGAAATCAACCATATCCTTCGGGATTTTCGGACAGGCGAAGTGTTCCAAATCGCACCAAACTTGCTAGATACTCTGCACGAGCTCAATTTAGAATTAGACAGCCAACAGCCCTACGAAATCATCTCAGGATTTCGATCTCCAAAGACAAATGCGCTGCTTCGAGGCCAAAGCCATGGGGTTGCGCAAAACAGCCTGCATATGAAGGGAATGGCCGCTGACGTCCGAGTGCCTGGACGAACATTGGAAAAGCTGCGACGCGCAGCGATTTCTTTGCGCGCCGGGGGTGTAGGCTATTATCCCTCCTCCCAATTCGTGCATATTGATGTAGGGCGAATCCGGGCCTGGTAGCACTCACGGCCGGGCATAGGAAGATGTCTAACGCCGTCTACATCATCGACGCCATGAACTACATTTTTCGGGCGTACCACGCGCTACCAGATGACATCCGGTCACCGTCTGGCTTGCTGACAAACGCAGTGCTCGGATACCTTCGCACCCTTCTCCGGATCATCAAAGAGCGTAAACCTCAGTACATGGTTGCCGCATTCGAAGCTGGTAGTTCGTTTCGCGCTCAGGTTTTCAGCGAATACAAAGCCAACCGCCCGGCGCGGCCGCAGGACCTGGAACCTCAATTCGGGTATTGTCGACGAATTACAAAGGCCATCGGTGTGCCCTGCTTCGAGATGGCAGGATATGAGGCAGACGACATCATAGGGACGATTGCCTCAAAAATGAGTCAACTGGGCCATCCAATAATAATCGTGACGGGCGACAAGGACATGTCTCAGCTTGTCTGCGGCACGATACGTATTTATGACATCGCACGCGATATGTGGTTCGATGAAACCGCAGTTCGAGAAAGATTCGGTGTAGCTCCTGGGCAGATACCGGACCTGTTAGCGCTGCATGGCGACTCTGTGGACAACATTCCTGGAGTAAGAGGCGTCGGTCCCAAGACAGCCCGACAGATTCTTTCGGTTTATACCACTATTGAAGATCTCATTGAGCAGCCGCCTGAAGGTAAGACGATGAACTTTCGAGGACGGGATGAGATCCTGCGTCGCATTCGACAAAACATTGAGACTGTGCGTATGAGCCGCAAGCTGGCGACAATTTGCTGCGAAGCCCCATTCAGTTTTACATCCGAGGAGCTCCGGTATCGTAGCGGCGATCGCCGCATGCTCGAACCGCTGTGCGCGGAACTTGGCTTCCAACGCGTCCTTGAGGATATACCTTTGGCTCAACCACGCCTTTTCTGAATTTCGGAACTATCGAATCGGGGTCAAATAAAGCTTCGAAAGCTCCGACAAGAGAAAGGTGTGTGCTCGATCGAGAAAAACGGGATCCTTGGATTCCAGGGTCAACTTGATGGAATAGGATGGATTGTCCAAATCGGGATAGGAACCTAACATGAGATCTGGAAAGTGGATCAGTACATCGTGCAGCAAGGCCGCGACCTGACCTTCATCCGCCCGAAGAAACACCTCGCGCAGGTGGTACGGCGTGTCACGAAACATTTCCTTGATGCGATCAAACTTCCGTCGCATGATCTCCGGAACTCCCGGAAAAATGTAGACGTTCTCCAGGGCGATAACGGGAAACCATGCGCCTTTTCCTCCGACAAGTCGCGCGCCTTCGGGAATGTCAGCCATACGTAGGTTCCCTTGTAGGCTCACTGAATCATAGTATTGTCGCAGTATGCTCTCCAGTTCGGGATGACGATGCAGACCGCGTCCGAAAGCCGCGGCAATTCCATCCATGGTTAAATCATCATGCGTAGGGCCGACGCCACCTGTGGTAAAAACATACTCGTAGGCAATTGAAAATTCCCGGACTTCACGCGAAATGAGTTCGACTTCATCTGGGATAGCCGAAATCTTGCGAACATCAACGCCCAAATGCCGCAACTCTCGCACCAGATACGGTGAGTTCTCATCTGTTGTTTTTCCGGAAAGTATTTCGTTTCCAATGACTATAATGCCGGCCGTTTTTGCCATCTGCCGCTCAATATATCATGCGAAATAAGACGTTCGACGCACGCTTGATCTATAGTGCCAGCGAAAGCGACGCCAATATGCTTTGGGCGACTCACTTTTTCGCTCCGGACCCATTTATATTCATCGAGCAGAGGGGCAAGCGATATCTCGTCATGAACGACCTCGAGATCGATCGCGCTAAGAGTCAAGCCAGCGTTGACAAAGTTTTGCCGTACTCCACCTATGTTGTTCGCGTCCAGAAGCTGGGAGTTCAATTTCCT
>CAZIPZ010000145.1:0-10475 GCA_964541075.1 uncultured Solibacteraceae bacterium | reverse complement strand
TTGCGAATCGTGCATTGTCGTGAAGCTGAGAATTTCGAAAGTTCTTGTTCCGGATGGAATCTTGACTTCCACGGTATCTCCTTCGCGCTTGTTTAGAAGACTCCGGCCGATTGGCGATGTGGTTGAGATCAGGCCCGCCGTCACGTTTGCGTCCTCACTAGTCACCAACTTGTAAGTGACCTCTTCATTTTTGTCGACATCCAGAAGGACCACCTTCGATCCCAGAGAAATGCGATCCCGCGGGATTTTATCGAAATTGATCATCGAGAGGTCTGCAGCGCGCTGTTTTAGTTGGCCCAAACGGACTCTGACGAAATCCTGCCGCTCTCTAGCAGCCTGATAGTCGGCATTCTCGCTGAGGTCCCCCAAAGCCGCCGCTGTTTTTAGGGCCTTCGGAAGCTCATCGCGAAGCTCCTTTTCCAAGGCCTGTATTTCTTCATCTAATTTTTTCTTGATGTCTGCACTCATTGTTCTGAACCTAGAACAGCCTAAAGTTGATCGTCAGAAATCGTTTCGGATCCTGCCTGAAATCGTATAACAGTTTGAGCAGTTCGGAGGAAGTCTGATTCAGACTGTTGTAGAGCGTCGGGTCCTTAATGAATTTTCCGGCGGTGCCGACGCCGTTTTCGATGCTGGTCACAAGGCTGGTCACCTTGGCCATCGTGTCTCTCGCGTCTGCATAAAGCGCCTCATCCTTCGAGAGCTTTCCGAGCGTGCCTTCGCCGTTTTCAATGCGAGTCGCAATCGTTTCCATCCGCGCGACCAGGTTGTTCGCCCGGTTGTAGAGAGAGGGATCGTTTACGAGCTTACCTGCGGTTCCTTGACCGCTTTCAATTTTGGCGATCAGCGTGTCCACTCGTTCAACGGCGACGTTGATCTTCCTGTACAGTTCATCGTCCGAGATCAAAAGACCGACCGTGCCGTTTCCTGTTCGAGCATCTCGAACAAGTGCGTTCGCTTCCCGGACTGCCAGGTTGGCGTTGTCGTAGATAGAAGTGTCGGTGAGAAACTTGCCGAGCGTTCCCTCGCCGCGGTCAACACGTTCGGCCATCCTGGTGATCTGTGTGCTCAGAATTTCGAGATTGGCGACGAAATCATTCGTTCCCGTAATGATTTTCCCGATGTCTCCAGTCTCCTGTCCTTGAAGCGCTCCGCCATCGGGCACGACCTGACCCGCTTCGCTGCCTCTGGTGATATCCACGTATTTGTCGCCAAGGAGACCGATCGTTCCGATTGTTATCGTCGAATCGGTGCGGATGATGTTCTGGTATTTCTCATCCAGACTAAGATCGACTTCGACCGATTTATTGGGATCCGGCTGCCTGGAGATTCGCACCGTTTTGACGTTCCCGATCGTAACGCCTTCGAGCCACACTTCCGCTCCGCCGCGCAGGCCGTTTGCAGACTGGAAAAAAGCGGTGACGGTGTACTTCGGCGTCAGGAACCCCGACTCTCCACCAATGAAAAAGATCGCCAGGGCCAAAAGCACGAAGCTGGTGAACACGAGTATGCCGACCCGCAGTTCGGTCCAGGCAAGTGATCTACGTTGAGCCATTTTCCCTCCCTGATGGAGCGGGTGCGAACCCGCGTGCGTAAGGGGCGTTGCTAAGCCAAAAAGCGCTTGATGTATTTGTCCTCGGACCGGCGCAACACTTCATCCGGCCCTTCAAAAATGATCTTTCCGTCTCTCAGCATCAGAAAACGCGTATTCGCAATGCACACATCCTGCCCTTCATGATGGAAATTGATCTTGTTGTGGCCATTCGTTGCGTATTCCGTTGCAAGGGTGAAGGCGTCGCGCAACCGATGAGTCACGAAGACTCCGGTTACTCCGCGAAGATCACGCAGCGCGATAATCAATTCATTAATTTTCCTCGAGGTGACGGGATCCAGACCGGCAGTCGGTTCATCATAGAGCATCACTGCGGGCTCGCTGATCAGTGCGCGCGCCAGAGCGACTCTGCGCTTCATGCCGCCTGACAGTTCGCTCGGAACTTTGTCGATGGCGTCTTCGAGCCCAACGAAACCCAGACTCTGTCGCACCCTTTGATCAATTTCGTTCTCGGCTACATGCAGTTCGTAGAGCCGATACGCTACATTCTCGCGCACCGTGAGGGAATCGAAGAGCGCAGACTCCTGAAAAACCATTCCTATTTTCTGCCGGACCGGAACCAGGGCATCTTCGGCGAGTTTCGTGATCTCCTGGCCGTCCACGAAAATCGATCCTTCGTCCGGTTTATCCAGGCCCATGATCAATTTCAAGATCGTGGATTTTCCCGACCCGCTTGCTCCGATAATGATCTTGGTTTCTCCCTTAAAGACGCGAAACGACACGCCATCCAGGACCAGCGTTTCGCCGTAAAACTTCACGACGTCCTTCATCTCGAGAACCGGAGCCAAATTCATTGAGTGTAGGCCAAAATAATGCGCGTCAGAATGAGATTGAAAACCAGAATGAGGATGGACGAGGCAACGACGGCCTGAGTCGTTGATCGGCCCACGCCTTGGGTTCCACCGTGTGTTCGCAATCCACAGTAACAGCCAACCATTGAAAGGATGAAGCCGAAAACCAGCGGCTTTACGAGTCCTCCGAAAAGGTCCATGTAATTGAGACCGTCCCATGCAGAACTCAAGTACAGGTTCGAACTGATATGAAGCACAAAAACCGCAACGAACAAGCCGCCGATCACACCAATTCCGTCGGCAACGATGGTCAATATGGGAAGCATTGTCGTAGTGGCCAGCACACGGGGTACAACCAGCTTCTTGATGGGGTCAGTTCCAAGGGCGCGCATTGCATTGATTTGTTCCGTCACCAGCATTGAACCAAGTTCGGACGCAATGCCTGACCCCACACGTCCTGCCACCATAAGGGAAGCGAGCACGGGACCGAGTTCTCGCACAAGCGATACTGCAACCAGTTGTCCAGTGAAGCCAATGGCCCCAAATGTTGAGAGTGTTTTGGAAGTTTGAAGCGTCAGAACCGCTCCGGTGAAGAACCCCGTGAGCATAACAACACTGAGGGAGCCCACGCCTATTAAGTCCATTTGAGTCAGTATGTCACGAACATAATAGGGCCGCCGAAACCCGCTGACCAGCGCCTTCGCGGTCAAGAAGGACAAATCTTGGACCTCCTTGATCGCGGCTTTCGGCGTAAAAGGCATCGCGCCATCGTAACGGAAAGATTCTTTTAGGGTCAAGGACTTACAGGCTATACTCGACCTATGTTGATGTTTAGAACGGCCGGGGAATCGCACGGCCAGGCATTAATCGCCCTCGTGGAAGGCCTTCCGGCCCACCTGACAATCGATTTTGAATTCGTAGACCAGGAATTAAAACGTCGACAGGGCGGCTATGGACGCGGCGGCCGGATGAAAATCGAACGTGATCAGGTGCGCTTTTTGTCCGGCGTCCGCCACGGAAAGACGCTTGGCAGCCCTATCGCCATGATGATCGAGAACCGGGACTGGCCCAACTGGGAAGAAATCATGTCAGTCCGGCCAGTTGCCGGAGATTCGGCCGAAAAGCGACGGGTCACGCGGCCGCGGCCTGGACACACGGATCTGGCCGGATCCCTTAAATTCAACCACACCGACGCTCGGAATATTCTGGAGCGTTCCAGCGCCCGCGAAACGGCCGCCAGGGTCGCAGCCGGCGCTTTGGCCAAGGTATTCCTTCGCGAGTTCGGCATCGATGTTCTCAGCCACACGACCGCAATCGGAAAAGTCAGATTACCCGAAGATTTCCCAGTAACGTGGGACCAGTTGGAATCGATCCGGAATGACGATGTTGTCCGTTGCGTCCTTCCAGATGTTGCCGAGCAGATGGTGAAAGAGATAGAAGCCGGGCAAAAGGACGGCGACACCATCGGCGGGACGTTCGAGGTGGTCGCCCGTGGCGTCCCGACCGGCCTCGGATCGCACGCGGCGTGGGATACTCGTCTTGACGGAAGATTGGCCCAGGCCATCATGTCCGTCAATGCTGTTAAGGCAGTCGAAGTCGGGCAAGGCGTTCGAGTTGCTTATAGTCGTGGTTCTGCAGCTCACGATGAAATTGCCTACGATCCCGGCGAGAAGCGCTTTTATCGTTTATCCAACCGCGCCGGCGGCATTGAAGGAGGGATCACAAACGGCGAAGAGATTCGCGTTGTTGGGTATCTCAAGCCGATTCCGACGCTCAAGAAGGCGCTCCGCTCCGTCGATATGATTTCTAAGGAGCCCTTCGTCGCACAGCACGAACGCTCCGACACATGCACAGTTCCCGCAGCGGGAGTTATTGGCGAAACGATGGTTGCGCTGGTCCTAGCAAATGCAGTGCTCGAAAAATTCGGTGGAGATTCGATGCGGGAAATCCGAACCAATTACGAGAGCTACTTGGAGCAATTGAGAGAGTATCCAAATCCTTGATGCTACTATGATCTTATGATTCGGCCGATTGTCCTATTTGGAGCTCACGTACTCGATGTTCCTTCCAAGCCCGTGACGAATATTACTGACGAGGAAGTTAAACTCGTCAAAGACATGGTCGACACCATGTACAAAGCGCCCGGCGTCGGACTGGCTGCGCCTCAAATCGGTATTGCGAAACGGATCATGGTTACCGATCCGAGTGCGGGCGAAAAAAAGGATCATCTGATCACCCTGGTGAATCCCGAGATCGTCGTCAGCGAAGGCGAGCAATACGAAGAGGAGGGATGTTTGAGCATCCCCGGCTTCTCTGCGAATGTGCTCCGCCCTAAGAAAGTCGTCCTGCGAGGTCTGGACATGAACGGCAAAGAAGTCACCGTTGAGGGTTCGGACCTGCTGGCCCGCGCGTTTTGCCACGAACTCGATCATCTCAATGGAGTGTTCTTCCTCGATCATCTCAGCTTCATTAAGCGGGACATGATCAAGAGACGAATCCGCAAGCTTGAGCGCCAGGGAAAATGGGAATGAATTTCGAATTCCCGGTTCCTGATCTCGGGCTTCGGGCATGACTCGTCCTTCAGGTTTCCAGTCGTCCGGCGGAAAATCAAACATCGATACCCGCATTGTTTTCATGGGCAGTTCCGACTTTGCACGGCGAACACTGCGGCGTCTTTTTGAAGAAGGCTACACGATAGCCGGTGTTATCACCCAACCGGACAAGCCAACAGGTCGCGGACAAGGTCTGCAAGGGACGCCCTTAAAGAAGGAAGCCTTCGAACTCCATCTTCCGATTCACCAGCCCCGAAGTATCAAAGGCGATGATGCCAAGGTTCTTTTCGAAGCTTTAAAGCCTGATCTCATCGTTGTCGTCGCGTATGGCAAGATTCTTCCCGTGTGGCTCCTCGATCTGCCTCAATCGGGTTGTGTAAACCTGCACGCCTCTTTGCTGCCCAAATACCGCGGCGCGGCGCCGATTCAATGGGCAATCGCAAGAGGAGAGACCATAACGGGAGTCTCAACAATGAAGATCGAGGAGGGTCTTGACACCGGTCCTGTCTACCTTTTTGAAGAGACTGCAATCGACCCGGAGGAAAATGTGATCGAATTGTCCGACCGGCTTTCCCGGATAGGAAGCGAGTTGATGGTGAGAACGGTGCAAGGTGTGCTGCGTGGCGACCTTCATCCTCAGCCGCAGGACGACTCCGCAGCAACACTGGCCCCGATTTTAAAAAGGGAAGATGGATTCATCGATTGGACGACGAAGGCGTCGAATGTCCATAACCAGGTGCGTGCGTTTAATCCCTGGCCGGGGGCGGTGACGAAGTTTCGCGGAGCCACCTGCAAGATTTTGCGGACAAGGTTGGTGACGGAGACCCAGCCGGATTGCGAACCGGGGTCTATTGGAATGCGACGTCGCACTTTAACTGTATGCTGCGGTGATTTTCAGCTGCTCGAAATCATCGAGCTTCAGCCCGAGAATCGTAAGCCAGTCGCCGGCGCCGATTTTGCAAATGGTGCGCGAATTCAGTCGCATGAAAAATTTGAACCGGTAATGGATAATTAGGCAGATGCAGGAACCAAATCCAGCTGCTGAAACCGTCGAGGTGAAACCCGAAAGCCCGTTTTCGCGATGGTCGGGCATTGTGTTGATGATTGCGATTCTGGTGGTCGCCGGAATCCTCAGCGCGCTAACGGCGATGCGATTTGCAATTCGTGGTCGCGAAGTCGAAGTTCCTGCGTTAGCGGGTAAGACGCAGGAAGAAGCAGCGCGAATGCTGGAGCAGAATGCTCTGATCATGAAGATTTCAAGCAAGCAGTTCAACGCTCGCGTTCCGGAAGGACATATTCTTGATCAGAATCCTCCTCCGGGCACGCGGCTGAAGACGAACCGCAGCGTCAAGGTTCTGATTTCGCTCGGCGACCGCAAATTCCCGGTCCCGAACTTGGTTGGAACGAGCTTGCGAACGGCTCAGTTGACGTTGTCGCAGCGCAGACTGACGCTTGGCAACACTCTGTATGCGCACACCCCAAAGAGCGAGGCGGCGACAGTTGCGTACCAGTCGCCAGCTCCTGGGTCGGGCGATAGTGTCGATCCATCCGTCAACATTCTGATCTCTCTCGGCCCGCCCGAACAATTTTTCATCATGCCGGATCTGATCGGTCAACCTGCCGAACTTGTGGCTTCCCGCGCTCGAAACGAGGGGTTTCGAATCGGGAAAACGAACTATCGGTCTTATCCTGGCGTCGGCGCCGGCGTCGTTATTCAGCAGACGCCGCAAGCCGGACATCGGTTGTCCAAAAGCGATCTCATCACCCTGGATGTAAGCCAATGAGCGTTCGTATTGCACCGTCTATCCTTTCCGCCAATTTCGCTGATCTCGCTGCCGACATTCGGAAGGTGGAAGAAGCCGGCGCGCACATGCTGCACGTGGATGTGATGGATGGACACTTCGTACCCAACATTACAATCGGCCCGCCTGTCGTAAAGTCCATTCGGAAAGCCACGAACCTGCCCTTGGATGTTCATCTGATGATCGCGCGGCCGGATGAATATATTCCGGCCTTCGTGGATGCCGGGGCGAATATACTGACCGTGCATGCCGAGGCCGTCGTCCACCTGGACCGAACGCTAAACTTCATCCGCTCACATAAAGTCGGGGTAGGAGTCTCAATTAATCCGGCCACGCCCATCGGAACCATTGATCATGCCTTGGGGCTGGCGGATATGTTGTTAATTATGAGCGTTAATCCTGGGTTTGGCGGCCAGAAGTTCATTCCGTACACTTTGGACAAAATTAGGGCGGCCCGCCGGATTATCGATGACCGCAGGCTCCAATGCGTCATTGAGGTCGATGGGGGCATCGACCTGGATATTCTGCCCGGCGTCGTGAGGGCCGGGGCGGAGGTTCTTGTAGCCGGATCCGCCATTTTTCACGCCACGGACCCTTCCCGGAAGGTCAAGGAAATGCTGGAAATGGCCGCACCGCTAAGTTATCATTCTGAATACGTTTAGGAAGTCTGGGACTTGGTATTTTTCAGTCGAAAACCACGCTGGGTTCAGCTAGGGGGCTCGATGCCCGGCTTCCCCTCAGAGAGGTTTAAATGAGGAAGCTTTTCATCCTGTCTCTTTTCCTTCTTGTGTTGGGTTGTGGTTCGAAGAACGCAGAGGTCACGGACCCCAACTCCATCGACGAACCCGATCGGGTTCTATACGAACGCGCAATGAGGGAATTGGGGCGAAACCGCTGGACCGTTGCGCGGTTGACTCTTCAAACATTAATCAATACGTATCCGGACAGTGAATTCTTACCGCAGGCGAAATACGCGCTCGCCGAATCGTACTATCGCGAAGGCACAACCTCAGCGTTGACCCAGTCCGAACTGGAGTTCAAGGACTACATCACATTTTTTCCGACCAGCGATCTCGCTGACGATGCGCAGTTGTTCATCGCGATGACTCACGTCAAGCAGATGGAGAAGCCTGATCGCGACCGCACTCAGGCTTTGCTCGCTGAAGCCGAACTGAAGTCCATGATCTCAACCTATCCCGACAGTTCGCACCTCAACGAGGCCAAGGAGAAACTTCGCGGTGTTCAGGAAGTGCTCGCTGAAGGCGTCTACAAAATCGGAAATTTCTATTACATCAAAGGGGCTTATGCCGCCGCGGCGGACCGGTACACGGAAGTGCTCGAAAAATATCCGGATTTTTCGAGAGCGCCCGAGACGCTCTACTATCTGGCTGAATCCCTGCGCCGGAACAACAACGGTCCTGAGAGCGTTATTTACTACGCGCGAATAGTGACCGACCATCCTCTTTCTGAATCTGTTGCCAGTGCGAAGGAGCGACTTACAGAATTGAAAGCTCCGATTCCGTCTCCTAATCCGGTGGCGCTTGCTCGCGCGCAACAAGAGCAGCACGCAAAGGGTCTTTTCGGAAAGATGTTCAGCATGTTCAGCCGTCGTCCGGATATTTCAACCTCCACAACGGCGACTTCGGTTCAGGACGCTCCCCTAGAGGGCGAAGGAACTGAAGCGGGCGGAGACTTCAGCGTTGACGGAAAAGTAGTAACGCCGCAGAACAAGCCGCCGGCAAAGAACGCCCGCTAGTCCCGATTTTTAAAGCCCTGCAGCCGCGGCCTAGCCTGATCAGGCGCCCCAAAAGAATTTTTGAGGGTGACTTGGCGCCACTCGGCTCCGCGGGGCGGGGCTTTTTGATTTAATAAAAACGGATATGCGACGAAAAATTCTGCTAGCTGATGACAGTCCGACGATTCAACGCCTCGTCAAGCAGACGTTTGAGGATGGCGAATTCGACATCGTTCCAGTAAGCAACGGTGAAGCGGCGATAAAGAAATTTGAAGAGATTCGGCCTAGTGTGGTCCTTGCTGACATTTACATGCCGGGAAAAAACGGCTACGAAGTTTGCGCCTATGTTCGGAATCATCCGACGATGTCGAGCATCCCAGTTGTTCTGCTGGTCGGCGCCTTCGATGCTTTTGATGAAGGCACCGCGCGGATGGCGGGAGCCACGGCGAATATCACCAAGCCGTTTGAGCCGAGCGCCCTTGTGGAACTCGTGCATTCTGTACTTCCCGACAACACCGTTCCTGCCGAACCGGAAAAGCCGGAAGAGGAACCGGATCTTCTCGGGTTGGAAGCGATCTTTGTCGAAGAGCCTCCTGAACCGCCGCCGCAGGATTCAGTCGGGATTTCCGAGGAAGAAATTGATCGGATTGCCGACCGCGTCATTCAAAGGCTGACGACGCAGGTGGTCGAAAGCATCGCATGGGACATTATTCCAGATATCACTGAAAAGATTGTCCGTGAGGAACTGAAGCGAAGCAATGAAAGTTGAAATCTCCAAGACGTACAGCCCTCAGGAAGTCGAGGGCCGTTGGTATGACTGGTGGGAATCCAAGGGATACTTCCGCGCAGATTCCACTTCGTCTCGTCCGCCGTTCGTCATCGTTATGCCGCCGCCCAATGTGACCGGCTCTCTGCACATGGGGCACATGCTCAATAACACTGTTCACGATGTGATCGTCCGCCGCAAAAGGATGCAGGGATACAACACGCTTTGGCTTCCTGGGATGGATCATGCCGGTATCGCGACTCAGAATGTCGTCGAACGTGATTTGAAGCAGCAGGGTTTGACCCGCAATGACCTCGGCCGCGAGAAATTCGTTGAGCGTGTATGGGAGTGGAAGAAGGAATACGGCGGGATAATTCTTAAACAGATCCGACGCATCGGTTCTTCATGTGACTGGTCGCGCGAACGGTTCACTCTCGACGAAGGCCTCTCGCGAGCCGTACGTGAAGTGTTCGTGAGGCTCTTCGACGAAGGTCTGATTTATCGTGGAAAGCGCCTTATCAATTGGTGTCCGCGCTGTCGCACAGCTCTATCCGACCTCGAGGTCATGTACGAGTCTCGCGATTCGCAGCTGTACCACCTTCGATATCCGCTAAAAAACGAGCCAGGCGCCTTCGTCGAGGTCGCAACCACGAGACCCGAAACCATGCTCGGCGACACTGCCTTGGCGGTGCATCCCAACGATCGGCGCTATTCGAAATACAAGGGCAGATTCGCAATATTACCTTTGCTGAATCGTGAAATTCCATTCGTTCAGGACGAGGCGGTGGATCCGAAGTTCGGAACAGGCGTTGTCAAGGTGACGCCCGCCCACGATCCCGCAGACTTCGAAATGGGTCAGCGGCATAATCTGGAGCAAATCAGTGTCATCGACGAAGAAGCAAGAATAACGGCTGCCGGGGGCGTTTACGCCGGCCTCGATCGCTTCGAGGCTCGGAAGCGAATTCTGCAGGATTTGGAATCCCAAGGATTGCTCGCAAGAACCGAACCCCTGGCGCATAGCGTCGGCTGCTGTCAGCGATGCAACACGATCGTCGAGCCGCTGCTTTCGACGCAATGGTTTGTCAAGATCAAGCCTCTCGCTGACGCCGGAATTGCAGCAGTCGAAGACGGTCGTACCAAGTTCGTTCCGCAGAATTGGTCGAAAACTTATTTTGAGTGGATGCGCAATATTCGGGATTGGTGCATTTCGCGCCAAC
>CAZIPZ010000144.1:850-10545 GCA_964541075.1 uncultured Solibacteraceae bacterium | reverse complement strand
CTGGACGGCCTTGTGTTCGATTTGCGTGGAAATCCCGGCGGGCTGCTTCAGGAAGCTATAGAAGTCTCCGAGACATTCCTGCAAAAAGGCCAGATGATTGTGGAAACACGCGGACGAACGCGTGGGTCCAATCGCCCGTACGCATCGCAGAGAGTCAACAACGAAAACCTTTATCCACTTGTGATCTTGATTAATCCGTCCAGCGCCAGCGCTTCCGAGATCGTCGCTGGCGCCATTCAGGATCATGACCGCGGCTTGATTGTCGGTGAAACCAGCTTTGGAAAAGGCCTGGTGCAATCTGTGTATCCTCTCAGCAAGAATGCCGGTTTGGCATTAACCACGCAGAAGTGGTACACGCCGAGCGGACGCCTGATTCAGCGCGATTACTCTCAGATATCCCAGTTTGACTATTACAACCATCGGGAAACGACGGAACCGAAGAAGGACGACATCAAGTATTCCGATCTGGGACGAATCGTATATGGCGGGGGCGGTATTACTCCGGATGTCATCGTGAAGGAATCGAAGCCGGATGAGTTCCAGGAGACGATGGTAAAGCGCTTCGCCTTCTACACATTCGTGCGGGATTTCCTAGCAACGAACCCAAAGATCGAAACGCCATTCCAGGTTTCCGATGCCATGGTGGAAGATTTTAAGAAGCACATCGCGAAGCGGGGAATAGCGGTCACGGATCAGGATTTCACGGACAACAGCGACTACGTGCGGCGAATGATCCGATACGAAGTTGTCTACAATCGGATTGGGGTCTCGGACGCGGCGCGTGTGCTGCTCGACGGCGATCCACAGGTTCTCAAGGCGATTGATCTCATTCCGGATGCCAAGGAATTGGCCGGGAAGGCTGCGCGACAACTCGCGGAGCGCCGTCAATAAGTCTGCTGCGTTTCACAAGTTTCACTACGAAGGCCGCAGCGTAGTCTGCGGCCTTTCCTTTGTATGCAATCCATTTCAGTTCAACTGCCAGGGGCGTCGTATGAAATCGTCGTCGGCGCCGGTCTTCTGCAGAACATTGAAGAACGACTGCATGAAGCCGGATTGGGCGGTCCCTACCTGCTGATTTCTCAACCAAGAATTTTTGAAGCCGTCGGCCGCGGTCTGCAAAAAAGGTTTCATGTCGTTCAAATCCCGGACGGCGAGCGCGCAAAGACCCTAAAGACGGTGTCGCGCCTGTTGGACATAATGGCGGCCCGTAACCTGACGCGGCAATCCACTGTGATCGCAGTGGGGGGCGGCGTCGTAGGTGATGTCGCCGGATTTGCGGCCTCGATCTACATGCGAGGGATCGCCGTGGTCCAGGTTCCAACGACTCTCTTAGCGCAGGTTGATTCGAGCATCGGCGGAAAGACTGGGGTCAACCTAAAAGTCGCCAAGAACCTCGTCGGAACATTTCACCAGCCGAGACTCGTTCTTTCCGATCCGACAGTTCTCAGAACTTTACCCCAACGCGAATACGGCAGCGGCCTCTATGAAGCTTTGAAGTATGGCGTGATCCGAGATCGCTCCTTGTTCGAGGAATTCGAAAGGCGCATAGCACTTTTAGCCAAGCGTGATCCGGCAACGGTTGAGAATCTTGTCGCGAGGTGCGCGGCCATCAAAGCGGATGTCGTTATGCGGGATGAGAAGGAAGGCGACCTCCGGCGCATTCTCAATTTTGGACATACTATAGGACATGGTCTTGAAGCCGCCGCGCGTTATCAAAGGATAAAGCATGGAGAAGCTGTTGGGTACGGCATGATAGCGGCATCGCGCATCGGTCGTACGCTCGGCAAGATTTCCGATGAAGAATGCCGCCGGATTGAAAGGGCGGTCAACTCCATCGGCCGGCTTCCTTCATTAGTTGGTGTGAAGAGCAAGGAAGTGCTGGATGCTCTTCAACACGATAAGAAGGTTAAGGATGGCGTCGTGCATTTTGTGCTGCCGCGCGAAATAGGGAACGTTGAAATCACCAGGGACGTTCCTTTTGAAGTGGTCCGCAATGCTGTGAAGGACATTCTGGAAGATGGAAAGAGCGTATCAAGGGCCCGATAACCGTGCTGTTCGAGAGATGTTTGCGGGCATTGCCCACCGGTACGACTTTCTAAATCATTTCCTTTCGGCTTCCATTGATCGTGTATGGCGTAAAGCAGCTGTCCGGCGGGTGCGGGAATTGACCGCGCTTTCTTCGGGTTCGCTGTGCCTCGATTTATGCAGCGGCACCGGAGACCTCGCTCTTGAATTGCAGCGGGGCCTGAAGACAGGGGTGATCGCTTCGGATTTCTGCCATCCCATGCTCACGAGGTGTCATCAGAAAGTGAGATCAGCCGGCCTTGAAAACGCGATCCGGATGACCGAAGCGGACGCCCTCAGCCTGCCGTTTCGTGATGCTTCATTCGATGCTGTCACCGTCGCATTCGGATTGCGCAACCTTGAAGACCCGAAAGCGGGTATTGCTGAAATGCGGCGAGTGCTCAAGCCTGGCGGCGCGCTTGTGGTGCTCGAATTCTCAAAACCAAAGACTCCCGTTATCAAGCATATTTTCAACTTCTACTTTCGGCATATCCTGCCGCATCTGGGAGCGCTCATATCCGGTGACGGCAATGCATACAAGTATCTTCCCGACTCGGTCAGGAAGTTCCCGTCCCAGGAAGAACTGGTGGAGATGATGAGGTCCCTCGGGCTTTCAGAAGTTAAGCACCAGAATCTGAGCGGCGGCATCGCGGCTTTGCATTGGGGCAAGGCGGCCTAGCGTCTGTTTATTCCAATTCGTATTCCTTGCACTTGTTGAGCAGCGTCTTGTACGAGACATCCAGCATCTGAGCGGCCTGCGTCTTGTTCCAACCCGACATTTCGAGCGCCTGTTTTATTTTCACCTTCTCCGCAGCGCGCACGGCCCGCCCCGACACCTCGCTGAGCGAGCCCGACAGATCGAGAAGATGAACGAAGTCGTCAGCCTGCCTTCGGTCTTCAAATGCGAAGTTAAGGTCATCCGCCCGGATTGATGATCCGCTCGACAGGATGACCGCCCGCTCTATTGTGTTCTGCAATTCGCGAACGTTGCCTGGCCACGAATACTCCTCCAGGGCCTTAGCCGCCTCCGGGCTGAGCTGAAGACCCGTGCGGTGAGTTTCTTTTGAAAACTTGTCGACGAAAAACTGGGCGAGCAGACGCACATCGGAAATGCGATCACGCAGCGGCGGAATGTGGATAGGAATGACAGACAGCCTGAAGAACAGATCCTCCCTGAACTCCCTCCTTGCGACCTGCTCCTGAAGATTTCGATTTGTGGCCGCCACTACGCGCGCATTGACGCGAATAGTTTCCAGCCCGCCGAGGCGCTCAAAGCATTGCTCTTCAATAACTCGCAGAACCTTGGCCTGCACTGACATGTGCAATTCGCCAATTTCGTCCAAAAACATCGTTCCCTGGTCTGCGACTTCAAATTTGCCGATCTTGCGTGTAAATGCGCCTGTGTATGAGCCCTTTTCGTGGCCAAAGAGTTCGTTTTCGATGAGAGCGTGCGGAATCGCTGCGCAATTCACCGTCACAAACGGTTTGTCCCTGCGTGGGCTGAGTTGGTGAATGGCCCGAGAGAAGACCTCTTTGCCCGTTCCGCTTTCCCCGGTCAGGAGCACGGTTGCGTCTGTCGCCGCGACGCGTTGAATGGCCCGGCTTACGTTTTGGATGGCTGTGCTGTCACCGATGATCTTCGGGATTCCGTACGCTCGTTGAAATTCTTCTTTGAGAAGAATGTTCTCCAGGAGCAGCCGGCGTTGGGCCAGCGCTCGTTCAATTAACAGGAACAAATGCGATATGTCGATGGGTTTGGGAAGGAAATCAAAGGCGCCTTGCTTCATCGCTTCAACGGCCTCTTCGATTGTTCCGTAGCCCGTCATCAAGAGCACAGGAATCGTTGGATCGACTTCCTTCTGAACCTTCAGGATTTCCAACCCCGAAAGAGTCGGAAGACGCAGATCGCTGACGATCAGGCTATACGGCTGCTTTCGAATTTTTACTACAGCTTCGTTGCCATCTGCCGCTTCGTCGACACTGTATCCGGCTTTTTTGATCGCTGTAGACAGCATCTGACGCAGGCTGTCTTTGTCCTCGACGAGAAGTATCTTCACTGCTCTACTCCGTGCATAAGCGGAAAGCATGATACTCGATGGTCGCGATGCAAAGGACAGTCTTCTTGCGCTATCGGATAAGAGTGTTTCTGAGAAGAGTTCGAACAGCGAGCCCGTAGGTTGGACGAGAGCCATTGCTCAGCGGCAGGGCCGTTTGGCTCGTCACTCGGACATCCACACGCGCAACCGAGCGGCGTCTGGAAAGCGTGTTGGGCGATACGACCCTGTCGTGTCCGTCGTAGTAAGCGAACGTCAATGACGTGAAGTTTCGACCGATTTCATTCGGACTCGACCACGAGAGGTTTTCGGGCATCGCCATGTTGGCGGCGATCGCCCGCCGTACACTTCCCGCAGAAAGGTAGAAGGTCACAGCCTCTTCCAGGCTGATGCTCGGAGGCCTGAGGAATGTGATCCCGTCGTCGAAAGTTCTGAGCATGGAATCACGCCCTGTGCTTCTGCCGATGTCTCCTGCCGTGAGAGGCGTTATGCTGAGCAAGTCCGCGGAATTGACGATGGCTGTTAGCTCGGCTCGGACCCATGCCCAGTCATCATTGGCGGCCGGACCCCATATGTATACAAAACGGCTGACAGGAGAACTGGATCCCAAGACATTGGAAAAGATGGACGCATTTCCGACTGTGACTGATCGTGACTGCCCCAAGGTGAAATCGACCGGAACAGGGCTCCGTACGTCGCTTTCAGCGAGGCTCAGCCCCGCGCGAAAGTTGATGCGTGTATCGTCTGACCCGTTCAGTATCACCGCAGCGCTTTCGCTTTCCGTCTCATCAAAGCTTGCTGAAAAAAGGGGCATTCCCTGGCCGGCCATCCGAATTTCATCCGCTATCTGCGATGCGACAGCGCGCGCCGACTGCTGCGCTTCGATAACAAGGTCCTGGTCGCGAAATGCCTTCTCATTTTGGGAAAACAGCTGAAATACGATCATGCTGATTCCTGACGTTATTGCCAACGCCACAAGAAGCTCGATGAGGGAGAATCCCGCTTGAGGTCGCGACATGTTAGAAGCGTGCGCCCGCCAGAGTCGTCCCTCGGATCAGCTCAATTCGACGCCGGCCGCTTCCGGCTCCTCGCCCGAGAATGCAGATAGTGATCCTCGCGGGCGTCCTGGCCTCGATTTTCCAAAGCCGCATGAATCGTGCGTCCCCATCTGCCGTGCTGATGCTGAAGGACCCGTCCGAGCCGATGGTGACGTAGTCGAAATAACCTGCAATTGGAGAAGCAGCGTCGAGCGAGCCTCCGGGGCTCCAGTTGGAATGGTTGGAGGGAGCAGCTCGGAACTGCTCTACTTTGTCGCGCAGCAGCAGGCCGGCCACGGTTCGCTGCTGGCTGTTAAAGTTGGCGGCGATGCTGTAGGAAAAAAGGGAAGCAACGCCGACGAGTCCCGAGACAAGAACCACTGTCGTGATCATTGTTTCGATGAGTGTGAATCCTAGCGCGGAGTCAAGAGGGCCACGCATGACTTGGGCGAATGCAATCGGGATTCCTATGTTATGGAGGAATGAGGCGGATTACTTTTTGGGAAGCGTCACTGTGAAACGGGTTCCCTTGCCCGGGGTGCTCTGCACCTCGATTCGTCCATTGTGCGCGATGATTATCTTTTGGACGAGAGCGAGCCCCAGGCCTGTTCCCTGTGACTTGGTCGTAAAGAAGGGAAAGAAGATCTTGCTCAGTTCTCGAGCAGGTATTCCGTGTCCCGTATCCTCGACGACGATGCGAACCGAATCACGTTCGCGCAGCGCATCAATGGAGACGGAGATCAAGCCCTGCCCGCCCAAAGCCTCTGCCGCATTGATCAGAAGATTAAGAAAGGATTGCCGCATCAACGTAGAGTCGCAGTTTACAATCGCCTCTCCCGTAGATTGGAATCGAACTTCATAGTCCCCTGGGCGAAGGTTTTTCACGTCTGCGATAACGGTTTTCAGCAACTCGACCAAATCGGTCTCGAAGATGGACGCGTGCATGGGCTTCGCGAAATTCAGGAAATCCGTCACTATTACGGAAAGCGCCTGGGATTCTTTCTGAATCTCTTTCGAATAACTCTGCAAGGTGGTTACGTCGTTTTCACTCGCGGACATCTGCGCATAGCCAAGAATGGTCGCGATGGAATTCTTGAATTCATGCGCTATTCCGGCGGAGATTTCGCCCAAAGCAGCGAAATTTTCCTTCAACTTGATTTGATTCTGGAGTTCGACGATTTCTGTCAAATCGGACAGCAGACAGATGGCCCCTTCTATTTCGCCCCGTGAACTGGTGATCGGGGACAGATTGATGCCGATGCGCTTATCGGCATCGGCGCGAATAGGAACGTTAAACTCCATGCGTGTGTAGGTTTCGCCGGTCTCTAAACAGCGTTCCAGATACTCCTGCAGCGACTTGGATTCCCGCACGAGGCTGGGCAGCATGGTATTCGTGCTCAAGCTGCCCTCGAAGATGCGTTCGCTGGCCGGGTTGTGGCCGGTGATTTTTCCGGAGCGGTCGACCGTTAGCAAACCGCTGGGCATCTTATTGGTGATGTGTTCAATAAGACGGCGGCGCCACTGATCGGATCGAACGCGAAGGATGACAATCGAGAAAGCTGCAAATGAGAATAATGCGGTAATGAAAAAGATGGATTTCATAGAGCGGGACGGATCATGTGGTCGACATAGAGCCTGATGAGATCGTCTCCGCAGAGCACCGCTATGATCGCTGCAAAGCTGAGAAAGGTTCCAAAAGGCAGTTCGTAGTCACTCGACTTGCCTGAAAAACGAATGAAGAGCAGCCCAATGATCGATCCCAACAGGGAGCCGATCATGATCGTGAAAAGCGTCAGAGGCGCTCCAAGAAAGGCTCCGACCATCGCCATCATTTTAACGTCGCCGAACCCCATTCCTTCAACGCCGCGAACGCGGAAGTACGCCTCAGCAACCCCCCACAAAAGTCCTCCGCCAACAGCCATGCCCAGCAAACTTCCAACGAATGCGTTCGTTCGCGGTCCGGCTTGAATACCTGCATATTGAAAAAGGCGCATCACAAGGGGACTGGGCTGGGCCAAAAATATGCTTGCCAGCGCCCCAATCCAAATACCGTTCAGTGTTATCGGGTCAGGTAGAATGCGATGGTCGATATCGATGAACGCCAGCACGATCAACGCACCTGCAAATGCCAGGAAGACGAACCACTCGGGGCCAAGGCCAAACTTGAGGTAGAGCAAGCCGCTCACGGCGCCATTCGTCGCCTCGATCATGGGATATCGCGCTGAGATTTTCTTTCTGCAGGAACGACACTTGCCGCCAAGCATGAGATAGCTGAGAACTGGGATGTTGTCGTACCACGGAATGGGCTTCTTGCACTTCGGGCAGTGTGAGCGCGGAACGCTTATCGATATTCCATGTGGCAGCCTCACAATGCAAACATTCAAAAAACTACCAACGATGAGGCCGAAAACTACAGCGAATATCCATTCCATCAGCGCAGTATACGGAACTCCCTTAGGAAAACATAGCGAGCCCCCATGTAAGCAATGGCCAGTCCGCGCCACCCGTCGATGAAGCCGCCTTGTAATAGAAATGCCTTGAGGAACGTGGCCGGCGGGGCCACAAAGAGCTTAACAACACTGCCGCGGCGGCCGCTTTTTCGTGCGGCTTGGGACGCGAGCGACGTGTAGTGCTCGACGGTTGCGCAATGATCGGCCCAGCTTCGGTAGGGAAAGTGGAGTAGATTTCCTTTGAATTCCGCGATGCGGCCTTCCACGTTCAGGGATTCGTGCAGGACTTCATTCTCGCGCCAATGAGCGCGGCGGCGGTCATACAGCCGGATTTTCGTGTCGGGGCGCCACCCTGATCGGCGTATCCACGCCCCCAGGTAGTAAGCGCGCCGTGGGAATGAGGCTGCAGCTATGGACGGCGTCCCTTCTTTCTTCCATTTGGCGATCTCATCAGCAAGCTCGATAGTCAACCGTTCATCAGCATCGATGCTGAGAATCCAATCATGTTTGGCCTGCGCTGCAGCGAAATTCTTCTGGTTGGAATAGCCCTGCCAGGCGCGGATGATGACACGCGCGCCAAGGGCCTCGGCCACCTCACGCGTGCGGTCGGTGCTTTCGGAATCGACAACAATGACTTCATCACAACAAGATAGGCTGGCCAGGGCCGCCGCGATGCGGTCTTCTTCATTGAATGTAATGACGACTCCGGTCACCGGCATAGTTTGCATGCCCACGCACATGCTATAACCGATACGAATGCGGAACCTCAAGCTCACCGTTGCTTACGATGGCACTCCATTTCACGGTTGGCAGATTCAACCGGACCGCCCGACCGTACAGGGCGAGTTGCAGCGTGTACTGACTCAATTGTTCAATCACGAAGTCCATGTAACCGGTTCCGGCCGAACTGATGCTGGAGTCCACGCACATGGACAAGTGGCCAGCGTTGAAACGATCCGCACGATGGATACCGACTCGGTCTTGCGCGGCGCGAACGCCCTTCTTCCAAGAGAAATCCGGGTATTATCGGTCGAGGAAGTCGTCGCCGATTTTCATGCCCGTCGCTCTGCACGCTCCAAGACCTATGAGTACCACATCTGTAATTCATCAAGCCGAACCAGGAACTGTTCAAGAAGCGCCGCGACCTCGTCGTGTCGATGCTGAACCAGACCGAAGAACTCAGCTGCCCGACCCCGGAAGGCGCCTTCTACGTCTATCCGGATTGCTCGCGCGCCATCGGCAAGACCTCGGCCAGCGGTGTGAAGCTCACCAATGACGAAGACTTCGCCGCCGCCCTGCTGGAGGAAGAAAAAGTCGCCGTCGTGTTCGGCTCCGCCTTCGGCCTCAGCCCGGCCTTCCGCATCTCCTACGCGACATCGACGGACAAGCTGGAAGAAGCTTGCCGCCGCATCCAGCGCTTCTGCGGGAACCTGAAGAAGTAGGTAGGTGCGCCGGCCTAGGCCGGCAGCGCCCACCCTTCGCGATAGGTTCGTCCGAGCAGCGGATTGGCGTCCGGCAGGTTGGTGACCTTGCCTGCCGCGCCATCGTACTCGATTGGCTGCTCCGCCTGCATGGCCACGATGCCGAGCAGCATCGTCTCGGTCAGCGGCGCCGCATGCTCGAACGGGCAGGAGGCGGCTTCCTCGCCGCGGATGGCCCGCGCCCAGTTCTGCTCGTGGCCCTTGATGCCGTCGCGGATGCGCGGGATCGACTGCCCGATCTTGGCCGCGCGCGCCTTGGCTTCCTCGCCGATGATCAGCGGCTTCTCGCCATAGGTCTCATGCAGCAGCGTGCCGCCGTCGCCGACGAACATCACGCCGCCTTCCTCGTTCATCTTGGCGCCCACGGGCATGCCCTGCGGCGTCGGCGGCGCGAGACCGCCATCATACCACATCAGCGTCACCGGCCCGCCCTTCGCATTGCCGAACGTGTAGGAGGTTATCGTCGCCAGCGGGAAAGCCGCCAGCGTCTCCGGCCGCTTGTAGTCCCACGGATCTGTATCGCCGCCCCACAGCGTGTGCCGCGTCTCGACGCGCGTCGGCAGGCCCGGCTCCAGCGCCCAGAACGGGAAATCGATCAGGTGCGCGCCC
>CAZIPZ010000144.1:0-840 GCA_964541075.1 uncultured Solibacteraceae bacterium | reverse complement strand
AGTTGAAGTGCGCATAGTCCGGGTTGTAACCCCAGTTCACATCGGCCGGCCCCAGCCACTTGTCCCAGTCCAGCGTCGCCGGAACAGGCTTCGGCTCGGGCTTCGCCACCCCCTGCGGCCAAACCGGACGGTTGGTCCAGACGTGGACCTCCTTCACCTTACCGATGGCGCCGCCCTTGATCAGCTCCACCACGCGACGGCCATCGTCGCCCGAGTGACCCTGATTGCCCATCTGCGTCACGAGCTTTGGATTGGCGCGCGCCAGTTTCAGCAGCGCTCGCGCCTCGTTGACGGAGTAGGTGAGTGGCTTCTGCACATAGACGTGCAGCCCGCGCTCCATCGCCATCATCGCCGCCAGCGCGTGGTGATGGTCCGGCGTCGCAATCACGACGGCGTCGATGTCCTTCCGCTTGTCCAGCATCTCGCGGTAGTCGACAAAGTGCTGCGCCTTCTCATACGCCGCATTCAGCGCCACGCGCTCCGGCCGCACCACCCCGTCCTTGTCGCGCAGCGAGCGCGACACGCGCCCGAGATCCACATCGGCATAGGCGACGATGTTCTCGCCCGTCAGCGCCGACATGTTGGACGAGCCCTGTCCGCCCGCGCCGATCGCCGCCACGTTGATCCGGTCGCCGGGGCCCAGCCGCCGTCCCTGCGCCATCGCGCATCCCGGCATTGCCAACATGCCCGCAATCGCCGCGCCGCCCCGCAGCAGCCCGCGCCGCGACCAGCCCGTCCGCATCGATTCCCGCATGTTCCATCCCCGTATCTGTTTCGGGGATTTCACCGCTTGCCGGGGACGTTGGCAAGCAACAGATCAACGACAGCGATTACGCAGCG
>CAZIPZ010000143.1:0-10605 GCA_964541075.1 uncultured Solibacteraceae bacterium | reverse complement strand
CCCTGCTTGATGCGCCCGGTCACAGATCTCATTGACTGTTTCTGTCGGGTAGACCGTTCCACCCGCCATGTTGTGCGTATTTTCCAGGGATACCAGACCAGTCTGCGGACGGTAATAGATCGGCGGGCGAATGCACCTCGCGATAGCGGCCCAGTCGAGAATCCCGTCTTTCGCCGTTACAAGGCGCGGCAGAACTCCGGCAATTGAGGATATCGAACCCATTTCGTAGTTATAGATATGTCCGGCTTCTTCGCAAATGATCTCTTGTCCTGGCCGAGTATGCGCCATTACACATGAAAGGTTTCCCATTGTGCCGGATGGGACAAACAGGGCCGCTTCTCGCTCAAACATCTCAGCTGCACGGTCCTGCAATCGGTTTGTCGCGGGATCTTCAATGTAAACGTCGTCACCGACTTCCGCGTCGGCCATCGCTCGCCTCATTTCTGGCGAGGGTTTAGTTACTGTGTCACTTCGGAGATCGACAATAACTTCGGCCATAAAAGTTCCTCGGTGATGCCGCTCGCCAGCAACCATCCTGACGGCGTCAGCTTCAGGACCTTACCATCAAACTCGATCCATCCTTCGCCTTCCAGTACAGACACTTGATCAAACCAGTCCGATGAGTATTGAATGCTCAAATCGGCAGCGACTTTCCAGATATCGAAACCGGACGTGCGCCTTAGCCCCAGCATGAACGCCTCCTCTATCCGCATCTCGCGCGTTAATTGCTCCTGGCCCGCAAGAGGCGAAACGCCGGCGTCCACCATGTCTGCATACTCCTTCAGTGACGTAACATTCCAGAATCTTATGTCTCCCCAAAATGAATGCGCGCTGACTCCGTAACCTCGATAGGGAATGCCCGTCCAGTATTTCAAGTTGTGCCGGCACTCCATGCCAGGAAGCGCCCAATTTGAGATTTCATAGTGAATGTACCCCTCGTGATCAAGACGCGCACAGGCTTCACGAAAGAACGACGAAAACACTTCGTCGCCTAAAATGTTCTCTGGCGCCTTTCCCCACAAGCTCCTCTCTTCCACGTCCAGCATGTAGATTGACACGTGCTCGGGTCGGAGTCGCTCGATCCACTTGAGATTCCGCTGCCAATTCTCCTGTGTCTGTCCAGGTAAGCCCGCAATAAGATCAATGTTGATGTTGGAGAAACCGTGTTTTCGCAAAAACTGGATATCATGCACAACGTCTTCTGCGCTGTGAATCCGCCCGGCGATCCTGAGATCCTCATCGTTAAAGGATTGGGCTCCAACGCTCACGCGGTTGACACCGATATCTCGATAGTGCTGCAGTTTTCGCTCGGACAACGTACCCGGGTTGGCTTCGAGGGAAACTTCACTCGCACCAACTGGAAAAGCTCTGACAATGCGCTCAAGCAGGGCCGCATCGACGATTGAAGGCGTGCCGCCGCCGAAATAGATCGTTTCAGGAGGCTGATCAAAATTCGAGTCTTTGATCTCGCGCACAACCCGCTCTATATACGGTGCGTAGCTTTCCACACCCGCTAACGATACGGTAAAGGCGCAATAACCGCACCTCTGCTCACAGAATGGTATGTGAACGTAAACGCCTGGAGTCATAACCAGTGATAAGCCCAATGGCCCAAGCCGCCCCTAGACAATCGTAGCCTACGTCGATTAGCGACGCACCTCGTGAAATTGTCAGGCTTTGATGGAACTCATCCGTCAAGGCTGCCACGAGCACGAATATACCTGTGGAAATAGCCGCGGTTTCCATCCCCTGCCTTTCGAACCGCAGGCAGCGATACGTAAACAGTGCGAGAATAAAGTACTCGATGACATGCCCTGCCTTACGAACAATGCCGTGCAATGCCGCAATCTGCTGGAGCGTCGCCCAAGGAAAAAAGTATTCGACGATGGTAGAGATCATCGTAAAAGTCCGAGAGGAAGAGAATGCGTCCGTAGAAAAAGTGTAAATGACGACCAACCACACTACGACGGGCAGGAAGTATTCGAAAAGGCGATCTCTCACAACGAGTGTACTTCTAGACCAGGGGCCATTGTCTGGAGTTCAGAGGCGCTTTGCCTGCACTGAGAACAAAACCGTCCAAGGAAAGTTAAGCGGCAGATTTGCTCGACGCTCAGAACTGTTTGATTCGCACGACGACGCCATCCTCAAAGGTGACAAAAGTCGTCCTGAGACCGCGCCCGTAATAGATCCAATCTTCAGTCTGATTGCCGTCAACTTGCTCGCGCACTCGGTTGTCTGGTCGACCCATTGCTAACAGAACAACGCTGCGATCCATGCCAATTCTGGCCTCTTTCAACTTCACCGCCTCCTGATATTCGGGAGGAAGAGCCTCGAGTCCTGTCTTGAGGAAGTTGGGCTTATTAAAGTCCATGACAGGATCCAGCAACTGTTTCAGTTGATCCGTGGTGAGGTTGGCGGGAATCTTCTTCGCAAATCTTAAAACGACCTTTGACCCTTTTGCTTTCTTGACATCATCGCGGCTCACGGGAGTGGTATGTCCGCCCATTCCGACTTCAAGTCGTTCGAAGAAGCCTTTCTTGTTCTTCCCGCCGCCATCCAGCTCGATTTCGACTCTATTATCGTCAAACGCGAGTTCCGTTATAGTCACGACCTTGCCTGGCTCGATGGATTGTCCGTTCTTCTTTATCTCTTTATCAAGTTTCTCTTTGTTGATTTGTCCAACATCGTTCAGTTCGATACCTTCCGCACCAAAAGGCATTGACACGCGAGAGGCCGCCTGTTCAGCGACCAAGGTCCGAAGGATTTCAAACTTGGCGTTCTGCGTCAGTTGGGCGGAGAGATCCTTTAAAAAGAGGATGCTTAGAAAAACTGCGAACGAAATCCGGTAAATCATGCATCAATCTTAGCACCTGCCCTCTTACAGGGGCTTATCTGGAACCTATTGGAGCGCTATGATCAAAATCCTCTAAAGATCTTTGGGTGCAAGATCAGATTGACAAAAGCGCTATCAAATTCAAAGATCGTTGGGGCCTGGCGCCTCGTTAACCACAATTCGCAAGTTTCTGCTCGGAACAGCTGGAAGCGCTGGAATTGAATCGCGAAGAACTGGCTTTTTCCAGCATAATTTTGGTTCGCCGCGCTCGCTTGGAGCCCAGGATCGATGTGAAGGGACGTGTGGTCAACGCGAGCGCTGATCTCGCATGAATCCAACAGATTGCAGTTTGACGCTTCCCCGTTTGGAGCAGCCCATCTTGGATCGTTCAACCCTCGCGAGCACAAGACCAGCATGAGCCACATTCTTGGCATCTCTGCGTATTATCATGACAGCGCTGCATGCCTCGTGCGCGATGGCGAACTTATCGCGGCGGCTCAAGAGGAACGCTTCACTAGGAAGAAACACGATCCGAGATTTCCCGTCAATGCTCTGCGGTATTGCCTTAAGGAAGGCGGCATTTCCCTACCGGACCTTCGATACGTTGTCTTCTACGACAAGCCTCTCCTAAAGTTCGACAGATTGTTGGAAACATATCTTTCCTTTGCGCCGAAAGGCCTGCGCTCTTTCGTGATGGCGATGCCTGTGTGGTTCAAGGAAAAACTCTTCCTCAAGGATTTATTGCGGAAAGAGCTCTGGGCGATGACTGAGGAGCCCGGCAAGAAATTCACGCCTGAGATCCTTTTCGGCGAACACCACGAATCGCACGCAGCTTCGGCTTTCTATCCTTCGCCGTATCAAAGTGCGGCCGTTCTGTGTTTGGACGGAGTCGGAGAATGGGCTACAACGTCTGCATGGCACGGAAACGGGGTGACGCTAAATCCCCTTTGGGAAATTCCATTTCCGCATTCGCTAGGTTTGCTCTATTCCGCATTCACTTACCACACAGGATTCAAGGTCAACTCCGGCGAATACAAAGTGATGGGTCTCGCTCCATACGGCAAGCCGAAGTACGTACAGGCGATTTACGACTATTTGATCGATGTGAAACCTGACGGAACCTTTCGGCTGAACGTCGACTACTTTAACTATTGCGTCGGTCTCACCATGACGAACGACGAATTTAGCAAACATTTCGACGGGCCGCCGCGTGAGCCTGAATCACCTTTGACTCAGCGTGAGATGGATCTAGCCCGATCGATTCAGGACGTGACTGAAGACATCATGTTGAGACTTGCGCGGACGCTTCACCGTGAAACGGGCGAGAAGAACCTCTGCATGGCCGGTGGCGTGGCTCTCAATTGCGTTGGCAATGGACGTATACAACGCGAGGGACCGTTTGAAAACATCTGGATTCAACCCGCTGCTGGAGACGCTGGCGGCGCCCTGGGAGCCGCTTTGGCGGCATGGTACCAAATGGAGGCAAAGGATCGGAAGACAGACGGCGCACGAGACAGTATGAAGGGAAGCTACCTTGGCCCATTTTTCAACAACGAAGAAATCGAGCGTTTCCTTGCGGACAAAAGTATTCCCTATTCCCGTTTGTCCGACGATGAACTATTCGAAAGGACCGCAGAGCAGCTTGCCGCGGGCAAGGTGATTGGGTGGTTTCAGGGCAGGATGGAGTTCGGTCCTAGAGCTCTGGGCGCCCGTAGCATCATCGGCGACGCTCGGAACTCGAAAATGCAGTCCACCATGAATCTGAAAATCAAATTTCGGGAGTCATTCCGCCCATTTGCGCCCTCTGTCTTAAGAGAGAGAGTCTCGGATTATTTTGAAATGGATGTCGACAGTCCATACATGCTGCTCGTTGCTCCTGTTCAACCCAAACGATGCATCGCGATGGGTGGCGCCGACCATGGATTGTGGGGTATCGATTTATTGAATGTACCTAGATCGGACATTCCGGCCGTGACTCACATTGACTATTCAGCGCGCATACAGACGGTGCACGCCGACACGAACCCACGATATCACCGCTTATTGAAAGCATTTGAAGCCAAGACCGGCTGCGGCGTCATCGTCAATACATCATTCAATGTGCGGGGCGAGCCCATTGTCGGCAGTCCTGAGGATGCATATCGTTGCTTCATGCGAACTGAAATGGATGTTCTGGTCGTTGGAAATTACTTCATCAAGAAGGCCGATCAGAAGCCAATGCCGGCAGACATCGATTGGCGTAAGGAATTCGTTCTGGATTGAACCCATGAACTCGAGTCAGCAGATTCAAGAAACAAACGCCCAACTGAGATCATTTGGAACAACAGTGGGAGGAGTCTTTCTCTTCATTGCCATGTGGCCGTTCATAAGGCGAGGGCAAAATCCCCGGTTGTGGGCCCTGATCCTTGGGGGCTCTTTGTTTGTTCCGGGAATCCTGACGCCAAGCATTTTGCGTCAGCCGCACCGCGCATGGATGCAATTGGCCCACGTGCTTGGATGGATCAACACCAAGATTATTCTAAGTCTCATTTATTACGTCGTGTTTACACCGACCGCTTTTATTATCCGTTTAACTGGAAAGGATCCAATGAACCGGTTTCTTCTTCCAAACGCAGATTCATATCGCGTTGTTCGCCAGGCGCGAAGCCCCTCACATATGAAACGTCAGTTTTGATTGGAGACACCATGGCTGAACTTGCCCTCGAATTGTGGGCTTTTCTCAAAGAACGAAAAAAATTTTGGCTCTTGCCGATTGTAGTTATTCTGGCGCTTTTCGGCGGTCTGATCGTGTTGACTCAGGGCTCCGCAGTGGCGCCTTTTATCTATACGCTGTTTTAGCCGAACGGAACTCCGAAAGCACATGCACGATAAGCCCGGCGATTCGACTCGCAAAAAGCAGCCGTCCAGACTAAAGCTTTTTAGTTTCTATCTGATCATGATCGGCATGACGGCGCTCGTGTGTTTCATCGTCCTGGAATATGGTCTAGCACGATTCTATGAAGCCACCGAAAGTCATTTGCCGTTAACTACCTTCGATACGAATCTGGGGTGGCGATTGAATCCGGGCTCGTACTGGGTCAAGCCCAGGCATACCTTTAAGAAGCACGAGATTGCGATTAGTACACAGGGCCTCAGGAATGGAATGGTCGCGCCTGCAGCGCCGCGAGGGTCAAGGCGGATTGTAGTTCTCGGTGATTCCTTTACATTTGCGATGGCCATGCCGCACGAAAACACCTTCCCGGTCTTATTGCAGAACACATTGAAGGGAAAAGGCGGGAGTTACGAAGTAATAAATGCCGGCGTTTATGGGTACGGCACCGCGCAAGAGATGCTTTTCATGAAGGAACTCGCGAGGCAAGGGATCACCGGAGATGTTTACATACTGATGGTGTTTGTCAACGACATACTCGACAACCTCCGCTTGAGTGAATACGGCTCGTCAGAGAAATCGCCTGCTCCTCCAGGCTTTGCGTTGGATAGCGGCGGAGGGCTGACGTTGTCCCACCGTCCGCAGAAAGACTATTCCCCCAACTTGGTTTCACGCAGACCTCGATTTTTCATCGTGGACGTCCTCGAAAACGGCATGAGAACGTTTCTTCAGACTAAACCGTGGCTCGTGAACATCCTTACATCAATTGGTATGACACCAACCCTTCCCCGGACGCCTGGGCTGATTTCCGGCTGGTATGCGGACGACGTGTTGAAGCAGGGTGTGCCTCTTATGAAGGCGTTGATGAAGGAGATTCGCGAGGAAGCCCGCAGAAACCACGCCCAGTTTCTCGTCAGTATGATTCCCTCCCCTCTTCAGGTTTATCCCGATGTGTACAGCCCCATACTGATACGAAGCTTTTCGGGCAGCGAAGTCATCGCGCGATACGTTGACGATCCGGCGAGACCACAGAAAATCGTCGCGCAAATGTGCAGTGATCTTGAAATTCCGTTCCTGGATCTTTACCCGCTGCTCCTTCAGGACAACTCAGAGGAACTCTTCATACCAGCGGATGGCCACTTTAGCCGGGAAGGTCATACTGTTGTCAGCGAACACCTCTCGAAATTTGTAATTGCGCATTCGAGCAACACCTCCGACACGCGAATCACACATTCCGCACAGTCCAAACAATAACCGGCGCCGGCTAGAGAACTGACATACAGTCTAGTTTTCGATGCTGACGAGGTTGGCAAACAGCCTGTAGGCGCCGGGCACTCCAGCCGGCATCTGCCGGAAAAAACCATAGCCGGTGTACACGTAAGAACCTTTCCCGTATTTGGCGACCACCAGGCCACCCTCTTTCGGATTCTCGCCCGGATCATGGGATTCAAGCAGAGGTTTGTAATTGGAGTCCCACGTCCCGAGGTAGTACAACCCGCGTTCCTGGACCCAACCTTCAAAGTCTTTGTCGGTAATCTTGTTTGGAAAATTGAAAATGCGATTGGCAGGATCGAGTATGCGGACTTCGGCATCCTCTTTGGTCACGCGATCGTGGAGAGGCCGGCTTATGGTGAAGGGATAGGGACCGAACTGGCTGTCGAGAATTTCATAGGTGTTGTACTGTACGATCAGGGTTCCCCCGTTCCGGACGTACTCCAATAATCGATTGTTGTAGGCACGAACGTCCTCACGCGCAGCATAAGCCCGAATACCTAGAACAATCGTCTGGAAACGGGACAAATCGCCCCTCGCAAGATCCGTCGCTGATATGTCCACCACGTTTAATCCGATTTGCCGGAGAGATTCGGCCACACGATCGCCCGCGCCCGCAATATAACCGATCGAACTCACGGATGTTCGCACATCGAACACTTCAACCCGCGATCTGGCAGGCGCATATATGTGACGAGTTTCAACGTGGGGGTATGCGATCACCTGGTATCCGGCCCGGTACTCTTTGCCTCCCGCGACCGCTAACGCCTCCACTGTAAAATCGCCGGCGACCGCAGGAGCCGTGACCATGAACTGGACAGAAGCCTTCTCACCCTGCCGGGAAAACTTCACAGCGCGGGTAGCTGGAACGATCGTCCAGGATGGAGGGGCGATCAAACGAACTTCGCTATCGACAGGCGTAACACTCTGGTTTTCAATCGTGACAGTGAACTCTTTCCGTCGCTCTCCCGACACTGGAATCACAGCAATCTCAGGCGAGATTCGGACGGATAGCGCAGGAACAACTTTAATTTCGCTTCTCAATTCTCCATACAGGTTATCCACAACCACTCGTTCGGCCGACTTGGACATCACGACAGGCGCGCCCTCAAAATCTACTTCGAACCTCGTTTGAAGAATGGGGGGGTCGAAGGGCATGTTGACCGGAGAGCCTTCCGGCCAAACGAAACGATCTCCTTGCTTTGGCGCCTTTAGCCAGTAGGGCTGGGTGAACACTGCGTCGACCGGAACCTTTACTTTTAATTTCTGCTCAAATCTCTGGCCGGACGGCAAAGCCCCCGTGACTGCTTGGCTTTCGGAAGTCCAGCCAGCTGGAAGATCAATGTTGGTTCGAACCATTGGGAAATTGAACGGACCCCCGTTGACCGCAATAAGGCTGACATTAAATTCTTGACCAGGAATGACTGAATCATCCGACGCAACAACGTCCACTACTAGCCCGGCAGATAAGCGGGCAGCTTCATAGAAATCCGCTTCTTTCGATTCCAACAGCCACCGCACATGATCGTTTCGGGCTTTGCTCCGAATTTGCCTCAACTGCTGGATGCTCTTACCGAGATCTCGTGTGAGGTCCGACGGCCGCGAAAAGTTCGCTTTTTCTCGAATGAAGTTGACCTGTTGTTGGAGCTGCATCAATTCCTCGGACAGCGCGGGCTCCAGCTGCGACAGATCCGAAAGTCTTTGAATCGTGCCGGAGAACAAGTCTTCGTTGTCGGAAACATCGACTGTCTTGTCGACCAACTGGAGCCGGGTGAGGCGTGGTCCCTTTTCACGCGCGGCGCCTTGAGACTGCGAACGATGGAGGCTCCGGCCCTCCATTGCAATCTCATTAAATGAGCGACCAAGCGCCGGATCGTATTCTCCTATGTTGATTCCGATCCCAGCGTCGGAGTTGCCAAATGCGTTCAGATAGAGTTTTTTTGCCTGCCAAGGCTGACCGTACTCGGGAAAGCGCTTCGCATCTCCAGCGGCGCGAAATGCCTCCCTGGTAATGACGCCCGCAACCTGGTGATGTCCATGACCGTCTGCGGGAGTTCCCGTAAAACGGGAAATGACGATTTCAGGTTTGAACTGACGAATAATCCGGACAAAGTCACCGAGAACCTGATCGTGTCCCCACTTTTCGAAAGATTCCTCTGCAGTCTTGGAAAATCCGAATTCGTAGTTAGGAGTGAAAAACTGCTGAGCTCGATCGAATCTTCGCGCTGCGAGCAACTCCTCGGTTCGGATTACGCCGAGAGCCTCGAAAAGCTCGGTTCCGAGAAGATTCTGCCCGCCGTCGCCACGAGTTGCTGAAAGATAAGCAGTCCGGATTCCCCGTCCGCGCGACAACCACGCTAATAAACCACTGTTTTCATCGTCCGGATGCGCGCCCGTGTGAAGGACGCTGCCGACTGCGTCGAGACGTTTGAGAGCCTGACTCAGCCCCATCGCGCCACGATCCTCGGCGATGTCTGCTGCGGGAGTGAACTCTGGAACAGAAACAACAATTGCAAGGAAGAGCAACAGTAGTAGATGGATAGGTTTCATACTCATAGTTTCCTAAGATCCGAGGATTGTACTCGCATCCGATTGAACTAGCTACTTTCCGCCGGCAGCAATTCACCCGGGTAATCGAGGAACGGAAGACAAGATGTCGGGTTTCTAATATCCGTTGAAACAGCGTCTGGTGCATTCTCGCCACGCCAGCCGGATTTTGAATAGTGCCCGTCGCCGCTTATATTCGCGTAGGACGTGTAATCTCTTATGACCTCCTGGACCCGGGAAATTCTGATCATAGCCGCCGTCATGATGGTAGCGGCGATATTTCGGCTCAAGGACATCTCCACCGTCCCACCCGGCTTGTATCCCGACGAAGCAATGAATGGGAATAATGCCGTGGAAGCCATCAAATCACAGGAAGGGTTCAAGGTTTTTTATCCCGAGAACTACGGGCGCGAAGGACTCTTTATTGCGCTCCAAGGTGTGTCCGTAAGGGTTTTTGGCAACCATGTCTGGTCGCTCCGCATCGTTTCCGCCTTAACCGGAATTCTGACAGTAGCCGGCCTGTACTTTTTCGCTCGCCGCTCGCATGATTGGCGGATCGCGTCAACAGCGGCATTTCTCCTGGCGACGTCGTTCTGGCACACAAACTTTTCGCGCATTGGCTTCCGGGCGATTATGGCTCCGCTGCTGGCGGTGTGGGCGCTGTACTTTCTATGGCGCGGCCTGACATCCAACCAAACAATGGATTTCGTGTTAAGCGGCGTCATGCTGGGGTTAGGCTTTTATACTTACATCGCATTCCGGATCATGCCGCTCGTTGTCATCATTGGCGCGGCAAGCAGCCATAGAACGGACCGCGCGAAGAAGCTGTCGGTGCTGATCCTGACCGCCGCTATAGTCGCTTTCCCGCTTGCCCACTATTTCTACTTCCACCCCGGGGACTTCTGGGGCCGAACGTCGCAGATCTCGATATTCACCATGCAAACTCCCTGGTCCGCATTCCTGAACAATTGGGAGAAGACGCTGTCTGCGTTTCATTTTGAGGGAGACTACAACTGGCGTCACAACTTTTCAGGCGAGCCTCTGCTTCCACCTATTATCGGGGCTTTCTTCTTCATCGGATTGT
>CAZIPZ010000142.1:0-10668 GCA_964541075.1 uncultured Solibacteraceae bacterium | reverse complement strand
AAACTGGCCGCCATGTGATTGGGGACGATATCCAAGATTAGGCCCATTCGATGTTGACGCAACGTCAAGCTCAGCTCGTTAAAGTCTTCGTCTGAACCAAGTTCAGGATTCAACTGAGTTGGGTCCGTCACGTCGTAGCCGTGAGTGCTGCCCGATCGCGCCTTAAGAAAAGGAGAAGCGTACAGATCCGTTACGCCGAGTTCGTCAAGATACTCGATGATCCTTTGTGCGTCCCTAAACCGAAAGTCGGTATTGAACTGCAGACGGTAGGTCGAAACTGGAATACGGACAGTCACGATATCTTTTGCAGAGCAAGGACCGGTGGCCGTTCGACCTTGACAGCCAGGTTGTCTCCAAGTGCGATAAAGTGATCAATCCATTCAACAGCCGCCGCATCGCCAAGCGCGGCTTTGTCAACATATGCTGGAAAGACTCGCTGCAGCATTTGGTAGTAGTTGTTTTGCGCTCTCCAGACGTTCACTTCGAAAGGAAGCTCGCGCGCCAGGCGGGCGGCAGCTTCAAGCGTCTTCATGAGAACTACATCCTCCGGTTCGGCCAGGAATTGTTCTGATAGCCGTTTGATCGTTCTCCGAAGAGTGAAGCCGAGAGTAGCGCTGTCCAGAGTGACATTGTTTATTCTTGCTTCTTCGAGGAGGGCGTTGATTCGTATGAAGTCGATGGCATCGATATCCTCAAAAGCCTCACGCAGACTGCTGTTCAAGGCGAATTCGGCCGCTGTCAGGAATGCTCGAGGCAGCGGCACATGCAAATCAGCCACAAAGCGCATCATTGGAGCGTGGGTGTCGAAGAGCTGTTTGTAAACTGCTTCCGCACCGGAGAGCGTCGACTTCATGATGACCTTGAGAATATGACGCTGGTCGTCATGGAATATCGATCGGAGCGAGTAGGTGGATTCCCCGAACTGCCGATCGAGGATTCGAAGCACTTCCGGAAAATCCGCCCGGCCAAACGGATCGAGAGTGCTTTCCTTGAACGCGCGATATTCTTCCTCGTCGCCGTCGAGCTTTACGCCGGCATTCATCATGTGGTCGCTCATATGAATAGCGCCGAACGTGTAGATTCCTGACTCCTGCGTGATTTCCGAAGTGATGCGTGCGCGTCCCACAACAAGGCGCGCCTTACCGGCTTCCGTCAGCTGGAAATCTTCGAGACGTACGCGATAACAGTAAATTCGCGACTCCTCCGGATAGGGATCGAAAAGCGACATCAACGCATAGTGCGCCGCAACCTTTTTCCGATCGACCATTGCAGGCTTAACAAATTTTTCGTAGATCACTTTGCCATTCGGCTGTTCAGCAATATTGCCGTGAGCAAGCTCCATTCGGTGGAGAAATTCAGGTTCGAGGACTTCGCCAAAGATTTCTTCGTACAGTTGCAGCGTGCGCGCGGCGTACTGGATTACCTGCGTGGTTTCAATCCCGGACAGCTCATCAAAGAACCACCCACAGCTCGTATACATGAGCATTGCATAGCGCTGCATCTCCATTAGCTTTAGAGCCGTTGTCTTCTCTTCCTGGTTCAGAGTGCGAACCGCCTGTACGTTGAAAAATGCGTCCACATTTTCTGCCGAGCGATCCAGCATCACATTGATGTACTCGTCACGAGCGGTCCAGGGACTACGAAACAGCTCACCTGCTTTTTGTTCGAATCCAGGCTCGATCGTGTCGCGAAGCCAATCGAGCGCCTCGCGCAGCGCTGTTCGCCATTCCTGATTCCATCCCGGATACCCTCCTGAGTTGCAACCGCAGTGGCTGTTCCAGCGTTCCACGCCGTGGGCGCAGCTCCAAGCCGTTCGTTCCCAGATTTCCGCCTCTTGAGTCGGCGGATGTTTTTGAAGGTATTCACCGTAGACCGTGAGTTGGGCCAGATTGTTGCTTTCGATGTGATGGAGCGCATAGGCGAGCGCCATGTCACCGCGTTTGTGGTGATGGCCGTATGTTTCTCCATCGGTCGCGATATGGACGATCTGAGGCCATGTGCGTTCGTCTGAGAACGCAGACAGCAAACGTCCTGCGAGGTTCTCTCCACGCTCGAGCAGCCTTTCAAACGCAATCGCCTGTGAGATCGGGCCATCATAAAAGAACACAACAATCTTTCGGCCCGACGGGAGTCGCACTTCATACGGTCTCGATGGATCGACCCGTCCACCGCTGGCGTCGCGCCACGCTCGTCCTCGGATCTTGCGCGTGCGCTTAGCCTGAAACGGCGAGAGGATCGTGAAGCGGATTCCGAACTGCGCCAGAATGTCGAGGACTTCGAGATCGACCGCGGTTTCCGGCAGCCACATGCCTTCCGGCCGGCGCCGGAAGCGATGTTCAAAATCGCGGATCCCCCAGAAAATTTGAGTACTTTTGTCACGCGACGTGGAGAGGGGAAGAATCGTGTGACCGTATGCTTGCCCGATAGCGGGGCCGTGGCCTGAAAACCGCGCCTGTCCTTCGACGTCGGCATCCAGAATGGCGCGGTACGCTTCAGGTTCGTTCTCCTCCATCCAAGCCAGCAGAGTTGGTCCGAAGTTGAAGCTGATTCGGGAGTAGTTGTTGGTGATTTGCTCGATTCGTCCATCCCCCGTCAGAATGCGTGACATTCCGTTTGGTGCGTAACACTCGGCTGTGATGCGCTCGTTCCAGTCGTGATACGGATAAGCGGAGTCCTGAAGCTCGACGAACTCCAGCCACGCGTTCTCGCGCGGAGGTTGATAGAAGTGACCGTGAATACATATATAGCGCTCCATCAGAGTTCGGTCTCCTTTTCGAACACCACGACTGCCTTCGATCTCACTTCAAACGGCGCTCCCGTGCGCGATTCCATAACTGGAGGCGCAGAACCGCCTGCGCCCAGCCATCGGTCATCCTCCGAATCCAACCGCTTGTGCCAGAGACCATGAGGAAACGGACCGGGCATCCGCACCGGATCATTGTTGAAGTTGAATATGATGAGGACTTCGTTCTCTCCGTGCCATCGGCGAACGGCGAGCACCTTTTCCCTTTCGAAGCTGGACACGTCCATTTCTGTTTTGCTTAACTGGATTAGCGCCGGCACTCTTTTTCGAAGCCGGATAAGCTCTTTGTGGAAGTCCAGTAACGCTTGTTGCCGTTCTTCCAGATCAAGGGACCGTCGCAGCCTTGATCGGTGAAATGTCTGTTCATCCTGCGGATCTGGTGGCTCACCGGCCCACTTAAAATGAGAGAATTCCTCCCTTCTTCCTGCTCGCACGGCATCGACCAATCCGGGGTCAGAATGGCTGACAAAATATTGGAAGGGAGCGGTCTCGCCATATTCGTCGCCCATGAAAAGCAGCGGAATGAAGGGTGAAAGCAGAACAACGGCCGCAGCGAGCTTGACGCTCTCAAAGGTAACAAGCCGGCCGAGGCGCTCTCCAGACATCCTGTTGCCGATTTGGTCGTGATTTTGGGCGTAGACTACAAATTTTTCCGGTGGGATCTCTCGGGAAGAGTTGCCGTGCCGTCGTCCCCGAGTAACCGAGTAACGTCCGGCGTATACAAAGCCTTCAGAGAAGGCCTGCGCCATATGCTGGAAGTCTCCGAAGTCAACGTAATATCCTTCGCGTTCCCCAGTGAGCAACGTATGAAGGCTATGATGAAAATCATCATTCCATTGTGCATCCAGGCCGTATCCGCCTAATTCGGTAGGGCGGATGACTCGAGTATCGTTGAGAGCGCTTTCCGCTATGGAGTAGACGCGACGGTTGAGTTGTGTTCCCGTTTTGTGCACTTCGTCGTTGAGCTCTTCCAGAAAATTGTAAGCAGAATGGTCGAGAATGGCGTGCACTGCGTCCAGGCGTAGTGCGTCGATGTGATAGTCGCCAATCCAGTACAGCGCATTCTCGATAAAAAAGGCCCGTACTTCGTCGCTCGCCGCGTCGTCGAAATTGAGAGCACGGCCCCAAGGAGTCTTGTATCGGTCCGTAAAATAGGGGCCGAACTCCGCCAAGTGATTTCCTTCGGGGCCGATGTGGTTGTATACGACATCGAGAATGACGGCCACGTTGCGTTTGTGGCACGCGTCGACCAGGATTTTGAGCCCCAGCGGACCTCCATAGGAATTTTGAGGGGCGAAGGGAAAGGCGCCGTCGTAACCCCAATTGCGAGCGCCGGGGAATTGAGCTACAGGCATCAATTCCAGTGCGGTGATCCCAAGATCCACAAGTTCGTCAACCCGTGCGGCTGCCGCTTGGAATGTGCCGTCTTCGCTAAAAGCTCCGATGTGCGTCTCATAAATGACGTAACGCTCTATAGGCAAGCCAAACCAGTGCTGATCGTGCCACTCGAAATCGTCCGCCACCACGGCCGAGGCGCCGTGAACACCGTGTGGCTGATGACACGAAGCGGGATCAGGGAACTCCCTTCCATCGGTGAAGCGGTACACGTACCTGGTCCCGGGTTCGATGTTCTCGACAACGACCTGGTGATATCCTCGCTCCCGCCTCTGCATGCCAATTAAGCGGTCATTTGGGGATAAAAGATGAAGGTCAACGGCCTCGTGGAGAGGAGCCCATACGCGAAAACGGCATCGATTGCGGCCTAACCATGTCGCACCGATCGTACGGGACATATAGAAATAGCTAGCACATCAATGACCGCTCGACGTGCGGAACTATCTGGTATTGCTGAGGAGCAACGTTCCAAGAGGTGGAACGGTCAGATTCAAAGAAAAGGGACGGCCGTGCGCCGGGGAATGCTCGGCATGGGCGCCTCCGAGGTTTCCAAAACAAGAACCGCCATAGTTGTGCGAGTCGCTATTGAGCACTTCTCTCCAGAAGCCCAATCGCGGGACGCCGACCCTATAGTTTTCTCGAGGTATGGGAGTGAAATTGAATACGGCCGCTATGATCTGATCACTGTTCCTCGACTTTCGCATGAAAGTCAAAATGCTCTGCTGCGAGTCGCTTCCATCGATCCACTCATATCCCGCCGGATCACAATCGAGTTCATGAAGCGCGCGTTCACTGCGATATACCCCATTCAGGTCTGCAACCCAGCGTTGAAGTCCCAGATGAGACTGGTGCTGCAGCAGATGCCATTCGAGGCTTTCTTCATGCGCCCATTCGGCCCACTGTCCGATTTCGCCTCCCATAAACAGCAGTTTCTTGCCGGGTTGCGCATACATATAGCCAAGAAGCAGCCGCATGTTGGCGAACTTCTGCCACAGATCGCCCGGCATTTTCGCGAGCAAGGAGCCTTTTCCGTAAACGACTTCATCATGAGACAGCGGTAATACGAAGTTTTCGTGAAACGCATAGATCATCCTGAACGTCAGTTCATCATGATGAAATTTCCGGTGAACAGGATCATGCGCCATGTACTTGAGAGTGTCGTGCATCCAACCCATGTCCCACTTCAATCCAAAACCCAACCCTCCAACGTAGTTGGGCCGGGATACCATCGGCCACGCCGTCGACTCTTCAGCGATTGTTTGTACGTCCGGAAACCGCTTGTAAATCTCGTTGTTGAGTCCCCGCAAAAAGTCTATCGCCTCGAGGTTTTCACGGCCTCCGAAAGCATTCGGGATCCATTCGCCTTCCTTGCGGGAGTAGTCGAGGTACAGCATGGAGGCCACAGCATCGACCCGAAGACTGTCAATGTGGTACTGCTCAATCCAGAACATTGCGCTGCTCAGCAGGAAACTCCGCACCTCATGCCTGCCGTAATTGAAAATGTAGCTGTCCCAGTCCTTGTGGATGCCTTTGCGTGGATCTGAGTGCTCGTACAAGTGGGTGCCGTCGAAGTAGCCGAGGGCCCATTCGTCGGCTGGAAAGTGCGAGGGAACCCAGTCCAGGATGACGCCGATGCCGCGTTGATGCAGGT
Source organism: uncultured Solibacteraceae bacterium (assembly GCA_964541075.1). Lineage (GTDB taxonomy): Bacteria > Acidobacteriota > Terriglobia > 20CM-2-55-15 > 20CM-2-55-15 > CAZIPZ01. Next base: position 4,819 of record CAZIPZ010000142.1, on the reverse strand, counting down.
GATCGATGAGGTGCATGAAATCCTGCGGTGCGCCATATCGGCTTGTCGGGGCGAAATAACCTGTGGTCTGGTATCCCCAGGATCCGTAAAAAGGATGCTCCGTGAGAGGCAGAAATTCCACATGTGTGAATCCCATGTTGAGGACATAGTCTGCCAATGGTTTTGAGATCTCCCTATACGACAGCCATCGATTTTGGTCCTCAGGTATCCGCCGCCAGGAACCCAAGTGGACTTCATAAATCGAAATTGGGGCGTGAAGCGAGTTCCTGTTAGACCGTTCCGATAACCACTTCTGGTCCCCCCATTCGTATTGCAGGTCCCATACGATCGAGGCGGTCCGCGGCGGCGTCTCCGCATGAAATGCGAAGGGATCTGCCTTATCGACTTCATACCCGTGATACTGGGAGCTGATGTGGAACTTATAAGCCGCGCCGGCCGTCACATCCGGTATGAACGCTTCCCATATTCCAGAATCCCCCTGCGGTTGGAGTTGGTGGCTGGACTTGTTCCATCCGTTAAAGGCGCCGATCACGGATACTTTTCTCGCGTTTGGGGCCCAGACGGCAAAATTGACCCCGGAAGCGTCGTTCCTCGTCAGTGGATGTGCGCCTAGCTTCTCGTAGAGACGAGTGTGAGTGCCCTCATTGAACAGATACAGATCATGATCGCCCAGCAAAGACATCGGTAAGAACCTTTATCACCTCTGGCATCCGACGCATTTCTTCCATGCTTGGACGAACGCGGCGGAGCCAATTCGGACGCTCTCTGTGAGTGGCGGGAATGTTCTGGGGAAGAACCTCTTGCCACAAGTCCTCGACATTGAGGAGTACGATGCCGGCCGGACTCTCTGCCAGATATTTTGACACGGCGCAAAAGATCTCTTGAGAACTAATATCGGACTTCTCAGGCAGAAGCCGCTTGGTCTGCAAAAACCTAACGAGCCGTTGCCGGATGCGTTCTCGATTTTGCCGCTCCAAATCCGCAACTTCAGCATCGATGAATTTCAAATCGACTCGGTCCGGAATGTCGCTTCCTTCAATGAAGGCGAGGAATGGCGGCATATCATGAGTGTTGACGCCGGCAACCGAGTTGGCTGGAGCCGGAGGCAGCGGATCTTCCTGACCTTCGCTCATCGCCTCGTACTGCACGATATACATCTGATGGATGTTGTGCTCGGCTAATGAGGCATTGACGTAATCCGGCACAATGCCCAGGTTTTCGCCAATGATGCCGGCTCCATAGCGGTGCGACTCTAGACAAAGAATTGCGTAGATTTCTTCAGCCGGATAGGTCACATATACGCCTTTGTCGCCCTCCACGCCTTGCGGTATCCAATAGAGTCGGTGCAGGCCCATAACATGATCGACGCGCAGAAGCCGCGCAAACCGTAGGTGATTGCGAATGTACGCGATCGTGTACCGATGCTTGTTTAATCGCATCGCTTCAGGGTGCAGTGGAGGAAAACCCCAATTTTGCCCCTTTGTGAACATGATATCCGGCGGCGCCCCCCCTGAGACGCCCAGCACGAAGAACTGTCGATCATGCCAGACATCATAGCTGTCGGGATGAACGCCCAACGGTAGATCAAGGTACAAAAGCTGTCCTCTTGAGGCAGCCTTATATGAAAGTGCGGCAAGTTGTTCCTGGATCAACCATTGAACGTAAAGATGGTAGTTCTTGGCGCGAACGTCGTAGTCGTCTCCCGTTACCCTTCCCTGACGCAAGCGCTCGGGCCACACCGGCCATCCGCATTGTTGCTTGTCGGTGATTGCGCGGAACCTGGCATAGTCTTCAAGACCTTCGTGAGTCTTCAGGAATCCTTCAAATGACCGTCGGCGTTCGGATCCCGCCTCTTTTAAGAAGCGGTCGGCCATTCGTTCCAGGACGTGTCGCTTAAAAGCCATCTCCGCGGAGTAGTCGATCAGTGCGGATTGTGGTGGTGGGTCGTCACCCTGGCCGGGAACATACTCGGGAACGCGTGTTACGTCGATATAGAGCTCATTCCAAAACAAACGGCTCGCAGGAGCATAGGGACTGGGTTCAAAAGGTTTATCGAGGAATTCAGCCAAAAGGGGAAGAGTAGCGGCAACGCTTCCCCCGAGTTCATACACCAGATCCAGTAAGGACCCAAAATCCGTTAAGTCTCCCACGTTCGGGTTTCGTTCAGAATGCAATGCGTAGACGGGAGCGAATAAACCCCAGAGACGCGAGGTCTTTCCATCGTTCTGCAGAGTGGGGAAGTAGGCTTTCCGGGGCGCAGCAATGACGAATGTCTCCCGGCCATTTATCGTCAGGTCGTGATATCCGAGTGGCAGTCGTTCCCGACCAAACTCGCCATCCCAAGCGACAATGACCGGTTCAACTTCCCTTGCGGTCAGTTCTTCACGCCTTTGGCGCAGGGCCCTGTCGATGTCTGCAGGGGCTCCAAACGCCTCTAATACCCGTAGCACTCCTTCAGGATCTGCTTGCTGCGTTTGTTTATTGGCATTGATGTAGCTGGTGTGAATTCCGTAGAGTTGGGCAAGTTCAGCCAGGTCGGGCGTCACGTATCAACCTCCGGGGACCGCATCAGTTGGATGATCCCGACGAGGGGGATTCTCACCCAATCAGGGCGATGGTTCAATTCGAACGCAAGTTCGTACAGCGCCTTCTCTAGAAGATGAGTGTTGAGAAGAATGTGTAATTCCTCTTTCCCGGCTGGTATCAAACCCGACGAGCCCATGTGTTTCAAATAGGATTTCAAGTAGGTCGATGAGACCCAAATGTTCCATAGCTGCGCCCATGGCTCCAATTGAGCGAGGTCTTCAGGTCGGATCTGAGAGCTGCCAAGATGACCATAAAGAGAGGTATACGCCGCGTAATGGAATGATCGCAGCATACCGCACACGTCTCGCAGGGGCGGACGCTTGATCCGCCGTTCCGACAGCGCTCTGCCCTGTTCGCCGTCGAAGTCGGTGATCACATAATCACGGCCGGTATACAAGACATGTCCAAGATGAAAATCTCCATGCACCCTCGTTCGATAGCCGTTGATCTTTCTCGAAATCACCATCCGAAAGCGCTGTAGAATCTGACTTTCCAGATCGAGAACCTTCAACGTCTCATCCACTACTCCTGCGGGCAGCACCTTCAGCCGCTTTCGCAAGACCTGGAACATCTGCGAGGAGTGGCTCCGCATGGACTGATACAAAGACCGCTGGTAGAGCACCGAGAATGGTTCAGGAGCAAAGTTGGAATCGGTGCGATCTGAGGCTAGCGCCATGTGCATCTCGGCCGTTCTGCGAGCCAGGAGAGTGATGTTTTCGAGATAAGGACCGATCAATTCCAAAGCAAAGGTCGGAATTGTGCTGTCTTCGATAAGTTCGACCAAGCCTTTCGATGGTATCAGACTGCGAAGGTCGTCGCGCTGCATCGTCACCATGCGGTCGAAGTACTGACTGAGAGCGTCCAGGGTGTGTTTCCAGGCGTCCCCTTCATTGGGGATGTATTTATGCAAGAGCGCGACGGCGGCGGGTTCGCCTTTCTTGCTGCGGTACTCCACTGCTCCGATGACGGATGGCGTGTGCTGAAATTCCGATCGTTCGGTTAGAAAATGCGACGTCTCCAACTCCGGATTCAACCCATATTCCAGACGATGGAAAAGCTTCAGGCTTAATTGATCGCCCAGCACGATCGTTGATTTGTTTTCCTCCGTCCGAGACGCCGTGACTTCAAGATCTTTGATGGTGCTATATCGAAAACCTCGCGGCGATCTCGCAGGTGATGCAATAAGCTCTCCGGCTGAACCTTTGATGTGACGCCGCCGTAGTGTCATGTCCACGAGTGAAGTGCAAAAATTCCTGTCCAACACCGCATCACATATGATTCCGTTGATCTGCTTGTCTCTGTCACGTATTTTCAATTCCGCGAGAACAGAGGCAGGTGACGAATTTCGAATTTGTTCCGCTCGTTCGCCGCCGACAAAGGCCAAGGGAAGCGAGTAAGTGTCGACTTCATCTCCTACGTACTCCACTTCAACCTGTGTGAAACAGGCCTGTGTCGAATCCATTGAAAACGGCGCCACCTCCGTAAGAACAACCGACTTCATGGAGCGTCCTTTTCCAGAGAACCACGGCTTCAATTGGAGAAACTCCGGCAGGCTGTTCTCAAGTGCAGTTCGCGTTCGTCCTCCAAAGGCATTGAGCCATTGCCCGGCAACCTCCAACACAGGAATTCGGCCGTCGGGTTTCACTCCGGCAATGGTGATAGGAGCAACCTTTTGGGGTGTTAGAGCGAACCAGTAAAAGGAATGTGAATTCAAAGTCAGAAAATACGGCGCATCGGTGATCGATGGAAATTCCGTTCGGCCGAATAGCTCGATTGGAACCGAACCCTTGAATTCCGACAAATCCAGGCTGGCGTATTGAACAAAACGTGAAAGATTCGCAACAACGAGGATGACTTCGTCATGCCATTTGCGCACAAAGACCAGCACATGGTGATTGTCAGGATACAGAAACTGAAGACTTCCCCGGCCGAAGGCCTTGTACCTCTTCCGCATTGCAATCAGGCGTTTCATCCACCAGAGAATGGAATGCGGATTATTTTGTTGCGCCTCGACGTTGTAGGCTTCGTAGTGCGAATCGGGATCGACGACGATCGGAAGATACAAACGATGTGGACTTGTCCTCGAAAATCCCGCGTTGCGGTCTGAACTCCATTGCATTGGTGTACGGACGCTGTTCCGGTCTCCAAGATAGATGTTGTCGCCCATGCCGATCTCGTCACCGTAATAAAGGACGGGGGTTCCAGGCAGAGAGAACAGAAGAGCGTTCATCAG
>CAZIPZ010000141.1:0-10681 GCA_964541075.1 uncultured Solibacteraceae bacterium | reverse complement strand
AGGATTGATCCGCGAACATCTCCGTTACAAACTGTGCGATCTGTTGTTGCCCGCTAAGCGTTGATGTCTTTGTGGCAAGTTGGACGCCTCCTTCATTCCGGAGGATCATTGTCACGGTAGCGCTGCTTGTGGCGGCATTAACGACAGCGACGCCGAGATTACGGGACAACCGGCCGCTCGAACTCACAAACAATACCGCATCGGTAGTCATATCCGCGGCGAGAACTCCTGCTTGAGTTGTGTTATTGCCGCTTCTCAATCCAAAGGTCTCAAATACAACAAGGCCCGAAGTCGTGGAAGCCGTGATCACCGCATATCCGGATTGAATCGGAGCGTTGTCGTGGTGATCACCTGACCGTCCCTGACCAAAGAGAAAAGTGGGCAACAATACGAAAACAAGAACCTTAATCGCAGCAGACCACTTGCGCATTGCCTACATCTCCTTATGACTGCATCAATTCAAAGCTCTTCAGACTGTGCGATCGCGCCAGGTTGCTGTCAAGGGCCTCGGACCGTCATCCAGCGTCAGACGATTGCGGACAAGGAAACTGTTCGCGAAAAGGGGAGCAGTTTCTATGCCCTAAGAGATTGCTCGCCTTTTCGCAACCATCCTCACAACCAATTTGGTTGACAAGGGTGATTGTCCCTATAAAAATCCGTTCAATTAGATTTCTCAAACATTTTGCGACGTCGCCATCTGCGTCAGGCTGCGGCAGGTGATCACTCGACATTGGTCCAGGACGGACCGCCATTCGAGCGTGGTCCTCTCACGCTTTGGTACGTCGATTCACCGGCTGGTCAGTCGACCGAATGGAAGGGATAAGGAGGAAAACATGAGCGGGAAACTTTACAGACCTTTATGTCTCCTGATGCTCATTATGGCCGTTGCGCCGAACGGCGCCTGGGGCCAGGAAGGAAATGCAAGCATCACGGGACGTGTTGAAGATTCGACAGGAGCCGTCATTCCCGGTGTAGGCATTACGTTGACCAGCACAGCCGTCATGGGATTAAGGGAAAATACGACGGACGAGCGGGGCGGATATCGTTTCAGTGCGCTTCCGCCGGGTGCGTACAGCCTCAAGTTTGAGCTTCCGGGATTTCGCACGCTCATTCGGGAGCGCATTCAATTAACTGCGGGATTTACAGCGACGATTAATGCTCAACTCGAAGTCGCGACAGTTGCAGATGCGATCACTGTCACCGGCCAGTCGCCCGTGGTGGATACGCAAAGCTCGGCCGTTGGTGTGAACTTCACCACGGACCTGCTTGAAAATCTTCCGAACGCGCGTGATGTCTGGGCGGCTTTAGCGCAGACGCCTGGCGTCGTCATGACCAGCCATGACGTGGGTGGAAGCCGAGCGGGAACGCAGACCGGATATCGCACGTATGGGACGGACCGTCAGAATTGGGTTATGGTCGATGGCATCGTCATTACGGAAAGCAACAGCGGTGTTGGAATGTACAACGACTACGGCTCATTCCAGGAAATCCAGGTGGTCGGCGCCGCAAAAGGAGCCGAAGCTCCAACACCCGGCGCGTACACAAATATGATTGTGAAGACCGGCAGCAACGATCTGCATGGACAGTTCTACCAGGATTGGGAGGACGACAGCTTCCAATCCAACAACATCACCGATTTCCTCAAATCCAAGGGAATCACGCGAACGAATTCCGTGAGCCGGTACAACGATTGGAACGCGCAAGCTGGAGGGCCGATCGTCAGAGACAAAGTGTGGTGGTTTTTCTCCTGGCGGCACCTCATGAACAAGGTATACCAGCCGGGATTGAAGGAAGGTGCGTGCGCGACCGTTAAACCCTGCACGGACAGGCCTACCGGAACATTTCCTATTGATGACGGTGTGACCAATCAAGACGCGATATTCTTCACCGAACTGGACAACTACACGCTAAAACTCAACTACCAGCTCACACAAAACAACTCTTTTGCGTATACGGGCCAGCGGTCGGGCAAACATGCTCCATTCCAGGGCGGCTTCGGACCGAACGGTGGCTTCTTCAACACCAACTCGCTAGCCCAACAGCTGTATCCGGGATGGTTTCAGAAATGGGCCTTCAATTCCGTTCTCAAGCCAACGGTTTTGCTGGACGCTTCAATTAACAATTTCGGATACCACTGGCCCCAATCGCGCCGCGTCAATGAGATCAGCCGCAGAGATCTGGATACCCGTCAGGTTCGCGGCGGTTTTTCCGGCACAGGCGTGGGATTCAGCACCAGCAATCCGTATCCATTCAATAATCGGCGAGGGCGATGGCATTACGACGTTAACCTGGGCGTGACGACGAATAAGCTCATCACGGGCACGCACAACCTCAAATTTGGTTATACGAACCAGATGGAGTATGCGCGTTTTCGTCACCAGGGCACGATCGGCCATTTCATTCTCTATTATAGAGGCGGTTTTCAGACGCCTGCTTTCATCGATACGCAGGATACGCCGTTTGAAACCGATGATCGTTATCGCAGCAATACGATGTTCGTCAACGACCGGTGGAACATCACTCAAAAACTCACCTTGAACTTGGGATTCCGGTTCACCCGGGGCACACCTTACTACCGTGCTCAGGAAAAAAAGGGCGACGGCCCGTTCCAGGAGCGGCAGGTCGTTGCAAAACGCGATCTGATCACGATGGTTGGCGCGGTCCCTCGATTCTCGCTGATCTACGATGTGTTCGGAACAGGCAAGACCGCCATCAAAACGAGCTATGGCCGCTATACCCATAACCCAGGGGAGGAACTGGCAAAACAGATCAATCCGATGGTCCCGTCCCTCAAACGATACAACTGGGATGGAATCCTGCCGTTCAATCCTGCCGGGAAGACTCCGGTTTCTGTTATCGGCGGACGCGACCGCGACGTCGATCCGAATTTGAAGTATCCATACACCGATGAATACACGTTTGGCCTCGATCAAGAACTGATGCAGGATCTTTCTTTGCGCGTCAACTTCGTTCGCAAGTTCGATCAGAACATGTGGCAGATCGATAACATTGCGATCCCCTACGAGGCCTACAACATCCCGATCGCCGCCGTCGATCCGGGACGCGACAATGTGCGCGGGACGAATGACGACAAAAACCTTACTTTTTTCAGTCTGGATGGCAACTACCTCGGAAAGAGAAAAGACATAATCAGGAACAACAACGGCATGGATAACGCTTACACGACCTACGAAGCAGACGTCGTAAAGCGGTTCTCCAATAAATGGCAGATGATCGCGGGATGGAATTATCTGCACCGCAAAATCTGGTCCGGAAGCACAGTGGCTACCGACGCAGAAGGCATTGCAATGGATCCGAATCGCCGCATCTACACCGACGGCCAGAACAACAAGATGTGGACGTATAAATTGATGGGAACTTACGAAGCCCCCTACGGCGTTAGTCTTTCCAGCGTTTTCCGTGCGTCGAAAGGCGAGCCGTATGGACGCCGCTTGAACAGTCCCAGCCTGAGCCAGGGAGTGGTCACGGTGTATGTAGAACCGATTGGAACCTTCTTCAATGACTCTGTATATATCGTGGACTTCCGTGCGGAGAAATCATTCAACCTGGGTGAGCGCTGGGGCAAGCTCGACGCCATGTTCGACCTATTCAATCTCTCGAACTCGAGCGCGATTGTGGCTTCTAACGACCTGACGGGCGCCACGTTCGGTCAGGTGACTCAAACCATGGTGCCTCGAATTTTCCGCATAGGAATGCGCTACTCGTTCTAAAAAAGGGGGAGACAGGCGCAAAGGGACGCAAAAAGTTGGACAGTGAGCAATTTCTGAAACCCAAACATTGTTCACTGTCCACTTCGTTGCTTCCCCTTTGCGCCGCTTTTGCGATTGACGTTTAAAAGCCTGCGATGATACGGTGGCCTCACTTTTTATCAAAAAAACATGCCGGTCATGAATCGGATCGTCGCGGCCTTTGCGTTTTTCTATATCACCGCCACTGTTGCAGTGACGGCGGACCGCACGCTCCATGCCGCGCAACGCTACAGCAGCGTCTCGATCGAACAGAACTACGAAGAAGCACGTTACTGGATCGACGCGTATCCTCATTTTAGAGAAGCTCAAAAGAGGCGTGTGGAACTTTGGGCGGTGCTGCCCCCTATTACTCCGTTACCGCAGCCGGCGCCGCGTTACACCAATACCGAAAAACCAGAACTTGCTACTGTTCCCGCGAAAACGGATCGTCCGACTCCTCCTCGAGGTCCGCCCGCCTCTCAACTTAAGACAAAGTCAACCGGATAGCTCTCTTACTGAGGACCTTTGCACCAATTTGACTGATCTTGATTTTTCTTGCCCTTGCGCGACGGGCATAAGAGGGAGGAATTTGCGATGAGAGGATTCCAATGTTTTGTTTTGATTCTGCTTTCCATGGCCCTGCTGGCTCAACCGGCGGCTGGCCAGCAAGGCACCGGCGCCATTACGGGCCGCGTCACTGACAATAGCGGCGCGGTGATACCCGGCGTGAACATCTCTTTGTCGAGTTCGGCTGTAATGGGTGTCCGGGAAGCCATAACTGATGAGAGAGGCGCTTACCGATTTGAAATGCTGCCCCTGGGGGCATACACGCTCAAGTTTGAGCTTCCGGGGTTCGCCACGCTGATTCGGGAAGGGATTCAAATCACGGCAGGATTTACTGCAACCATCAACGCGTCGCTGCAAGTTGCGACGCAATCGGAAACTATTACTGTGACCGGCGCCTCGCCTGTTGTGGACACCCAGAGTTCCACGGTCGCGGTCAATCTGACTCCGCAGATGCTGGCCAACCTCCCCACGGCACGCGACTACATCGCCGTTGCGGCTATGGCGCCCGGCGTTATGGTCCGCAAGTGGGACGTGGGCGGCAGCATGGTTGGAACATCTACGGGACTCCGAAATTACGGCACCGACGGCCAGGAATACAACCTTCAAGACGGCGTGATCGTAGCCGCCGCGGTGTATGGCGATTTCGGATCGCTCGATGAGGTGCAGGTGGTCACGGCTGCGAAGAGCGCAGAAATGAAAGTCGCCGGCGTCTACACCAACAAAATTACAAAGAGTGGCAGCAACGAGCTTCACGGCCGCTGGGAAACATATTGGGAAACGCCAAAGCTCCAGTCGTCGAACCTCACCGATTCGCTGAAGGCGGCCGGATTGACGGAAACCAATAGGATTTCGCGTTTTTACGATGTCAATGCCGACCTGGGCGGGCCTCTTCAGAAAGATAAATTCTGGTGGTACATTTCGGCGCGCCGGAACTGGGTTGGAGTTTTCTCGCCCGGCTATAAAAAAGGCGGCTGCGCCGAGGTGTTGGGTTGCCGGAACTCACCGATTGGAACGTACGTCAATGACTCTCCGTCGAACGAAGACCAAACGTTCTGGACGGATCTGCCGGCGGGCACTATCAAATTGAATTACCAACTGACGCCGAGTCATCAATTGACCTTCATGCAGGCATGGATGGACAAACATCAACCCTACCGCGGCGGGCTGGGACCGAGCGCCGGCTTCTTCAATACGGATTCCTCCATCCGCCAGACATATCCAAACTTCATCGATAAGGGCCAGTGGACATGGATTCTGAACAGCCGCGTTACGTTTGACACGTCTGTCAACGCGCATGATCGACGCTGGCCATACTATCGCCGTGTGTTCGAGTACAGCCGGCGGGACCTCGACACGCAGCTCGTTCGCGGTGGATTTTCCGGCGAGAATACCGGGTTTGCTCAAAATTCCACAGGATCGGGACCGAACACTCAGCGAAACCTGAACTGGCAGTACAACGTCTTCAATCTGTCCGTCACGAGCGACAATTTCATCACAGGCACTCACAACGTCCGGACGGGTTTGTCGCGAAACGGCTACATCATGTATCAAGAGGAGGAAGGCACCGTCGATCAGATCATCTTGTACTACCGGAATGGTTTCAGAACACCGGCTTTCATCGACACGCTGGATCTTCCATTCCGCACTGAACGTGGAATGCGGTCATGGGTTTACTACTTCAACGACACGTGGAAACTGTCGCCGAAACTCACCCTCGGCCTTGGCTTCCGGTACGATCGAACAGTCTCCTTCTATACGGACCAGGAAAAGAAGGGCGCCGGTCGTTATCAAACCAGGCTCGTCGTTCCTGCGCGAGATATGCCGGCTCTGAAGGGCCTGGTTCCCCGCCTGTCATTGACCTACGACATCTTCGGTGATGGAAAGACCGCATTGAAGGCGTCCTACGGACGATACATGGACGACGTCGGTGAGCAAGGCAGTCTTGCTGGAATGGTGAACCCAATGACCCGAACGCAAACGCGTTATGTTTGGGATGCCAGCGGTCCAGCGGCAAACTGTTACTTGACCCGCTGCAACTTTGATCCGGCAGGAAAAACACTTGTGAGTGTGGCGGGCGGACGCGATCGCGACATCGATCCGAACATTAAGGCGTCGTTTACGGACGAATACACATTGGGTGTGGATCGCGAATTGGTCTCGAACGTCTCGCTGCGTGTCGTTCTCGTGCGGAAGTTCCAGAAGAACAAAGGTCAGAACGTCAATGTCGCAATTCCGTTCTCGGCATACAACATTCCGCTTACGGGCGTTGATCAAGGACCCGATGGCAGAACGGGGACGTCCGATGACCGCACCATTACGCTCTATAGCCTGCAGCCTCAGTACGTGGGAAGCGTCCGGGAGATTTACCAAAACGTTCCGGAAAACAGCGACTCCAACAGCGCCATCGATATTGAAGTGATCAAACGCTTTTCCAATCGATGGCAGTTGGTGACGGGTTGGGATTACCTGAACCGTAAGACTTGGGGCGGCACTGTTCCCACCGATCCCAATAATCTTCTGTACAACTCAGGCGAGTACTACCAAACCTGGCATGCGAAAGTGATGGGAACGTATTTGGCGCCTTATGGAGTCAGCATTTCCGGAGTCGTGCGCGCCGCCGACGGCGAAGCTTATGGCCGACGATGGAATAGTCCTCGCACGAATCAGGGCGTTCTCAATCTCTACGTTGAACCGATCGGGGCTTACCGGATGGACACCGTGAAGATCGTCGATTTCCGCGCCGAAAAGACGTTCGTGTTCAACGAACGTTGGGCAAAGCTCGGCTTCGGCCTCGACATATTCAATGTTTTCAATTCCGGCGCCGTAATTGGCATCAACAATCTGACCGGAACCAGTTTTAGAACGCCGACCCAAACCTTGCCGCCGCGAGTTGCGCGTTTGCTCGTGCGGTACACATTCTAGACTTGCCTCAACATCGCAGCCGGCGGCGCGCCGCCGGCTGCGACTTTCCTTCGGCCGATGGTTTCAGGTTGGATATCGTCCTTAGAACAACAGTTGGAATTGCAGCCTGAATTCCGTATCCGACAAACGCTGGCCTCGCACGAGGCGGTTCCCGATTGACGGTAGACCTGCACGAGCTGTGGAGGATAACGATCCAAACGACTCGCCATAAATGACCTGGCCGACGTCCCCCTGGACTTTCAGGTTATGCGCTCGCCAATAGTAGTTGGCGACCGCCCTTACTTCCTGGAGCTGGGCGCCATCCACCTGGGTGTCAGGACTGATTTCGGAATACCGGACGCCGACTTCCAGCAGTGGTGCGACGGGCATGAAGCTCAATTGCGCGTGAAACCCATTCGAGTCGATATCCCTTCCCGAAACAGGATTCTGTTGCTCATCGGTCATCCAGAAAAATTCGGCCGTTGAGTAAAGCCGCCGCGATTTGAAGGCGAACTCGACGTCCATAGCCGATTGATTGTCGGTGTCTCGAAATACTTCGAGTCGCGAACGACCGCGAATCGGTTCGCCTCCCCGGGCGGCAAATCCAAGATGGAGCACCGGGCTGTCGCCGGCGTCGCTCGAACCCTCAGAAATGTTGTACTCACCCAACGGATTGAAGAAAACTCTGGTCGCCCACATATGCGAGCGGTTTAGTTGCCGCACCGACTCGCCCGAACTATTAAAGGCGCCGATGCTGTATCCCACCTTTTGGCCGGCAAGCGATCCACTGAGCATCGCACCCATGTCCCGCCCGGGACTGAATTTGTTATCGGTAATCGCCCGATCCACAAATTGCAGCCGTCCAGAAGAAGTGATCTGTTGCAGACCGAAGGAGCTTTGAACTGACCCATCATGAACCGGAAACTTCTATTCGGTGGGCGGATTTCGAATACGGCGTCTTTGATCTTGCTGTCGCCTTCACCTGAGGTTCGGCTGAAGTCGAACTGGAACAGGTATTTCATCCACGGCCGAAACGCACCTCCTGAAAGCGATATGCGCATGCGGGGGACGTCAAACTGGCCGCGTATACCGTCCGGCGAGCCGGCGTTCGATCCAAGTGTGTCTGAGTCGGACGCCTCTCTTTCCTCGACGATCCAACGAAACTGGAAACGCGCTCCGATGGTGAGACTGTTCACACCGGATGAAATCGTAACGCCGCCCCTGGACGCGTCAACCTGTGTAACGCTCGGCGCCGTTTGCGCGTGAGCTGTTTCTGCGCCGCATAGAGCGCTTGTCAATACTGCGCAAGAGAGTAGAACTATTCTGGTGGCGCCACGGAGCATCTGAGATTTTCTCCTCGCACAAAATCTTTTCACTCCGTTATGAATGCCACATATTTCCGAAACCCGCGCGTAACATAATCGTAAACTCTTTCGCGGAGAGCTGTTTCAAACTGTTCACGGGCCGTTAACAAATTTGCAACACGATCGGGACCACACCTGTCTTTGATTTTTCAGGGCTGCTGGGTTTCTCACCCTTGTCCAGATTCAGATCCTCAGCAAGCCGCGGAATCCCCTGGCCGCATAGTAAGATTCAGCGCCGTTGTGATACACGAAGACCGTGTTGTAGCGGCGATCACAGAAGATGGCGCCGCCGAGGTTTCGAATATCCGGAGGCGTCTTCACCCAGCTTGAAGTTTTTCTGTCGAATTCTCCAAGTCTCTGCAAATCCCGATACTGTTCTTCCGTTAAAAGCTCAATGCCCATGGCGGCCGCCATATCCATGGCGCTGTTTTGCGGTTTATGTTCCTTCCTGGACTCCAGCGCTTCGCGGTCGTAACAAAGGCTTCTCCGGCCGTTCGGGCTCTCCGGTGCGCAATCATAGAAAATGTACTCGCCTGTCTTTTTGTCATGACCAACAACATCCGGCTCACCGCCGGTCGTTTCCATTTCCTGCAGCGACCACAGTTTTTCGGTGTTGGTTTCAAGCTTTGCTTTGACCTTTGCCCATTCGATACCTTTATGGCGATTCATGTTTTTCTCAAAACGGGCTTTCAACGTCGTGAGTAGGTCCTCAGATTGTCCTGGTGACAACCGCTTCTCATCCTTGCCTTTTGCACCCTTTGGAGCTTTGGTTATCCGCATACTCTTGCCTTTCATGCCGGTCACGATTTTTCACTCGGCGTCCGCCTCAGCCGGATTTCGTTCAGAACTACACCATCCCATTGCTCCGGTAAACTTGCCTAGAGCCACTTGGCTTTTCTGAACCGGTAGAACAAGTACGCATCGATGATGGCCATGAAGATTAGCGCTGTGGGATATCCAAAGGGAGACCTCAACTCGGGCATATATTCAAAGTTCATGCCGTAAACGCCCGCAACCATTGTTGGCACCGCAACCAAAGCAGCGTATGCGGCAAGGCGTTTGGTGACTTCGCTTTCCTGAAGAGTGATCAGGGCGAGGCTCGTAGATGTCGCGGTGTTGGATGTATCGCGCAACTTGTCGATAGCCTGGCTCAACCGTACAAGATGGTCGTGGACGTCTCGAAAATAGTCTTGAAGAGACGCACAAATGCGAGGCACACGGCCGCCATAAAGTTTGTCTGCGGCTTCCAGCAGAGGGCCGACTCCGTGTTGTACAACCGCGAGTTTTTGCTTAAGGACGTAAAGCGCTTCGATCGTGGATCGAGTCGGCTGGTCGGCGAAAATTCGTTCTTCGATGTCTTCCAAACTGCTGGACAGAGCGCTGATCACCGGGAAATACCGGTCGACGACCGTGTCCAGGAGCGCATACAGTACATATCCCGAACCATGCCGCAGCAGTTCCGGTTCTGCTTCAATCCGGTGTCGCAGATCGACAAAGCCTCGCTCGGCTCTATGCCTCACAGAAAAGACATAGTTGTCTCCGGCGAAAACAGCGAGTTCTCCCGTGTGCAGCTCCGAACCGGTTAGCTCAACGATCGGAAGCACAACAAACAGCGACCTTCCGTATTCTTCAACTTTGGGTCGCTGGTAGCCATGATGCGCATCTTCCACCGCCAGGTCATGTAGTCCGAACTCCTCCTGAAGCTCGGCGAGTTCGGCCCGACTAGGGTCCTTCACTGCAACCCACACGAAACAGTCGGGCTTGCTGACATATTCACTGATGTCACTTAGAGCAATATCCGCCAGTTTGAGCCCATTTTGATACGCAACGCAGCTGACAAGCATAACGGTACTTTAACTGATCTCCCGTCACGACCTAAAAGAGTGGCCGTCCATTCAGTCATATAAAGGATGAGTAAACGTTGAGGCGCGCCACATCTTAGACAATGCAAACATTTCAAATGCAAACATTTCACAGTGACAACATTGATGATCCGTGTCACACTTCTTCCCTCTTTGTGGTCACGGAAGTTTAATCGTTCTCTTACGATTCCCTTCGCTTCCAAACCTCGAAGGTTCGATTCGCAAATCACATTCTCAT
>CAZIPZ010000140.1:0-10715 GCA_964541075.1 uncultured Solibacteraceae bacterium | reverse complement strand
CACCTTCTTATACCGTAGGGTTCTGACCAGGAAGTAGTACAGGCGGTGCAACTCGAAAAGCGACCGGATCTTCAGTTTTGGCAACAGCGATTGTTTCAGGGCGACATGGCCGGAGGAATATACGAATTTGCCCGGCGCCGCCGGAAACCTTGCGCAGTACTTCGCGACTTCCGGAAAGCGATTCAAGCCCAGGCGCCGCAGTAATTCCGCGCGAAGCGTGTGCATGTCGGATTCCTCGTCGCAATTGGCGTGAAGAAAGCCGAAAGAGGGTTGGTACTGCCATGGAAGCAGGTTATACCCCGATTTTTCGCCGAAATGGTTGATGCCGTCTTCGACAAAGGTGTACGCGTTGAATTCATCCGGAGGAACGATCTCGTCCATCAAGGCAACCAATAAGTAATGGATGCCGCCGAACTCTCCAAATTGAGCGCCATACGACTTCGGATCGCTCGTATAACCAAAAACGTTTTTGCTTCGGCATCTGGCGATGTTCAAGATGATGAAGTGGTCATCGAAAAAGGGGACGAAGTCGCCAAATGACAGATCCAGGGCGGTCACAAGGCCAATGCGAGCGGATATGGCGTGACTGGAAACATCCTCGCGTTCAAGAAGCGCTTTTACTTTTCCCAGATCCAACATCCATGCGTCGGCGTTGGTGATCACGGCATAGTCGCTACCCACGGAAGAGGCGTATTGGTAGGCGCTTTTAATGCCGTTCAGGACCCGATACACTCCGCGAAACTTTGGATGCAGTTTCATGAGGGGGTATTCTCCCCTGATCTCAACGAAGACGTGATCATCCAAATGCCGGCGTTGCACGTCGTTCGGAGGCTCCGGATATCCGCCCTGAGATATCAGATGCAGGCGGTCAAAAACGCGTTCTTCTTCATTCTGAAGCCGCGCGATCTCTGAACCCAGCAACACCTCGTCGTAGTTATTCCAGACGCTCCAGGCAAACGTAACGTTCAACCCTGCCCTCCGTTGCGGGCGCCGGCCGCGTGCTTATTGCTTTGATGGGCCTTCGTTTTCAAACGCCTTTACGTCCTCGGGTGTGCCGAGCGGATGAACGGCTGAGATCGGTATTTCATCGAAATAGACTTCGAGACCATTCTCGATCAACCGGTTATACATTGGAGCGATGTAGCGCTCGCCGGCCTCCAGGGTTGAACCGGCTTTATAAAAGGAGTCGTAGACTTCCCGATAGAGCCGGAATGATTCAAACCAGTACAGACCGATTGTCGCGTGCGGTGAAATTCTCTTCTTCTCACGAACTTCCAGAACGCGTCCCGTGTTGTCCCCGCGCACGAAACTCCAACTCGAACCTTCTCCCCTGAAACAGGGAATCCAACCTTTTCCTCGAATGCGAAGCCGGGAAAGGTGCTCCGGCTCAACATAGGTGTCGATGTTGTACACCATGATCGGCTCTTCCGGGTCTTTGATTGCAACTTGCGCATGAAGAACCGTTGTTGCCTGGCCGTCGGTGCGATGATCCAGTTCCACAATCGATGAACGTTGAATGTCCAACTTGCGGTTTTCATCGCTGATGAACGTTGCCGCGTCGTAGCCGGCCTGAACCACAAAGACGAATTGGTTGTCCGGTGTGTTGTAACCGCGAAGGCTTTCCAGCGACCAGCAAAAGAGTGATCGACCTCGGACGGTGATTGCGAATTTCGGAACCCGGTAACCGGCGTTCTGAAACCGGATGCCGGCGCCCGCCATGGTGATGATGATATTCAAACGACGCGCAAGCGGTTGGAGCCGGCAGTTCTGGAAACTGCGGTAAAAATTTCCAAACCTCGGGCAAGAAAAGCCATCTGAGATCGCGGGCGATCGTTGTGAAGGGGCGCCAGACTCAAGAACAGGAGAGCTTCAATGAGTCGAAGCTGTGCTTCGTCCAACTTTGTGTTTCGCAGCCTTTGCCGGAACAGTGCTTTCACTGCCTCATGCCGCTGGTCCAGGTGTGCAGCGAAATAAATTGCGGTTCCAGACCATTTCAAATCGAAAAGTCCGTTCAGGAAAAAATCGTAGTCTCCCGACAGGCTATGACAGAGTTTGGCCCAGTCATAGCGTGGATCGCCGTAGATGCCTGTTTCACCGAAGCTTCCGCGCGGATCGATCAGCCGGACAATTCCATTTCTCCTGTCAAAGAGGATATTACTCAGGCAAAGGTCGCCGTGAATAAGTGTGAATTGAGGGTGCTCATACAGCCGCAGATCCTCGATGATGTCGGGAAGTGACGATAGCGCGCGCTCCAGGCCGAAACAATTCTTGTCATTGATCCGGATATCGGCTTCGCGGAACGCCGCGAACTGAGATTGATGGAGTATCCCTTCCAATCGGCGGAGCGTCTTGGTTTCATACATGTCGCGCATCGCGGCAATCGTCTGCTCAGGCGCCCGTGGCGCGGCCTTTTCAGAGTTCAGCTCTGCAACTGCCCATTCAATCGCGTCAAACACGCGGTTCCACGCACCGAGATCGCAATCGCCGTACAAGTACACATCACTTAGCGCCGGATATCCGTAGTACTCCATTTCAACAAACGCATTGCTGCTATCGAGGCTGTAGTCAAAGACGCGAGGAGACAGGTACTGCAAACGCCGAGGAAGCTTCAAGTACCATTCGATTTCGCATTTCAACTTGTCGGCATCCGAGCTCGTCTTTGTAACGACTCCCCTGCGGTCGTCTACAACCAGTTCGTTAAACCATCGATGGTTCAGGCAGAAGGCCTTCTTGGTTGCGTGATAGGTGTCCAGATGACCGAAGTCTCGCCAGTCGGCGACACGTTGAAACACCTTTTCGTCAGGACGAAGGTTATCGAAGTAACTTTTGATGGCGAGATAGAAGGGATCCAAAACCTCATCTTTTTGATCGGCGATTGCTTTCCTCAGATTGACGGCAAATACCGCAACATCTCCGATCGAGAATACGCCGACGAATACGTGCTGCAGGTCTTGATTGAACTTGGGCTGATTCTTTTCGGTGATGCTCATCGACCCACTGTCGTCGAGGCGGAAGGTGGTCCATCGATACACGTCCTCGAGATCCTGGTAGCAGATCGTATTCGCACCCAGGAGCGAATCTCCGACGAATGTGTCCGCGAAATTGATCACCAGACGATCGGGAGAGGTTTGGAATGCTTCAATCGTCGTCAATACGGTCTCGCCCAAACTTCTCGTAGCCCCGACCCGCACGGCCCGTGCGTCAATTTCCGGATGCCGCTGAATATACTGATCCACCTGATCCGCACTCTCGTGGACCGCGACAACAACCTTGTACCCGCAGGACACGTATGGTTCAGCAATGTAGTGGAGGGCTGGACGGCTATCCAGAGGAACCATAGCCGTGGCGATGGCGCCAAATTCGGCCTGCAATTCAAGAGGCAGCAGACGGGCGCTAGGAAGCAGAAGTATTGGATTCACTTTTGATGTTGGCGTAGTCCGCCATGAAGTCGGCCACAAGGGCCTTGTTGGATAGGCGATACACCTGATCGGCAAGCTCCAGAATGCCGGTTCGGTGAGAGGTGGCGATGATGGTCATCGTCCCCTTCAACCTGGCCAGCACTCGGATAATGTCCTGCTCCGTTTTCACATCCAGATTGCTCGTGGGTTCATCCAGCAAGAGCAACTTCGGGTTCTTGTACAGGGCCCTCGCAAGAATAATGCGCTGTCTTTGTCCCGCGGAGAGGTTCTCTCCGCGGGCGTCCAGCGCGGCATAAGCGTTGTCGCGATTGGAGAGGAATTCATCGATTCCCATCGTTTCGATGAGGCGTTGAACCCGGTCATAGTCGACTGCCTCTTCCAAAAAAGCGATGTTGTGCGCCACGTCGCCCGAAACGATTGTCGATTCCTGTCGAACGAGCCCAACTTCCCGCAATAGCCACCCCGAGTAATCGATCGATCTGCTATCGATTCCGCCAATGGTTACTGCGCCCGCATCGACTCCCTTGAATCCGCAAAGGACGTCGAGAATGGTGCTCTTTCCTGATCCGCTTTTGCCGGTAATAACGACAAAGCTGTTATGAGGAATCGTCAGGTTAAGGTCCGAGACAAGAACTGTGTCGCCCTGCGAAATCGACACTCCCCTGAAGCAGATCTCATGATGGTCCGCAGGCTGTAATGTTCCGGGGATTCCCGTCGCAAATGAAGTCCACTTCTTGATATCAGGTACGATGTCGATGGGAGAGTCGCCGATCACCTGGCCGTATCCGTTGGCGGCGGCAATGACTTTAGGCGCCGCTCTATAGAATACGAAAAGCATGACAAGAATGTTCGAATCCGGAACCGCCAGCACAAAACGTGCAATGAGGACGCCGATGCCAATGAATCCCAGCAGAACCGGCTGCTGGATGAATTTCGCAACGACATCAATCTGTGTGTAGCGACGCTCGGATTTGGCTGCCGCGGTGAGAGTATCTCGAACCGTGTTCAGAAAAACATTTTTGTTGCTGATGAGCAGGCTTCGAATGTCGGCCAGATGTTCCGCAACGTGTTTTGCCGCGATGAAATGCTGATCCTTCGCGATTTGCGCATGCTTGATCTTGATCTTCAATGTGAGCTTGTTCAAAACGGCGAAGAGCAATCCCAAAAGGACCAGAAGCGCAATCGAGTAGAACGCGATATAGATGGTGAGCAGGACATAAAACACCGCAAGAACGCAGTCGCTGAGGAACACCGCCGTTCGATATCGAATTTTTACGGCGCCCCCAAGATTCCTGGCGATCGTGGTCTCCACTTCTCCGGGATTCAGGCGCGAACTTTGAGCAAACGGCGCATTAATGATGCTGCTCACATAGGCGAGCCCGGTTTTCATGCGCCAATGGATCATGCTTTTTAGAAAGATATCTTCATTCCAAATCGCCAGGCCGGCCTGCAGCAGCACAACTCCGAAATAGACCAGAATGACCAGCACCGGGGGAATGCCGCCGAATGAGGCCTCCACTCCTGCCGGGAACGATTGAGGGCTTTCTCCTAGAAGCGAACCAAGCGCCGGCAATACAGACGATATGCCGATGAATTCCAACAATCCGATCACGACGGAGAGAGCGATGATCCGGGCATACAACCCCGGCGATTCCTTGACGTAGCACCACAGCAAAAAAAGATTCGACTTCGCCGCGTGCGTTGATTCTGGCTTCACCGCGTTACACCCTGGCGTATCGCTTTTGGTATTGATAGTTGTACCTTTTGCCGAACCATCGGATGAATTTTGTCCAGCTGCGTTCAATCCATTCGCGCCGCCGGATGAAATAAAAGTGATCTCTAAGTACGAATCCGCGCGTGCTCACGGCGGAAGCGTCAAGATATTCCCGGCTTAACTCGACTTGCACTGCGAGAGGCAGATTGGAAATCAGAAGACGCTTGAGCTTGGAATTGAATTCAGGGTAGCAGGTTGCAAAACCTGTCCTGGTGCAAACCAGAAATGGTTCGGGCGCCAGCCCGCAGACTCTTCCGAAGGCATCGAAGGTCTGTTCCTCTTTGAAGTAGTTGCACCACTCCGCCTTCGACATTGAATACTCGACAAAGCTCATGAGCACTGAATGATTACCGCCAGCATATGCGAAGTGCGACGCATTGATGAGCCTTCGCCGGAAAAACTCGGCTTTCTTCGCCCGCGCGACGTTCAGGATAATGAAATGGTCGTCGACATAAGGCAGCCGAGGGCTCGATGTACCGCTTGCCATGACAATGGGCGCCACCCTGAAGGAAAATATCGCCCGTTGAATATCTTCAGAGTTGATGAAGGTGTTCAACTTCTCTGCCGATAGAAACACGGCGCTTCCGAAATTGATGATCGCGAAGTCCAGCCCGTTCCGGTCCGCTTCTTCGAATCCATACTGAATGGCGTTGACGGCCTCATATGGATAGGTTTTCTTGTCGATTGAAATCTGTCGTGAACCGCCATGTGGCGTCGCAGTGTAGGTTGTCACGTCCAAGCCGGCGACTTCAGTCAGACGCAGGACATCGATCGCCAACCTCACTTCGGCGTTCAATTCCCCGAACCAAAACACGCCAAGTTTCATAACGCGGTCTTAAAAAAAGAACGAATGGAATTGACCACAAACTCCACTTCCTGGCCTGTCAACCCCACAGAAGATGGCAGACATAAAGCGCGTTTGCAGAGTTGACCTGCAACGTCGCCGCCGATGGCTTGAGAGCCTCGATGTGCAGGCGACTGATGCAGAGGCTGCCACAGTGGCCGCGTCTGAATCCCCGCATCTTTGAGAAAGGCGGCCAGTGGCCGGCTCGTTCCATTAGAGCCGGACTGAACAATGGTATATAGCCAGAACGTGCTCGACGCCCAGGGCGCTTCCTGCATCGTTTCGACATTTTCAATGGGTCCAAGAAGCTGGCGATATGCGCGAGCAATTTCTTTTTTCTTTGTAATGAAGGACGGCAACTGCTCCATCTGTGCGCAACCAACGGCAGCATGAAGATTGGATAGCCGGTAATTGTATCCCACTTCATTGTGTATCGACTCGACGGGTTCGTTCTTGGCCTGGGTCGTCAGATAGCGTGCCCGTTCGGCCAATGCCGCATCATTCGTGACGATCATTCCGCCGCCGCCCGCAGTGACGGTCTTGTTTCCGTTGAAGCTGAGGCAGCCGATATCGCCGATGCTTCCGGTCTGTTTGCCTTTGTACGTCGCTCCCAGACTTTCCGTCGCATCCTCTATAACCGGGATGCCATATTTCCGAGCGACGCTCATAATCGAGTCCATTTCGCACGCATGCCCCAAGAGATGAACCGGAACGATGGCTTTGATGCGCCTTCCAGTCGATCTATTGATCAGCCGGCCCTCGTGCCAGCGGCAGCCTTTATCCAGAAAGTCAGCGACTCTGTTGGAATCCATTTGCCAATATAAAGGATCGGCGTCCACGAACACCGGCCAGCCGCCGGCATAACGCACTGCATTTGCAGGAGCAATGAACGTCAAAGTGGGGACGATGACTTCATCATCAGTCGCGACGCCGGCGAGAATCATAGAGATGTGCAGCGCCGCCGTGCCGTTTGTCGTGGCTACCGCGTGCTTCACCCCGATATATTCGGCAACCATGCGCTCAAACCGATCCACAAATGGACCTGCGGAAGAAAGCCAATTGGTTTCGATGCACTCGCGGAGATACTTCCATTCGTTCCCGCCGATTTGCGGCTCAACGAGGGGGATCATTGTCTGCTCCGGAACTCGCTCGGTTGCCATGAGGTCCTCAGGAAACGGATTCCGCAAATTTTTTGGCTACAAGTTTGTAGCCCAACTCCATCGACTTGAGCGTGCTGACGATGATCTCCGAGGCGTTCCCTGTTCCGTAGGGGTTGGTCAGGTCCGCCAAACCCGCACGGAATTCCGGTTTCAGCACTGCTCCGATTGCCGCGGAAATAGCGCGTCGATCACAATCGGAATGCACGACGTTCCGGGGTCTTGTCCTTCCTCTTTGACGTTCACCGATGTCAACGACAGGCAGCTTGAACGAAGCGGCTTCAACAATCCCCGAAGAGGAGTTGCCCACCATGGCGGACACGCATGCCATCAAGCTGAAGTAAGCCCGTGAACCGGCATTGACCAAAAGCCGCGAACGCTTGTGCCTGGACACGAAGTCCTGAAGCATGCGAATGATGACGTCGCTGCCGGTATCGGCGTTGGGATAGGTAAAAACGATTTGGGCATCCTGCTCTTCCAAAGCGGAAAATAATTCCGTTGCAAGCGACTCTGTCAGCTCATGACGAAGTGTTTCCGGATGGAACGTCACCAGCAGCACCGGAGGAGAGAGATCGATGGAAAACTGCCGCTCCAGGTCCTGCCGATGGATCAGCGCCATGTCTTTCAAGTGGTCCAGAGCGGGCGCACCGGATACGAATACTCTCCAAGGTTCTTCACCCATTTGAAGGATGCGCTTGGCGTGGCCCTCCGTGGACGCAAAGTGCAGATGACTTAGCTTGGTGATCGAGTGCCTCAGCGACTCGTCG
Source organism: uncultured Solibacteraceae bacterium (assembly GCA_964541075.1). Lineage (GTDB taxonomy): Bacteria > Acidobacteriota > Terriglobia > 20CM-2-55-15 > 20CM-2-55-15 > CAZIPZ01. The sequence goes on along the minus strand of CAZIPZ010000140.1, from coordinate 2,754 downwards.
ATCGCGCCCTGGGTGCTCTCGCCACCGTGGATGTGCGCGACGGGAATCTTGAATGGAAGGGCGGCAATCACAGCGGCGTGCATTTCGAAGCGATCGCCCAGAGCGAGAAGGATGTCCGGACGGCTGCGGGCGAATGCTTGGCTGAAACCGATCGTTCCGACGCCCATAGCTTTCGCAATGTCCTGCGGATCGTCCGATGAATCCGGCATCTCAATCCGATCAGAGATATGAAACCCATCACGCTCAATTTCGTTTACAGTCGAGCCGAATTTTTGAGAAAGGTGAGCTCCGGACGCCATCAAACGCAACTCCAGCCCGGAATCACTCTTGATGCGGCGCAGTATAGGAAGGTATATGCCGTAATCCGATCGTGCAACGGTGACAACAGCTATCGTTCTCAACGAATGTAAACGTCCGGTTCGTATCGGCCTGAATTTGCTTCAATCCAGTCGATCGTCAACTTCAACCCATCTTCCAGGCGATAGGCCGGCTGCCAGCTCAGGATGCTCCGGGCCTTGTCATTGTTTGCGCACAAACGGAAGACTTCACTGTTCTCCGGACGCAGTCTCTCAGGCTCACACACAATGTCAGGGCTCTTGCCGGTCAATTGGCCAACGATCTTCAGGAGTTCAGCAATGGATGTTTCACGTCCGGTTCCCACATGAATGGTCTTGCCGACGGCGTCCGGCGTTTCGGCAGTCCGAATGAACGCAGCAACCGTGTCCGCAACGTAATTGAAATCGCGCGTCGGCTCGAGGTTTCCAACACGGACGGCCGGCTTGGTCAAAAATTGACCGATCACGCTGGGAATGACTGCTCTCGACGACTGTCTTGGACCGTACGTATTGAATGGCCGCAAGGTGGCGACAGGCAGTCCGAATGAGCAATGGAAGGCCTCAGCCAGCTTGTCCGCTGCGATCTTGCTCGCGGAGTAGGGCGACTGTCCTTTGAGAGGATGCTCCTCGGTGATCGGGACGTAGTCTGCAGTTCCGTACACCTCGCTCGTGGATGTATGCACCACTAGCTTCGAGCCGAGTTCGGCCGCCACCCTGAGCACGTTAAGCGTTCCCTCGGCATTTGTTCTCAGATACGAAATCGAAGCCGTATACGAATAGGGAATGGCGATGAGGGCCGCAAGATGAAAGACGATATCGACGCCTTGTATGGCGTTCTTAAGCGTGTCGGTGTCCAGGAGATCGCCGTGGAAGTTCCGAATATCGGATCTTCTGGAGGATCTTTCCAGCCAACCCCAGGAGTTGTCGGACTTGTAGCGAAAGAACGCGCGCGTCTCGGCGCCCAGTTCAACGAGTCGTTCGGTCAGATGGCTGCCAATGAACCCGCCGGCGCCGGTGACAAGAACAGTTTGATTGCGCCAGTCCATTAAAAAAACAGAGGGCGCTTCGTTGAGAATTCAAATGTCATAATGAACGCAATTCACTGAACGAAGGCGGAATGGGTCTGTGCGCCGACGTGCTTGCCCTCGTCGGAACTCTTCTCCGCCGCTAAAAGCAGATCAAGAATTCGTTTGTCCTGCACGAATGTATATGGGTAAGGCTGTTCGCCTCGGATGGCGCGAAGGAAACAGTTCATTTCCTCGATGTACATGTTCTCGGCGGCCACATATCCCTTCTCGACAAACTGTTCCGGCTCGGGATGCTCCGTCCACTTCCCGTCGCCGGCCGTGAAGACCTTCACTTTCTTTTCAGCCCAGGCCCATTCAATAACACCTTCCTCGCTTAAGAAACGGCAGGAGCGGTACGGAACGCGAGCGATAACATCGACGAGAAGGTGTCCCAGGGCGCCGCTCTCGAAACGCATGATCATTTGATAAACATCGTCAATGTCAACGGCAAGTTTGCTGAGTTTGGCTTTGATGCACGACAGCTTCTCCACATCGCCAAAGAGCCATGTAAGCCAAGTCAATTCAAACGGAACGATCTCGCGACAGGCGCCGGTCTCTCTTCGCGCGACGTAGTAGGTCCTGTAGTCTTCCCATGGATGCCAATCCGGCAGGTACTGGCCCGAATGATATGTAAAATGCAGGATCGGTCCTATCGTGTTGGCGGTAATCAGATCCTTGATCGTTCGCACCGAAGGCTGAAAGCGCATTGTGCACGACGGCGCGGCTACGATCCTCTTTCCCGAACAGATATTGATCAGTTCGTCCATACGATCGTCAACCACGCTCGCTTCGGTGAAGAAGTGAAGATTGGCGCGGGCCGCGGCGAGCGCGTAGTCGATATGTCGGTCCGGAGGCGTGGAGATAATGAGAGCATCGGGGTGCGCCTCCATGGCGGCGCCGAATTCGGTGAAGGTGGCGACGCCGTATCGTTGTTTGGCTTCCTCGCGGCGGTCTTCCCGGGGATCATAGGCCAATAGCTCTCCGGCTTGGAGATGCTGTAGGTTTCGAATCCTTCGCTTGCCCATTGATCCAAGGCCTACGATCAAAAACTTCATACAATCGCCTTTCGTGGAACTATTTCTTCGATACGAATAGGTTGATCCGCCTTCAGAGCAACGCGGGTTTTAGCGCCGATGATTTGCGCCAGCATGGAGGGGGGTAGTCCAGGGCCCGCGCGTTTCAATGACAGCATGATCGGGTCGATGATTGTTCCGGCCGGAATGTCGCATGCCGCCACGACGCTTTTACGGACGGCCGCGGCCGTTTCCAGTTCAGCGACCACCGGCTCTTTGCGGCCGTGGCCGAGCGCCGCATGTACAATCCCGATCGATTCAACAAGGGTTTGCAACTCG
>CAZIPZ010000139.1:0-10822 GCA_964541075.1 uncultured Solibacteraceae bacterium | reverse complement strand
CCCGCTGAGGTTCATGGAAGTGAATGCGTAGTTCGGCTCAGTGGGTGTCGGGAATGTCTTGCCTTCCAGTCCTGACTTTACATACACGATGACATTTTCCAGACCGCCGTCGCTCACAACGACTTCTTCACTGACAGCATTCTGCGAGTGAGAAGCGCAAAACGGATCAGCAGACATCTGGATTTTTTGAGCGGATGGAGGCGTACCTTCAAAAACAATTTTTCCGCTTACTGTAGCCGTCGTTTTCGGGGCTTCCGCGGCCGGTGCTCCCGTTCCGCCCGGAGCCGCAGGGGGAAGAGCAGTACTTTGCTCGCCGCCGCCGCAACTTACAACGACGGCCATCACAACCATTGAGGCGCAAACAAATAGCATTCGCTTATGCATCTTCAGATCTCCAGGGTTGAATCAGATGTAAATCTTTAAAAAAGCTGGACCTATTGACTATAGTAAAACGTTTGACAGGTTCTCAACACGGATTTTCGAACAACTCTAACTGTCCGCTCCCTTCAAAGGCGCCACGTTTTGCTTGGCGCTGTTTCACTCTCAAAAACAAAATGGGGAGAAGCCTTCAACCTTCTCCCCGTCGTAAAACCGAACTTGTCAGTTATTTGTAGCTGTCGGAGCGGCTCTACCGCGGCCAACGGTGATGAAGAGATGGTCGCGAATTGCCTCGATCTGGGCCTTCGTATCTCCCCCAAAAATGTCAGGCAAAGGACTCTTGCCGTCCGGAAAGAATGAAGGCATTCGCGTTCCCGGCATAATTTTTTGGGGATCGCTTAGCCACTGCAGCACCCATGTGGGCCGCAACCTGTCGCTGGCAAGCTGAAGATTGGGAGCGAGATCCGCCGCTTCCTTTCCTGCTGGAGTCACATTGCCTGTCGGATGACAGCTGGAGCATTGGAACTTCGTAAACAATTCCGCCCCAACTCGCAGCTTTTCAGGAGTAGTTGCGATATCGGTGGAGATGAACGGATATTCAACCTTGTCCACAGCGGAAAAGTATCGCTCGATCCGCGCGCTCTCCTCTTCAGTTAAATAGAATGTTGGCATCCGCGCAGTCAGCCATGGCCGCAGCCGCGTTTTCCCTGGATCCTTGAGGAACGGATGCAGCCACGTTGGTTGTGTTTTGTGTCCCTCCGTGGCGAGATTTGGCGGCCAGAACGCCTGTTCTCTGATTGTCGGCCGGATGTCGCCGCCGAATCCTTCAATGATGTGGCATCCTCGGCAGTTCTTTTCCGCAAGGAACGTGCGGCCGGAGGCTATAGCATCAGTGGCGCGATCCCGCATTTCCAGAGGAACCGGATCCTTGACCAGGCTGGTCAAAACCATCGTGATTGCGTTCACCTCGTCTTCGTTGAACTTGAAGTTCGGCATCTTTAGAAGTTCCTCAGGGCGCTTCACACGACCAACGTCAAAGATCCGCGGATCCTTCAACTTCTGTTCGTACCAACCATGACGGGAGTGCTCGATATTGAGAAATCCGAAATCCAGTTGAGAGATGAGTTTGCTCCCGGCGACCGACAATTCCGTTCCGATCGGCTGTGCGTTTTCAAAGCCCGGAATTTTGTGGCATCCAAAGCAACCATACCGCCCAACCAAACGCTCGCCGGCATATAGGTTCTTTTGGGCGGGGGTCATGCCCTTCAACTTTTCCCTCGCCTCGATATCGGTTGAGTTTGCACGGAGGAACTCGAGCGTCACGGTGTCGAGAGCTGCTTCGTCCACCGATGGCGGCGTCCTGCCATCAAATTCAGGATTGCGCAGCGAAGCTAGGTAGGCTGTTACGTCTGCCGCTTCGTCTTCGCTCAAGCGCAAACTGGGCATCTTGGTTTCCGGCCAAACCTGCCGCGGATCACGGACCCAGCTATAAATCCAGTCCGCCGTCACTTTGCTTCCCATGTTTTGGAGGTTGTAGCCGTGCTTGCGGCGAGTCTGGCTTTGATTGGGTGATTCCTCGATCGGACCGACCGCATGGCACCCGAAACATCCGACCGATTCAACGATTTGCTTGCCTCGCTCAGAATTCCCACCGGTTCTCCCTGCGGGCAGTTGTTTGGGCTGAGACTTGGACCAGAGATATTCGACAATCGCATTAATTTCTGCGACGTTGCGGGCATCCCATTCCGGTCCACTATTGTTCGAGTTCCACCAAAACTGAGGCATTCTCGCTTCGGATTTAAACTCCTTTGGATTCGCCAGCCATTTCCGCACCCAGTCTTTCGTCAACTTTCCTGAAACTGTTGTCAAATCCGGACCAACCTTACGCACTTCTTCATAGCCTGGGATCTTGTGACATCCAAAACATCCGTATATGCGGATCAAGTTGCGGCCGTTGTTTAAAGCCGCAGCTCTTGGAACCTCGGCCCCGGCATTGTGACATTTGTAGCACCCGGCTTCGATGCCGTTCATTGGATGCATCGGTGTTTCGAGATAGTGTTCTTCGTGCCAACCGTATTTCTGTTCCCACTCTGTTCGCTGCTCTGGTGACCGAGGCATATGGCCCGCAGTCTGAAAATCCACTGCACGGTCCAAGCCGCTATGGCAGGAAGTGCAACCGAAGGACTCCACCGGATGGGGCGAGCTAGCCGCCAGATAAAGCTCCATATTAGGGTGGGTTTTGAAAGGCTGTGGAGCGTTCTGAAACGCGGGCTGATCGATTCCGAGGTGGCAAGTCGTGCATCGATCCACACGCGGAATTTGTTTGAATGGATGATCGTAGAAAAGATTCGTCAGGAGAATTTGATTGATACGTTCAGATGGATTCATGAAATCCATTAAGGGAGCGTTCCGGAATGACGTAACAATCAGACCTGGATCCAGAGAACTTAACCTCGTTTGCAGCCGGGTGTAGTCGGTCAGCATCGAGTTGAGATCCCCCTGGATTTTGTTCCGTTGGCCAATGAATTTGTTCAATTCGTCGTTGGCGGCGCGCTGTTCAAGAGTGATCTTCTCGACCTCGGCCTTGTACTCATCCATCTTTTGCTCTGTCTCTTTCAGCTTCTCCCGCAGGCTGTCCACGTTGGACCGCTGATAAGCCAGGGCCTCTTCGTATCCATACTTTTCCGTATCGTAGATGGCCTTCTGAAATTGGTAATTCTGATTAACCGCGTAGTAACGGGCCGCAAGATCGTTGATCTGCTTCTGAATTCGCTCAATCTCCGCTTCGTTCTGCTGCTGCTGAGTGCGCGTTTGCTCGAGCTGCTGCTGGAGTTGGTCAAACTTAGCGCGGTCAAGCGAACCGGCTGCCTTCTGCATGTCCTGCTGAGTCCGCTCGATGTTCATTCGCGTGTATTCCCGCTGATACTTTTTCCATTCCCGCGAATAGTCAGCAAGGACCATGACGATTGTGAATGCAAAGAGAAGGAGACTTGAGACCGCGAACCACTTGTGGAGGTTGTTCACCTCGTAGAGTCGGTCGTTTCTCTTCTCGATGTTCAAAGCCGGCAGTTTCTTAGCCGGTGTTGGAATCGGCGGCTTGTGGCCGCCATTTGGGGTTTCACTACTCACAGCGTTCTCCGTAAGCCTATCCTGCGACTCTCGCTACGCCCTTCCAGGCCGCAGTGCGAACTCGCTAGATATTAAAAAAGTACTCGGGAATGCCCACGATGTACTTGAGGTTGAATAACCATCGAAGAACCATCTTAATGGGCAGCGCCGCCATGCAAAGCAAAAGGAACATCATGACGTGAAAACGAATCGGGCCCAAAGTATTGTAGAAACGGTTAAACCATTTCTTAGCAAAAAGAGGAGGAATCGCGAGGAAATAAACAAGCACGAGGATAAATCCGAACGACTCGCGAATCAGGGGATTGGTGGGTAGCCCCATTCCCAGCGCTTTCACCCAAATGTATTCCGAAAGGTTGACGTTTACGAGGGCTTCAAGTTTGTGAACATCCCAATATTCGTACGGTCCGAAGAAGTTCCAATTGGGACCCCGCAAGAATGTTCCCAGAATCACCAGCAATATCCAAAGAATCAGGTAGCCGAACAGAAAGACTCCGATTTCCCACTTTCTTTCCTTCAGCGTGTAGTAACCATTTCCTTTCGGATTGGTGTCTATGTAGGGGATCGCCATAAGTCCAACAATGATCAGGCTCGGAAATACAACTCCAGCCAACCAGGGATCGAAGTAAACAAGCATTTCCTGAAGACCGAGGAAGTACCATGGCGCCTTTGAAGGATTCGGCGAAGCCGATGGATTTGCCGGTTCTTCGATCGGAGCTTTCAACATGATCGACCAGCCGATCAGGATAACCGTAAGGACCACCATGCATATCAGTTCGGTATAAACGAGATCGGGCCAGGTCAGGACTTTGTCGGATGTTTCTTCTTGTTCGATGAGTTCCTTGCCATCTTCCAGGCGCTTGTCATTGCGGACGGCTTCTCGAAGTGAAAACCAGGTGAAGAACGGTACAAGGAAGAGCATTCCGACAATAGGGACGTTGTCCGGTTTCGTGACGATCAATCGAAAGTCCGGATCGAGCATGCTCAATCCAAGAAAGATGAACATCACAGCAAACACGGCCGTTGCCGCCTTGTTTGTATAGAACTTCTCCGGGAACTTAATGGAAACCAGAAGCAGAACCGCTGCGATAGTGATCAGAATTTCTGGAGAAGACAGGTAATTGATAATGCCTTTAATGAATTCCATAAGTTTTCGTTTCTCCGCCTTGGGCGCGACACCCATGCGGAATCGGCGTTCTATAGCGGACCGGAAATGCCGCCATCGCGGCGGATACGCCAAAAATGGATTGCCATCAGAAAACCCGCTACGAGGGGCAGGCCAACGCAATGAAGCACGTAGAATCGAAGTAATGCACCCTCGCCGACGAACCTGCCTCCCAGCAACGCAAAACGCGCATCGCTGGCATTATTGACCAGACTGATGTCGCCCAGCTTGAGCAGCGCCGCTCCAGGACCTTCATGCCCAAGGAAAGGCGTTGCGCGCGCCATATTACTTCCGACAGTGATGGCCCATATGGCCAACTGATCCCACGGCAGCAAATAGCCTGTAAAACTCAGCAGGAGCGTTAGCACGAGCAGAATCACACCGACGTTCCAGTTAAACTCACGAGGCGGTTTGTATGAACCGGTCATGAACACACGGTACATGTGAAGCCAGACGGCAATCACCATAGCGTGCGCCCCCCATCGGTGAATTTCCCTCATGATTCCGAGCGGCACTTGTTCGCGAAGGTCGATGATGTCGGTGTAGGCGTACTCGAGCGTGGGACGGTAGTAGAACATCAAGAGCAGGCCGGTGAAGGTAAGCACAAGGAACAGGAAAAAGGTGATGCCGCCCATACACCACGTATACCGCATGCGAATGCCCGACTTACGCACCTTCACAGGATGAAGGTGAAGGAAGATGTTTCCGAGCATGACGAGCATGCGTTTACGGTCCGAGTCCGGAACACCAACGCGGAATATGGAGCGATAGACCTGGCTTTCCTGGATGTACTGCCCTACGTTCGAAGGGGACAGCCCTTTGAGAGTCTCCTTAAGTCGATCCGTAAGTTTTGCCATAGCCTCAGGGAATTAGTGTTTATAGTTTTAAAAACGCCGCAGGATTAGACCATTCACCTTTTTCAGATTGGAATTTTCTGCTCTTATCGATAAGGATTTGGCCATCGTCTGCGAGAGAGATTGCGTAACGTTCCAACGGCCTCGGCGTCGGACCCTCGAAATTGACTCCGGTCTTGTAATAACCGCTGCCATGGCAAGGACATTTGAACTTCTGTTCTGCTTCCAGCCAGTTCGGAGTGCAGCCTAGGTGTGTACACACCGTTGACAGTGCAAAAATGCCCTCCGGGTCGCGCACGAGCCAGACGCCAAAGCGCTGTTTGAAGCGCTCGTCAACCTGGCCAACTTGAATTTCATTGGGAAGACCGGCCTTGAACGTTGGAGGCGGCTCAAAAAGAACATTCGGAAACAAGAACCGACCGGTCGCTGTAGCGGCTGCGAGCATGGAAGCCGTAAATGCAGCCCAGGCCAGCGTCATCCAGGAAATAAATGATCGGCGGGTCGGTTTGTCTTTCGCGGGCGTCGCAGCTGCTTTGGGTGCTGCGGAGGCCGGACTAGGCATGCCGGCCGGTTTTGGTGCTTGCGATTCCTCTCTGCTCATGGAATCTCCGGAATGATGACGAGTGTTCTGTTTAGTACTTCTTCAACGCTTCCAAAGAAGCGTCCCGAACCGCTAGATCCGGGTCGTTTCGGCTCAGAGTGAGCATCTTATCTTGGGCGGCCTGAAATTTCAGTATTCCAAGACATTTAACCGCATTGATTAAGAGCTCGTTCTTTTGCTCTGGTGTCATGCCTCCGAGCTGATCGACATAGGATCGGTCAAGCAGCTTCAAGAGTAGGTCGGCGCCGGATGTATCGCCCATCTGCGCAAGCGCCATTGCAGCGTTCCATCGCACATCGTCCTTCGGATCGTTCAGAGCAACTTGAAGGTTCCGGATCGCACTGGGATCGTGGATCACGCCCAATACGTAGGCCGCTGTCTTTCGAACCGCCGGGTCGGCGCTTTGCAGTTGCTTCAAAATCCCGGGGACCGCGGAATTATCGCCAATCGTGCCCAACGCCCACAAGGTGTAAATTTGATTTTCCACTTGAGGGTCGTCCAGCCCGTCAACGAGCGCCGGCACCGCCCGGGTATCGCCCAGGTGTCCCATCGTAAGCGCCAGAAAGCGTCGGACACGGGGGTCTTCATCTCGGGAGCTGCGATATACCGCAATAACATCGTGAACGAATTCTGTGTCACGAAGCCTTGTCTTGTCCGTAGAGATCATGTTCGACAACTCATACGCTGCCTGCCACCGTCTTGTTTCCGTGCCTGAACGAATGTCGCCCAGATAGTCGCGAGCCGATCGTTGCTCGTACGTGAGGTAACCAAATAGAAGAAAAATGCCGACGCAGATAGCGATGATGATTAAAGGGAAAAGGAAAAACTGCGCAATTAGTAGCGACGTGGGCTTTTTTGCCTCAACCAATTCTTCGTCAGGCGGTATCCGATCCGGAGCGCCTTTAGTTTCCATAGTTTTTTGACGCGCAATCACGATGTCATTGTCAGAACATTGAAGAATATTGGATAAGCCGCCGTGAAAGCAAGGCCCCCGGGGTCTTTCTTCAACTCACTTCTCTCCAAGTTCAGCTCACCCGGTTCCCGAAACAACGCCTGTCTTTTCCATGGATTCAATATGCGCACGCGAGTATCCAAGCTTCGTTAGCACCTCACGATTGTGCTCTCCGAAACGCGGTGGGGCTTTCTCAATGCCTCCAGGTGTTTCAGAAAGCTTTACAGGTATTCCTAGAACCCGAAGAGGACCATAATCGGGGTGCGTGAGTTCAACAACCATCTGCCGAGCATGTATTTGTGGATCTTCGAGAACATCGGCAACCGTGTTGATCGGTCCTGCCGGTATTCCTGCCGCTCCGAGGCAGTCGATAACTTCCTGGCGCGTCAGGTTCGAGACGACCGCATCAATGATCGCTTTCAACTCGGCGTAGTGCGCCAACCGGGCGTCCATTTTCTCGAATCGTGGATCATTAGCCATCTCTGAAAACCCGAGGGCGCGGCAGAAATTAGTCCATTGCTTCTGATTCGTGACAGCGATATTCACAAAACCATCCTTCACCTGAAAACACTCATAAGGGGTTATTGAGGGATGGCGTGTTCCCATACGTTGGGGCGAACGACCCGTTGTCAAATAGATTAAAGCTTGGTATGTCAGCGTCGAAACCATGCTGTCGAGTAAGGACACATCGACGAGTTGTCCTCTACCTGTATTCTGTCTGGCTATCAACGCCAGCAATATTCCCTGAAACGCATAAAGGCCGGCAACGATGTCCGCCATCGAAGCACCCACCTTAAGCGGCGGGCCGTCTGGAAAGCCTGTGAGATCCATGATTCCTGATTCGCCCTGGGCGATTACGTCATATCCAGGCCGGTCGCGGCACGGTCCGGTTTGGCCAAACCCAGAGATCGAACAATACACAATCCTGCTATTTGCTTTTGAAACGTCCTCGTAACCGAATCCCAATTTGCTCAGCACCCCAGGCCGAAAGTTCTCGATTAAAACGTCTGCGCGTTCGATCAGACGCCACAGCACCTGCCGACCTTCCTCCGTTTTCAGGTTTAGGCCAAAGCTCTTCTTGTTTCGGTTGATGGAGAGGAAATAGGTGCTGATTCCTCCCAGAAATGGTGGTCCCCATTGCCGGCTGTCATCGCCGTGAGGCGGCGGCTCGATCTTTATGACCTCGGCGCCCATGTCCGCCATCAGCATGGTGCACGTGGGACCCGAAAGAATTCGGGAAAGATCCACGACCAGAAGGTGATCCAGTGGTCGCATCATTTAAAATCGCCTTCGGCTATCAAGAATGAAAGTGACCGGCCCCTGATTCGTCAATTCCACATTCATCGTCGCTTGAAAGACCCCGGTTGAGACTGGAATCCCTAGCGCTCCGATTTCATTCACAAACTGTTCATACAGCGGTCTAGCCGTTTCGGGCGTCGCAGCAAGATCGAATGCCGGCCTTCGTCCCTTGCGGCAATCCCCTAGCAACGTGAACTGGGACACGGCCAGCACCTGTCCGCCGATTTCCGAAATCGATAGATTCATTTTTCCTGCCTGATCCCCGAAGATTCGAAGGTCGACTATTTTTTGGGCCAGCATGCGCGAATCTTCAAAAGTATCGTCCCGCTCGACTCCGAGAAGAATAAGCATGCCGGAATCGATGCGTGAATATTCCAACCCGTCAATAACCACGCGGGCGGATGAAACTCTCTGTATGACTGCTCTCATGTCTCACACAATCCAGAGTCCGTCTAATTCTCATGGAATCTGCAGTAGGCTCTACTTTGTGCTATGAAGCGCCTTAAGGAAGAGTTGCTGGGCCTTTCGGTTGATCGCTGTAATGTTTCGCGGATCAATCTCCCATTCGCGGGAAATCTGAGCGAGAGGGATGATTGCTTTTGCCATTGATGCATGGCCTCCGGCGGATCCGATATTTCCAAAACCTTCCTTCAGGACCCGACCGGCCGCTCGAACGTAACCAACGTTTCGAACCGAAATGATGTAATTCGAATTGTATGTGCCGCTGACGAAAGCCCATTCGATGCCTTCGAATGAAAGGCTGAAATCAGCCATCTGAGGAATCAGATCATCTCGTTCAACACGCCCGAGATGCACAAACGCAACCTTGTCGATCACACGACGGTTCTTTAACGCAAGACTCAAAGCGTCGAGAGCAGCCGGTGGAAGTTCAGGGCGTTCAATGCGCCTCATCAGATTCTGATTCGCCAAAGGATAGAGGTGCGAAAACGCTTCGATATCCCACTCATTCACTTCACGGGAAAGGGAAAACGTGTCGCTCTTGATCCCATATAGCATTGCCGTAGCCAGGCGTGTGCCTATGTTGGCGTCCGTGCATAACAGATATTCCAGGAGAATTGTCGCGGTAGCGCCGTAACCCGGACGGATATCCTTTATCAGCGCCTTGTAGGTGAATTGTTCGGGATGGTGGTCAATGATAAGGTCGACGTGTTCGGGAGGCGTAGAGAGATGTGGAGGCTGAAGATCCACTAATGCGACGCGGTCAAACTGTTTCAGCCTTTCTTTCGTCACCTTTTCAATTTCGATTTCCAACAGCTTCACCATTGCGATGTTCTCAGGGCGAGTGACTTTTCCGAAAGAACCGAGTGGTGCGGTCTGCTTGTTCCTTCCGAGCACTTGTCGCAACGCCAATCCACTTGCGATAGCATCCGGATCGGGATCGTCCTGAAGGAGGATCAGAATCGATTCCGCATCTTCAAACTTGTTTTGCAAATCCTCGACATGTCGCATCGTTTTGGCGAGACGAATGTGCCATCGAAGATTCGATTCCAACAGATCTTGTAAGGAAACACAGTGAGCGAAGGATTTGTATTTCTGCGGGATTCTATCGATCTGGGAGGTTAATACGAGCGTCGGAACCTTGCGATGCTGCCGTCGCACGGCTTCCAGGATTTTGGTGAGCTTTTCCGGATCCTCGGACTGGGCAAGAAACAAATCAATCGCATTCCTTTGAATCTGTTCCGCGAGCTGTCCGTTAGCCCCACGCTTTAGGAAGTGCGTGTCGCCGTTAGTTTCCCCAAAGTAGTTTTTCAGAAGACCAGCGACAAAGTCCTCTTCTATGTAAAAAACCGACTTCATAGTAATGGCGAGCGGACGGCAGACCTTCCAGCATCCTCGTCATGCGACGAACGGCGACGAACCGGCGAGGAGCCATGCGCCACCGCGCTAGCAACTTCAGCCAAGGGAAAATAAAAATGCACCTTCATCTCTGAAGGTGCTTGGGGACCCATATCAACCTTTCATTCTAGGAGGCGTATCCTGAGTCTGTCAAAGGTCATTTCACGGTTTCGAGATGGAGTCGTCACACCGACTCAATCAAACCTGCGATGAGAGCAGCTCTGAAAGGAATCGATTCCACGTCGACCCATTCATCCACGGAGTGCGCTCCGTCCCCGATGGCGCCGAGGCCATCCAACGTGGGTATGCCAAGGGCGGATGTGAGATTTCCGTCGGAAGCTCCGCCTGTGGAGCCTTCCTTAAGATTCACTCCCATCGTTGAAGCGACTTGTTGCGCCGATTCGAATAGGCGAATTGTTTCACTCGTTCTCACCATTGGCGGTCGATTCATTGCACCTTGCACTTCGAGCCGTGCATCAGCGACTTCCGCAGCGAGGGAGTGAATCATGGAGCTAACGCGAACACCTTCCTCCACAGAGGCAACACGCACGTCAACTTCGGCTGCAGCCTCCGCTGGAACGACGTTCGAC
>CAZIPZ010000138.1:0-11049 GCA_964541075.1 uncultured Solibacteraceae bacterium | reverse complement strand
TCCACCGCCAGAGTCAACGTCACACCGGCCGGAATTCCATTAAACGTTAGCCTGAAAGTCGCATCATTCTGCCACGCGGCAGGCGCACCCGGAAGGTTGCCGTTTGCTAAGCCTCTGAACCACGCAGATCTGTGACCTTCAGTAACTGTGAAGGTTGCCAAGGAATCCGGTGTCGTTCGGTTTGTGAAGATGGTAGCCACACCTTGGTCAGCCAAACCACCAGCAGGCACTGTCGTGGTCGAACTTGGGATTCTGGCTTGAGCAACGCTGCCAACACCCGCGCCTAGGGCTGTAATAGCTGTGAAACTCGTCGTGTTCAAAAAGACGTTAACGTTCGGGGCGGAAACCAGGGATACATCCGCATTCACTGGCGCGGTGAGACCGTTCGCGTCAATACGAATGCCGGAGAGGATGATGGTTCCGGTGTCGCCATTTCCAGTCGGCGTAAAGTTGGTGACATCCAGCTCAACACGGCCTTCAACATAGTCAATGGTGAAAATAACGGCCGTCGCGAAGAAGCTGCTTGAACTTTCAATACGGATCGGATCGCCCGTCGGGAAGTCGGTACAACCACCGCAACCGTTGGTTATCGCGGCGCTATCGGACGTAATCGGAGCGGGAAAATCCAGCCGGATACGGCCAATCGTAACGAAAGCGTTCGACTGTGCAACACCAGTGATGATGATCGAACCTCCGTTTACCGGATCGTTCGTCTCCGCCATCCTGTTCGTCTGGGTCTCACGAGGAGCGGGATTGCCGGTCACGGTGATACCAACCTGTGCAAACCCACTTTGGGCCAACGTCAAGACCATCACAAAGGCAAGGAGCCCAAAAATTACTTTGGACTTGAGCATTCTGTTTTCTCCTTTCGAAGTCGTTCCATAAACATCAACATCAAATTTCCTACGCGGTTTCAGAGCAACGCGTGGATAGAAGAGACAAACTAAACCGGAGAATTCTTGTGGAGGGAAGAGCCGTTCACTGAATGGCTGCTATGGGGTTCCACTGTTTCTCCGCAAACGGTCTACCTCATCACCTCCTGTCCATAGAATTTCCGGTTCGAATTCGTTTTATGAAGACGGCCCAAAGACAGAGCTAATCTCTTGTCTCACAGCAGATTGTGTACAAAACCAAAAAAACTTAACACGCATGCCTAGTACTGTCAAACGTTCATTTGTAGGCACGTTAGGCTACTTGACACCGAACGCAGGTCCTGCGAACAGAACGGTGTAGCACGCACGCTTCCGTTTTCGAAATAACACTCAACCCTGAGTTTTGAGGTCTTTAATACACGCGGAATGGAGATGCTGGTGAGTCGCTTCTACACACGGACGGCTGGGAAAGAAGCTACCTGAGAAGTTTTTTCACTTCACGCAGCTTGGTTTTGAGTTCTTCAGTCGCTTGGTCCGCTTCACCATGCGTGCGAAGAACATGCGGAGTGATAAGCACGATCAACTCGGTGCGGGTAGATCCATTTTGTGTGTTGCCCATAAGAATCCCAAGCCCGGGAATACGCCCTAGAAGAGGCACTCGGGATCGAGCAAGCTGATTAGTCTCTCGGATAAATCCTCCAAGAGCGATCGTCTGGCCATCCTGCACAACAATGGTTGATGAAACCGCAGACTTGCCGATAACGGGAGCAACGACGCCGGAAGTCGTATTGGCGCCGGCTTGACTGACTTCCTGCGCGACTTCCAAGGTTACGTTGCCGCTATCGTTGATTTGCGGCTTCACTCTGAGAATGACGCCCGTAGGCCGAAATTGGATCGTCTGGGCGAAGAGGCTGCTCCCTCCGGACTGAGCCCCGGTCACTGCCGATGACGTGGGCACTGGAATTTCCGCTCCCACTTGAAAGTCGGCTGTGACATTGTCGCTGACCAGCACGGAAGGCGCAGAAAGAGTGCGCACCCGTGAGCGATTTTCGGACGCCGTCAGGAACGCAAGCAACTCTCGGGTTTGGCCAACGAAGGCAACTGTCTCCCCTGCCAGGGTGCCTATGCCACCCGCCGGCGTGGCGAATGACCCGGTCGTGCGCGAACTGGCGCCTGTCCGGTTCCGTAAGAAAGCGGAGATTCCTAGCGATAAAGAATCGTCGAGACTGACTTCATAGATTTGCGCATCGATCAGCACCTGCCTAGGAAGAATATCAAGCTCTTGGATCGTCGTTTCCACTTGCGCATAGAGTTGCGGCGTGGTTTGAATCACGAGGGCGTTGTTGATTTCGTCAGCAATGATTTTGAAGTCGGCCGATCCGATTATCGCAGTAGTTCCACTCGTTCCTGAGGCGGCAGGCTGAGGCCCAGATGTCGCAAAGGGGGACACTTGGCCCACCGCACCCTGGTTTGGAGTGTTCGGAACAGTGCCGGGGGGAGGCTGGTAAATGCTTGAGAGCTGGACCTGGTTGCCATAGAGCTGCGAAATCAAGCGTTGGATAACAACTGCCTTGCTGTTTCGAACTTTGTAGACGTAATTCCGAATACCGGCGGTCGCAACAGGCTGATCGAGACGATCGATCCATTTCTCAACCTCAGGAAATGCAGCGGCATTGGGTGTAACAACCAAAATGGAATTGAGCCGATCAATTGCCACAAATCGGATTGCCGTGGCCCCCTCGGACAGTGCATATCCAGCGAAAATCTTCTTGAGATCCTCAATGAGGTCTTTTGAAAGGCTGTTCTTGACCGGATAGATTCGAACCCGTTCACCTTCGAAAGCGTTCGTGTCGAATAGGTCCACGATCTCAAGCAGCTTTCGCAGATTGCTTCTACGTTCTGTGAGTAACAGCACATTGCCGGCTTCGTGCACAACGATGTTGCCGCCTTCGCTCAAATACGGCGTCAACAGGCGGCCCATTTCGCCAGCGGCGACAAACTTCATCCGGATAATCTGCATCACCATTTGATCATCTGGCGCTGCCGCAATTCCTCGCTCCTCAACCTGTATAGGCTGTCGAACAGCAGTGTTTGCGGGAACAATCTGATAAAAATTCCCGGTTTTGATCATCGTCGCTCCATTGATCTTGAGAATCGTCTCGAGTATGGGCAACAAATCAGACCGTCGCAGATTGTCGGAAGTGTTGACGTTCACGGTTCCGCGGACGGCTGGATCAATGACGTAGTTCAAGCCCAATGTGTCGCCGATAATCCGAATGATTCCGTAAATATCGGCATTGTCCAGGCGAAGCCCTATGTTCGCCGGTCCATCAGGCGCCTGCGATGGAGCAACGGGATTTTGAGCAGGCTGTGCAGCAACTCCCGCTGTTGGGGGAGGTTCTGGCGCCGGAGGCGGTGCAACCATAGGCGCCGCAGTTGTGTTCGGCGCGGTACTTAACGCGTCTCGCGCCGCAGGAGAATCCGGATCAACTTCCTTGGGACCAAACGGCGTTTGGATCGTGACGGTGGACTTTTGAACGGCCGACATCTCGAAGGACATCAGTACTAAAGAAATCGCCAGAAACGCGCCTATTTTTTTCATCTTTTAATGCTCACCGCGAACCAGGATCGTCCATCGGTTGCCGGACGACGCCGAATGGCGTCTGCAGTTCACGATAGCGAGTAGGAGGTTGATTTGAATTTGCAGTCGAAGGCGTTGGTGTGGTTACAGGCGCCACACTGGTCACTGCCGGAGCAGGACGTGATGAAGAAACAGCGCCTTGAACAACGTTTGGCGCAGGCTGCGATACAAGAGTCCGCGTATGATCACGCTGAAGCTGCGCAGAAGGGTCGTTCATTACCACCGTCTCTTGGATTGCGTTTGCCTCGACCACAATCGATTTTTCGTCAATCTGAGCGATGGACCATCCATCGATCACTTCCCCGACTTTCATAGGACGATAACTCCGGTTGCCTGGCTGGCCGGGACCAACCATCGCGATGCGTCCATCACCAAGCGACATCGTTCCAAACAAAATTGGCCTCGGTCCTACAACCTTTGGCTGTTCCGAAACCGCCACAATTGGAATGTCATTGCGGTCAAAACTAAATGGATCCCTGGAAGCGATTTCCGTCCAATCCGCTGCACTTGAGTTTGGAATATTCGCGACGGCCAAAGAAGGAGGGTCTTCAGCCATTGGCTGAATAGCCGAGACCTGATGTGCCGACTGATACGCAAGCCAGTCCTGACGGAACTGCGCAATACTTAGCGCGAGCATTAGAACCAAGGCGAGATCCAAGATTACCAAACGTCGACTCATACGTTGCTCTTGAGTGCGCTGGCCAAGATCGCGCGCAAGGTAACATTGACCTTCACGGTTTTCTTTAGGCCTGTTTTCGGAGGCTCATCAACGAGTTGAGTTGGAGCGATTTGAACACTGGTCACGGTGACGAATTTGGGCGCCGCGCGCAGGTCCGATAGAAAACTGCTCAGCTGATTAAGAGTGGACTCGAATGAAAGAGTCATTGCGATTTCATTGAAGTAATCGTCCTTCTTCTTTGCGGCGGAAACGTTTCGCTGCTGCAGCGGGATATTCGATTTTGCGGCTGCTCCTTCAACGATTGTTTGAAGCTCCACGGATGCGAGCGATGCGTTATCACCGCGGATCAACCTCGATTCGCCCTCGGCAAGGCCCTTCCGAGCCTGATCAAGCAACTTTTCGTAATATCCTTTTCGGAGAAGAGCCCGGCGATACTTTCGAAGTTGTTCCTCCTTCTGGCCGGCGCGTTCAGACGTCCCCTGGAGGGCGTCGAAAGCCGGAAATGCAATAAAATTGAGCAGCAGATACACAACGGCGGCGACACTCAAACCTAAAAGAGCCCGGCGATCACGTTCGCGCATCCTGACTTTCATCGTTGAACCTCGATGACAGCCTTTAAGTTAAAGCGATCCTTGCCCTTTGCATCGCGAGCAACCGAGGAAGTGAATTGCACCTCCTTGAACCACCCGCTGTCCTCCAATTGTTTTTGAACCTCAGATGAACTCGCGGCAGTCCCCGAAATACTGATGACACCGTCCTGATACTCATAACTGCTCAGCCATGCGCTTTCCGGAAGAATACGAGCCAGTTCCCGCAATGCTTCCAGGTTGTAGTCCGGATTTTGGAAATGAGCCATCAAGGCGCGATTCTTTGCTGACAATTGATTGAGGTCGGATTCTTGGGAGGCGACTTCTCGAACAGCAGGACTCGTCGCCCGAATTTCCGAATCAATATCGGATCCATAGACATTCGCCTGGTATGGTTCACGAGCCAGGAATGCTAAACCGACCAGAAGCGCCAAGGCGGACAGCGCGTAGGTTGGAACGAGTTGCAGCTGGCTTCTTCTGTGGCGGCGGCCAGGCGGCAGAAGATTGGACGTAAATGACGACTTCTTCAACGGGATCAATGCAGCCGCAATTGAACCAAAACTCCGCCCGTGTTCCGGTTTTGCGTTCTGGAGCGGCAACTGGGTAGGGGCTAGGCCATCCAGGTTTTCAGCCTCAGAACCGTATGCAATCATTCGCACGTTTTCGCACGAAACTATTCCAGCGGTTGCGAGCAACCGTTCGATGAGAGTCTTAGTACTTTCTCCCACTCGAGCTTGGCTAATGGCTTTCACTTGCGATCCACGAAGGAGAGCGCCCTCAACATGATCGACTTCGCAGGCAAGGACAAGTGCTGGTGCACCGTCAGGCCACAAAGCTCGAACCGCGTGGACACACGAAAGTGAAGACAGCGAGACTCCGCTCAAAGGAAGCTTCAGAGACGCAAAGAAAGGTATCCACTCGTCGAGCGCCGTGCGGGGGATTATGGCGACAGTAACGTTGAGCTGCTTATCTGTTCTGCCAGTTCGCTCTTCGGCGAAATCCCAATAGACCTCCTCGACTGGCCACGGACACAGGGTTTCAATCTGTAAAGCTACCGCCGATCTAAGGTTCTCCCGAACCTCAACTGGAAATTGGATTTGCCTGATAACGCCCTGGCCACGAGGCAAGGAGAGAAAAACATTGCTTGCGGGTATACCGTTTTTCTTAACCAACTCGGCAAGTGCACCACTCCGTTCGACTGAAGGCAAAGCGATGAATCCAGGAATTTGAAATGATCCGATCAGGTGCAGTTTTCCAAAAACGGAACGCACCACAGCAACACGTAAATCATTGCCACTAATCTCGATGCCAACACTCGTTCGGATCATCACTCAAACCGCCAACGGTTGAATCGAATCTCCTCAACCCTGCGAACCATAAGGGGATTAATATTCATGATGAGAACCCTCTGCTCGCGATTGAACAGCATTCGGATCGTTCGAGAAACCCCTGAAGAGAAAACCGTCGCACGCGACGTCAGAACCGCTGGAGCGTGCTCCTCAAAGGTGAAATATGAGAGCGCCGCCCGACTAGCTAGCTCGGGCGCCCTGCGAACCAGGTCGTCTGCGCTGCTGAAGCGCTTGGATCGTCCACTCTCCAGAATGCGCTGAGCTAATTCCGAAGTCATGGAAGGTAGCGCCATCAGTACATCGAACGAGGCCTCGTTGGGATCCACCTTGTCCACGTTCGATATGACGGTCACCAGTTCCCGAATACCGGGAACCCGCTTGTACGCCCCAGTGTCTGCGTCCACTCTGATAGAGCCGTAGAACAATTCGGGCGTCATGTTCCTGACGAACAGTAACTCATCAATGCTTTGAAAAGGAGCGTTTCGAGGTACAGACGGACGGTTCAGCTGTCGTGCAGGATAGTCGTTCACTTCTGCACCGTAGAGATGCGGAATATCATCTGAATCGCGCCAGTCCAGAATGCAATCGACCAGCCGGTTCCGCCGCGCTTCCTCTACACCCAGTGAATCAAACATCGAAGCCAAAAGCTCATCGGAAGCCGCGTTCAAGTCAATGAAGCCGCTTCCCGTTTCCAGACTGACGCGCGCCTCGCCCGAATCAAAAGGGAAAACAAACTGACCATTCTCGCGCCGGATTGGGCTCCCAGGAATTTCTTCATTCTTTGCCAACGACGCGTAAACCACTTCCGCCGCGCCTTTGGCCATAAAAAAGGCGCGTTCTGAATCGAAGGACTGCTGAACTGAAACACTTTCGAGACGCACAGCTGCTGCCAGCGAGAATGAAAGCACGGACAAAACCAAGATGACCCAGAGAACACTGATCAACACCATGCCGCGCGCAGTCATCATCTATTCACCAACTTGACGACGAAGGAATCATCTGCCACCCGAATCCCGACCGCGACAGGCAATCCGCCGTCCGGTTTCCACTCATCGGACCACACCAGCGATCCACGCTCATCAGTGCTTAGGAAACGAAACGAAATGGGACCAAACTCGCCGATCGATCGGGTCGGCGCCGGATCAGCAGCGGTTGGAACATACTCAAACATCGATTGTTCCCCATATAAGAACTGCCCGTGCTCAACGGCATAGTCGATCTTGCGAAAATCGGCAGGTCCATCCGCTAGAGAATAGTCCGCGACGAATTCAATTCTGTTGGCAGTCGCTCTGAACATGGTGAATGTTTGATCGTTCAATGTCACCTGTATCGGAAACGCGAGCGCCAATTGACGCTTGAGCAATCGCTCAAGCGTCGCCCTCTCGTCCATGCTGGTGATCCTATCCGTTCCCCGCTCCCAACTGGTCAGGCCAGTTCGCAGTCCGCTAAAGGCAACTGTCGCCACGATTGCAACCATGGTGAGGCTGACCATGACTTCGATCAGCGTGAAGCCGCTATTCCGGTATGATCTGCTCAACTGCCTGTTTGAAGTCATATGCACCGTAGTTCAGCGCGCTCGATCTGAGAGTTTCCAGCCTCCTGGTTTGTACACTCGTGCGCCCGCGCCAAGACACCTCTACATCCACTTTCATAACGGCGGACGCAGGCTTTTCGTCGAGATTTGCGGGAATCCAAGGTCTTACGTTAACCGTCCAATGCGCCCCGAATTGATCAACATCGCCCTCGATTCGACCATCCGGGGGGAGCGCAGGCAGCATGAGAACTCGGGTCATGACTTCTTCGCTTATGAGTTCACGCCGATGTACATCCTCGATTTTGGCCAGGTTAGAAAGAGATCTTGAAAAGAGGGCGAACAAGGCGGTTGCGGCCATACCTAACACCGCCGCAGCGACCATGACTTCCAATAAGCTGAACCCACGCACCGTCCTCATTTGCTGGCGATCTCTACCTCACCACTTCGCCCGCGAAGGATGACGGATTGTCCACGTAAAATTCCCGATGGCGGAACGTATAGAGACCCGACCCTCGCATCGTCAGCGAGCACGATTACGACGGAGTCCGGAATTTTAGCAGTCCGCTTGGCTTCCATTTCGGGCCCTACGACCGACACTAAATGCGCCTCTCTTTCCAGAACCACATATTGACCACGATCGGCGCGTTGCGCTTCGAGGCGGGCGAATTTAATGAAAGTGCGAACGGTTTGCTCGGCCTGATTAAGCTCAATACGGCCGATCCCCGCCCCAATTCGGGGACCAGCCATGCTGAGTGATATGGCGATGATCGCCAGGACGATCACGACTTCGATGAGGGTAAAGCCTTGCGCTCCCTTCATGTTAGCTAAGACGCAAGGATCAGCGAAAAAGACGAATGGGATGTTTGGGCGCCCTGGAGAGTTCTGTGATTGGCTTAGTTCGCGATGTCGGAAGCGGCGCCTTCGCCGCCCTCCTGACCATCAGATCCGAGGGATAGCAAATCAAAGTCATGATCTACACCTGGTTGGCGATAGACGTATGGGCGGTTCCATGGATCAAGGGGAACATCTTTCCGAAGATAGGGCCCATCCCAGTTTTCGGCGCCTTCAGGCCTGACTCGCAAGGCATTCAGACCTTCCGCTGTGGTTGGGTATCGTCCCACATCAAGGCGAAAAAGATCCAAGGTGCTTTCGAACTCTGCTATTTGCGCCTTCGCTGTCGTCTGTCGCGCTCGATCCACATTCTGAAAAAGACGCTGTCCGACCAGCGTCGCAAACATGGCAATGATCACCATAACAACCAGTAATTCGATTAATGTGATTCCGCGATCACGTATTCGACTTCGCTTATCCATGTGTTAAAACCCGATTTCATTGATGCTGAAGATTGCCATCAGCATTGAGAGAACGACGGCCCCAACGATTACCCCCATGATGAGAATAATCGCCGGTTCAAATATCGACGTGAGAGCCTTAACCGAGGTTCGGACATCCTTTTCGTACACGTCTGCAATCTGCAATAACATGGAATCCAGCCTGCCCGTTTCCTCGCCTACTTCGACTAAATGCACCGCTAAACCGGGGAAAACTGCTGCTTCCCGCATCGGTCTAGCTATGCCCTCGCCACGTTTTGCTCCAGCCGCGATCTTGGAGATTCCTTCTCGCACGATCTGATTGGTCGCAATGTCCTGAACTATACGAACGGCGGCGATCAAGGGGACCGCGCTAGTCATTAGCGTGCCGAGCGTCCGCGCGAATCGCCCGACCTCGATCTTTAAGACTGTTGCACCAAGCAGCGGAATACGAAGCTTGAACGAATCCCAAGACCGGGCGCCGTTCGGCGTATTCTTCCAGGTTCGAAAGATCGTTACAGCAATCGCTGCACAACCGGCGAAAATCCACCAATAACTTCTGGTGGCGCTGGAAACCCATAGGAGGGCCATTGTCATGGGCGGAATAGCCGAACCAACTTCCGCGAAAATGGATGCAAATTTCGGTATCACGAAATATAGGAGTACTCCGATGGACCCCAAACCAACTGCGCTCAGCAAACACGGATAGATCAATGAAGAAACCAAGTAGCTACGAAGCTCATCGGCAGCCCGTTCGAATTCGACGAGGCGTTCGAGAATGACATTGAGCACGCCTCCGGCTTCACCTGCGCGGACCATGTTCACATATAGCCTGGAAAAATGTTTCGGATGGGCTGCCAGGGCCTCCGCTAACGATTTGCCGCCCTTGATTTGCCTGAGCACATCATCAATAACAACTCGCAAAGCCGGTTTTGTGGTGAGTTCCGCTGTGATGCTCAAACTGCGGTCCAAGGGCAAACCAGCTCGAATCAGAGTGGAAAGCTCCTCTGTGAAAAACAAGATGTCCTTACGCGATACCCCTTGCAAAGGAAGCCGGAGCTTAACAGATGGGAGGCGGCCGGTTGTCGACTGCTCTTCTATTGAAACTGGAATCAAGCCAGCACTCTGCAAACGGAAGGCAGCCGAACGCGTGTCCGCAGCATCCATCCGACCTTCCGCCAACTTCCCTTGAGAGTTAACCGCTTTGTAGACGAAATTGCCCATTACACTTCTTGGGTTACGCGCAGCACTTCATCTGGCGTGGTGATCCCATCTGCCACCTTGTTCCATCCGTCCTGTTTCAATGTTTTCATTCCCGATCTAACAGCCTGTACTTTCAGCACATTCGAATCCGCTTTCGTCACCATGAGCCGCCTGAGCTCCTCGTCAATATCCAGAAGCTCAAATATCCCCAATCTGCTTTCATACCCGCTATGACCGCACTCTTCACACCCTTGGCCACGTTGGATTTCAACGAATTCTTCGCTCTCATCGACAGGAAAACCGGATTCTCGCAAAGGCTTTGCGGGAGCCATATTCACCGACTTACAAGCCTTGCAATTCACTCGCACCAATCGCTGCGCCAAAATCCCGATTAGAGATGAAGCCAGCAGGTAGTCCTCAACCCCCATGTCCACGAGGCGTGTTATCGCACTGGGTGCATCATTCGTGTGAAGTGTGCTGAATACCAAGTGTCCAGTTAGGGCAGACCGAATTGCTATTTCAGCGGTCTCCAGATCACGAATCTCCCCAACCATAATGACGTCCGGGTCCTGACGAACGATGTGTCGCAGGCCGGAGGAAAAGGTCAACCCAATTTGAGGATTCACCTGAATTTGATTGATGCCGTCCATCTGGTACTCGACCGGGTCTTCGATCGTGATGATTTTTCGGTCAGGAATGTTTATTCGTTTAAGTGCGCTGTAGAGTGTGGTTGTCTTGCCACTTCCAGTTGGGCCGGTAACGAGGAATATGCCGTGCGGTCTCGATGTCATCTCACACACTTTCTCGTACGACGAGTCTGGAAAACCAAGCCTGCGCAGATCGATGAGTGACGTATTCGATTTATCCAGAATTC
>CAZIPZ010000137.1:0-11119 GCA_964541075.1 uncultured Solibacteraceae bacterium | reverse complement strand
AGACGGCGACAGAACCGCTGACGGTGGCGCCGTTCTGCGGGGAAGTCATGGAGACAGCAGGAGGTGTGGAGTCCGTTGGCGTGTTGCTGACGTTCACGACGACAGCGGCGGATGTTGCCTGGTTCCCCGCAGCGTCGCGAGCAACGGCCGTTAACGTATGAGAACCATCTCCAACGGTAGCCGTATTCCAAGTGATCGAATAAGGACTGGAAATGTCTTCTGAGTCCAGATCGGTTCCGTCAAGCCTAAATTGCACACCTGCCACTCCAACATTGTCCGAGGCTGTTGCGGAAACAGTTACATTCCCGCTCAGGGTGGCGCCGTTTGCAGGGCTGGCAAGCGACACGGCCGGAGGCGTGGCATCTCCGCCGCCCGAAACTCCGGATTCGAACGCTCCCATGTCCGGCGCTGCGCCGTACAAGACCTGTGCACCGTTGGAATCCCTGAAGAGCCATATGGGCTGTCCTGCGCTTCTACTGACAGGTGTGGCCAGCGTGATCGTATTTGTGCTGTAGTTGATCGACTGTATCTGTGCGACGTTCCCCGAATTCCCGACCGCGATCCAATCCCGTGAAGCGCCGCCCCATCCATCCTGGAAGAAACCGGCATTCGTCACGAGCAACGTCAGGCCGCCGCCGGCATCCCCCGTGCGAACCGTCGTCAACGGACCGCCGGCATTGATGGCCGGCGAACCGGCCTGCAAGGTGAAGTTACCGCCGGCGGCATTCACAAACTGTGGGTCGGCGTTTACGCCGTGCGCCACTTGCGGACTTCCCAGGTGGAACCACATTTCGTAGTCCTTATCAACGCTGGAGGAGGAGTCCAGGTAGTAAGGATTGCCGGAAGGCGAAACCACTCGATACCAAATATTGTTACGGCCGGCATTCCGCACGGAGCGCGTCAACGAGATGTGGAGATTGCTCTGATAGTACTGGTAAGAATTGTAAAAAGTGTTGTTGTACAGATGGTGTGCGTCCGCATTCATCCAATTGAATCCACCCTTGGATCTGTGGACCAGGTTGTAACGGATGATCCAGTTGTCGGCCCCTTCTACCGAATTCCAAAAAAAGTGATTGTGGCTGCTGACATTGTCAACCGAGATATTACCTTCGATAAGACCGAAGGTCGAAACCTGACCGGGTTGGACTGCATCAATGTGTTGTGGATTGTTAGGATCCGATGGACCGAAAATGTTGTTCCGAATGACGTACCGCGTTCCTGCCGGATAGATATAGTCGCCGACATATGAAATGCGGTTGTCTTCGATCAAGACGTCCGCGTTCGGCTGGTTGAATCGAGCCAAAAGCGCAATGCCATCCTGCGGGAGGTTGGAGATCTGATTGTCAGCGATCCTGAGAAACGCGGTGTTTCCAAAGCGAACCGCGGAAGCACTGGTGTGATGGATGTAATTGTTCAATATCTGAACGCCGACGCCGCCGGAAATATCGATGCTGTAGCCGGCGTCGGCTGAAAAACCTGAATTCGTGATTTCGAGGCCGTTGATCGTGACATAGCTGATGCCAGTCAGCGTAAACGCACGCACTCTCGGCATTGCTCCGGATCCCGCTGTATACGTAATGCGATTGCTTTGTGTCCCCGAGTTAATCGCGTTGACCCGTTCGTTATACGAACCGCGAACCACGATGACGGTGTCGCCTGCAACAACCGTGCTTGCCGCCTTTGCAAGAGTGCGCCACGGCATTGAGGCATTCGTACCAGGATTGCTATCACTGGCCGCGGCGAGTGTATTGTCAACATAGTAGGTCGCGGCATTCGCGGTCATTGAGCTTGCTATCACAACACACAGAAAAAGCCCTGCGATTGTGGCAAGCCCCAGTCGGCGTTCGTTGGGCTTAGCTGTGTATGAAATTTGGTGTGAGATGTAGTGATTATGAGGACAGGGATATCTAGAACAATCAGGCGCCGGAGCTTTGAATCCTGCGTTTACGCACGTGGACACTCTCAGTCGCAGCATGGACTGTCTCCTATTTCATCCGACACCTCCTCTCCGTGAGTTGTCGCATCGATGATGATCTAACCAGTCGAACCCACCCCCCGCTAAATTCCATTGCAAAGGTGAGACCCCGGTGAAGGACGGGCTGGAAAAGCAATAGCTCTGCCAATTCAAAAGCGACACCGTTTCAAGTAGATGCCCGGCCCCGAGGCTCATAGACTCCACCAACCTTGTGGAAGGTTTCCATGAAATGGATTCTGTCACCTCCGCGGAGTATTTCCCGCTGCCGTTCTGTCGTTTCCGCAGTCACGGCCCGGCAGGGCTTGGAGGAAGAGCGTCGATGATTTCATGCCTAACGCGCACTGGCGAGGAAGAGTATCGGATTTTTCGACTAAAACTAAAGATTGTTCGTCACCTGCCGATAAGTAGTGCGACAGCCTGAATTACAAGAAAGAGAGCTTTTTGATATGAGTCGCCACATTGAATACGAGTCCGCAGCAGTACGCCGTTTTCACAAGACAAGGACGGATGACCGGCGCCGCGACCAGGTGATGGCGATGGCATCCACACTCATTTCGTTAGTGGATTTGCGCGACTGTTACACCGGCGGGCATAGCACGAGGGTCGGCGAGTACAGCCAGGAGATCGGGCTGCAAATGGGGCTGGATGATGAATATCTCGAAACTCTATTGATGGCTGCTTCACTTCACGATGTCGGCAAAATCGGGGTTCCGGACCGCATTCTTTTGAAGGAAGGACGGCTGACGGATGACGAATTCGAGTACATCAAGAAGCATTCCGAATTCGGTTGGATGGTGCTGCGAAATATTGAGGGTTTCGAGGAAGCGGCCCTCATGCTTCTTCACCATCACGAAAGATATGACGGGCGTGGTTATCCTGGCGAGCTCGCCGGTCAGCAAATCCCTCTTGGCGCTCGCATCATTGCGGTGGCTGACGCGTTTGACGCAATGACGACCAATCGGCCTTACCGGTGTGCGTGGGACAGGGAGAAGGCGCTTGCCGAGATTTCCCGGTGCGCAGGAGCACAATTCGACCGCGATGTTGTCGAAGCATTTCTTAAACACTGGAGCTAATCACGCTCCCCAAATCGTAAACGGTCCCCAGTAGTCCGCACGCCCGAACTTTTCCCTCACAATTGCAGTCGCACGTTTCATCGCATTGCCGCGGTGTTTGTTTTCGCTCCATGAAAGGGCAAACGCCTCCATGAATACCTCCGTCACTTCCGCAGGTGTGTCCCATAGCCTGGTCAGAACAGAGTTTGCACCGGCGTGAAGGAAGCCGCGCACCAACCCGAGCACGTCATCGGATGTGACGACGGATCCTGCGCGCTGTTGCCGTCCAGTCAGAGCCAGAACCGCCGCCTTATATTTCAATGAATACACGTCGGGCGCGCAAAGAACGCCATCGGCGAATTCCAGGCTCGAAAGGAGAGGGTTGTCCTGGCGCAACGTAATCGGCGCGTTAATGCGAATCACGTCTGCCGACAATGCTTCCTCGCTTAGTCCCGCGCGAGTCTCTATGGAGACCGACGAATGTTGGTTTTCGGTCTCGAGTGCAAGCGGGCCGCGACGCATCAGTGATTGGAACACGGCTGCGCTGGGAGCCATGCACAAATCGAAACGGTCTCCCAAGTATTGCTCTCCATCGAAGAAAGCGCGGAAAGGGAGCAGATGCATCAGTCCGTGCGGAATGATGATCAGCCTATTGGCCTCGACAGTATTGATGAAAGGTGCGACAAG
Organism: uncultured Solibacteraceae bacterium; assembly: GCA_964541075.1. Lineage (GTDB taxonomy): Bacteria > Acidobacteriota > Terriglobia > 20CM-2-55-15 > 20CM-2-55-15 > CAZIPZ01. The sequence goes on along the minus strand of CAZIPZ010000137.1, from coordinate 7,405 downwards.
TTCGCGATGGAGATCTCTTAACAGTCGATGAAGCGCGTTCTGCGACTGAGTATCCGCGGTTCCACCGCTTGATGCATCGTTGGAGCGATGAGTCTGAACTCGAATACGTCCGCCAAGATAATGGATTCGCTCGATTGGAGTGACGTGGCGAATGATTCTGAAATCCGTCCGTGTGATCAGAAACACCAGCACTTCACCGCCAGCCACGAAGTACTCCACAATGGCAGTGTCTGGCTGCAGCGCCTGCTGCAGATCTTCCAGCTTTGGCACCGCCACTTCCTGGAGAGAGACGTACTCTGCGTCCACTTTTGAGAGGTCTTCAAGCGCCCGAATCAGCTCAGCCTCTTTGAGTTCGATGTCCGCGGCCCTTCCATCCGCCGTCGACGCGCGCATTTCCGGCCGAAAGCGCAGGTAAGATCCGTTAAGTTCGTCGCGGATGCGATGCACGCGGTCGAGCAGCGCCAAATCCGCCTGGCTTCGGACAATTCTCAGATGGTGTGCAAGCATGTCTACAAAAGTTCTCGATTTCGCCTTCTCGCACCAGGCGAAAGCCGTTGCATCGCCGTCGTGATCGTCGGAGTTCAAGGAGAACTCGACGAGCGCCTCGTAAATTTCCTGTTTGCCTTTGAAGAAGGTTATTCCCAATTCATCGTGATGCAGGTGTGTGTGGCGCTTCTCGAACTCCCGCGCGGCAAATTCGTAGTGTTCTCGCGCGGCGCTGTAATCGGAGCGGACTTCGGCGATCTGACCCGACAACGCATGGCACGCGAATTCAAAGAGGGGAATGGGATTGGTTTCGGCGAGCCGCCGGACTTCGCCGGCGTATTGCTCGGCTTCATCGAAGCGTCCTGCGTCCAGCGCGATACGTCCCAACAAGACAATGCTGACGATTTGCTTTTCCCAGCAGGCCAACCGCTTGAATGTCTCGGCTGCTGCGGCTGCCAGAGATTTCGCCTCCACCAATCGACCGACAGAGAACAGAACTTCGGCTCTGTAGAGCTGAAGTATGGCCACCCAGATTTCATTCGTCTGCGCATCGAATAACTCTTGAGCTCTGCGGAAGGCAACCTGGGCTTCGCCGAACTGCCTTGCTTGCGCCAAAGCTACACCGAGGAATGCTGTCGCCTTGGCTTGTTCGTACCGCATTTCGAGCTTCTCAAAAGCAGCGACGGCGCGTTCCGCCAGCAAAGCGGCGTCAGGCGGCAGGTGCAGGTGCAGATAGATCTGGCATTGGTCCAGGTCGCACAGGGCTTCGTGTCGCCTGCTTTCGCGCCTGGCGAAAAGGCTCCGCAATTCGACGTAGGCGCCGAGAGCCTCGCTATACCTGCCCGTTAGGACGAAAATGTACGCCTTGTTGTAGCGCGCCTGCGTCCAGAGATCCATCAATCCGGCGCCGTAAGCGATTTCTTCGCAGCGCGTATAGCACGTAGCCGCCTCGTCGAACCGATCCAAGAACGACAGGGAATTCCCAGCGTTGAGATTGACCTGTGCGAGACCCGCCTTTTCGCCGAGGCGTTCAAAGAGCTCGCCGGCTTCGATGAATTGGTCGAGAGCTCGTTGATGGTCATCCAGCCGTTGGCACACTGTTCCAAGGTTTGCAGCCAGGCGCGCAAGGCCAACTTGGTCCTGGTAGGACAGCAGGATTTTACGAGCCTCCCGGCCGACGTCCATCGCCTCGCTGCAGTGTCCGCTGACCGAAAGCGCCGCTAAAAATCCTAGACGTATGCGGCCCGCACGATGGCGATCGCCGCCACGTTCGAGTCTCTCAATGGCCTGACGATAGTGGAAAAGCGCTTCCGGATAGCTCTCATTCGCATTAAGAGCGTAAGCCATCATGCAGCTCGCCTCCGCAAGCAAGCGATCGCTCCCGTCGGCGTTGGCTATTTCCATAGCGCGTCGAGCAAGCTCCAAACCTTGTTCGGTAGCGTCGCCTCTCGGCTGTCCGCTGTAAAGGTTCTTGCCTCTCAACTCGTCCCACATCTGGTTGAACACAGCGGTTAAGTCGGTTTTGTCCGCCGTCACTTGGGAAAAATCCATTCTCCTCCTGAGCTGACCTTTCGGCGGATTCAGACCGGCGCTGTAGGCGGCGGCCCCAATTTTTCACTGCTAAAGTTTTCGCAAGTTTCGCCGATATCTCCCAGAGGCGCGATATTTCGCCTTTACGACCGCGCCCGAGGAGATTTCCCATGAGAATCAGGATGATTGCCGCCACGCTATTGCTGTTTTTCTCACTGCAGACCAGCGCCAACGCTGCAAGCTTTCCGATCGTCGTGCAACTGACCTCGCCGGCGAACCTGAGTCTGGTGACTCGCCTTCTGGGAGGGACGGTGCTCGATTCCATACCGGAAGCAAACATCTATCTGCTTCGGGTTCCATCGATTCCGCTGCTTCAACCGAATGCATTGCTGGGCATCAAGTTCATCGAACTGGACAAGGTCGTTTCGCTGCCTTCGTACGCGCAGTCAGCGTTGCTCACAACCACGAAGTCCGGAGACTGGTACAAGAATCAGCCGAAGCTCCTTGCCTTGCGTTTGCCCCAGGCGCAAACGTATTCAACGGGCCGGGGAGTGGTTGTGGCGGATTTGAATTCGGAAATTGACTATTCGCATCCCGCACTCCGAGGGCATCTGACGGGGGGATACGATTTTGTAACGGGTCGCGCTACCTCCACAGGGACGCTAGACCAATCGGAAGCGGCGTTCCTGGACCAATCGGAAGCGGCCTTCCTGGACCAATCTGAGGCTGCGTTTTTAGATCAGTCTTCAGCCGCATTTCTCGACCAGTCGGAGGCGGCTTTTCTGGATCAATCCGAAGCAGCGTTCCTGGACCAGTCGATGTCCGCATTCCTAAATCAATCTGAAGCAGCCTTCATCGACCAATCTGCTGCGGCTTTCCTTGATCAAACGCTGTTTGGACTGCTGCGCCGGGACAATGCCGCATTCGGTCATGGAACGATGTGCGCGGGATTGATTGCAGCCGTTGCTCCAGATGCAATGATCATGCCGCTTCGGGTTTTCAACAATGACGGCGGCGCCAACGTCTTCTCGATCGCAAAAGCAATCTATTACGCAAGTCGAAACGGCGCGCACGTGATCAACATGAGTTTCGGAATGGATGCGTCTTACAAATCCGTCCAAACGGCAATCGATTTTGCTTCAAACAGAGGCGTGGTCGTAGTGGCATCCGCAGGAAACGCGGATGTTTCCAAGCCGCAGTATCCGGCTGCCTATTCTTCGGTGATCTCGGTCGCCGCGACCACGGTGTTGGATAAAAAAGCATCCTTCTCAAACTACGGTTCCTGGATCTTTGTTTCTGCCCCGGGAGTCAATCTGATCTCGGCATATCCCAACGGGAAATACGGCATGGCCTCTGGAACATCTTTTGCTGCGCCGTTGGTTGCCGGTGAAGCCGCACTGATTCGCGCCCTCTGGACCAGGAATGTGAAGGATTCGATTGGCCGTGGAACTGCGCCGATTGATGCGAAGAATCCGGCATACGCCGGCAAGTTGGGCAGCGGAAGGATCGACATCCTCTCCGGAGTAAGCCAATAAAGCGCAAAAGGGGACGATGAGCAAGTTCTAGGCGCTTTAGAAATTGCTCATCGTCCCCTTTTGCCCACCGAAGAATTGTTCACGACAAACGTGTTGTAGGGCAGGCGTTTGATGAATTGCCCCAATACTAGAAAGCTGGCTACGAACGCGATCAGGGCCGACAGGAAGTAGCCATAGCCATAGAATGGAAAGCCGAGTCTCATCGTGACTTAAGTCAGAACACCATTGCTGACAAGAAACAGCACTTGCAGCTGCAGTGTGATGCGCCGGAGATCGAAGTAGGAAATAACAATGGAGCACGCGAGGAAGAGGATGTGGAAAAGAGCTCCAAGCACCCCGATTCGAAACATTCCAAGCTGAACGAAATTCACATTGAGGAACGACAGGAGCTGCGGCGCAAGCAGGATTGCGGTCAGGCAAATGCTTCCCTGAAGAACTAAAAAATTGCGTGAGCCTCGCAGGATGGATTCCGTAAGACGTTGGTGATTCCGGTCGATTTGAGCGAGTGTCGCGTGCTTCTGAATGTCGCGATAGAAGCGTAGATACTCCTCGAAAAAGTCCGTTTCAAGGCTGAGCACGAACGCGGCAATTGACGGGACGATGGTGAGATATGCGAGAAACATCGCACTATCGTAATCGGGATATGACGTCATTCGGGACTTAAGGGTGATCGCGTCGGAAGAAGTCCACATCACCCATTTGTCGATCCAGATTGCGCAGTTGTAAACAAGTCCGCTCAGCGCCAGCTCCCAATACTTTTGAAAATATCCACGAAAGTCGAAAACGGATTTCACCGTGTACGGGTACTCGGCAAGCACTCTCGAAATCAGGCCGAAAAAAATCACCGCGAGTCCAACGTTGAAGCCCAGCAACATTCCGGCAAGTCCGATGAAGGGTGCACACACAGCAGTTCCGCAAATCGCAGTAATCATCCCAATGCCGAAGGTGCCGGTTATAACGTTGTAGTCCTTGAGCGCCGTCAGGAATGCGCTGACGATCCAAATTCCAGTGGTCAGAAAGAACCCGGCGATCGCGATCAAACGCGAGGCCGGACTCAGGTTGACGTAGAAGAGGTAGAAGGGAAGCACGAGGACCGACACGCTCGTCCAGGCAAGCATGAGGGCGCCCGTAAGCATCGACGGCGCATGATCGACGTCCTTCGCATAAATCGCATCCGCGAGAAAACGTGTGACAATCATTACAAATGGACCCGACATCACGAGCGAAAACGCGAAGTTGTAAATAATAATGAGGCGGAAAGTGTTCAGATTGTCGACCGACACGCTGGTCGAACCCAACATTACGATGCTGCTGAGGGCGATGATGGTCAAAAGCCAAGGTCCAGTCGCAGTCAACGCGGAATGGGTATAGCCTTGTGCAATTCCAATAAGGTCGTCTCGGCGCGTTAGTTTGCGCAGTTCGAAGCCGATTCCGGCCATGAATGAATATACCTTTCGTAAAGGACCTGATACGTCTGATCCACAATCGCCTTGTTGTACTGTGTGCGCGCGCGTTCGCGAATAGCGCTGCCACATTTGTCATACCACTCACGATTCGTGAGCAATTTTGCCAGTTCGTGGGAAGTTGCTGAAGGATTGCAGAGCGCCGTCACCGCTCCACCGGCGCCCAGCTTCGGCTCTTCGTCGTCCCGTCCGAGGATCATCTCCCGGCATGCGCCGACTTCCGTTGCGACAATGGGGATTCCCGCTGCGCCCGCTTCCAATATGACGAGGGGTTGCGCCTCACTAAGACTGGTCAAGACGACCACGTCGATCTTTCCGAGATAGTCGTCCAGCCGTACGCGGCCTGTGAATTCAATGGTGTCTTGAAGTCCAAAGTGGTGGACCAGCTGAGCGCACTCACTAAAGTAATCCGGTTCTTCGTCTGTTGGTCCAAGAATAAGGGCTCGAACGTCGGGTATTGAGGCGCGCAGAAGTGCAATGGAGCGGATGAACGTTTTTACGTCCTTGATGGGTACGACGCGGCCGATCAATGCGACCGTCGGCGGATGCGGAAGAGGGTCCCGAGCGACGGCGGAGTACCGGTCGAAATCGATTCCGTTGGGAATGATCCGCAGCTTTTCTTGAGGCGCGCCGTCGTTGATTTGAAATTGCTGATTGCCCGCGTACAACGTGATGATCTCGCTGGCCGCTTCATAACAGGCGCGGGAGTACCCAATAAAGGTGTCGACCCACAAATCTTTCAACATGCGGCGCGGAGCATCCACCTGCAAGCTGTTCATCGGAGCGTCATGAAGCCAATTCGCCATCGCCATCTCGATGCGACGTTCGTTCGTGTAAATTCCATGCTCCGTCAACAGCACCGGCCGGCCCGTTTCCGCATGAGCTCGGGCGATGAACAGTCCGGCATACCCCGTGGATACGGAGTGATAAACCTTGGCAGGGGGAATATCGGCAAGAAGGACGGAGTAGAGGCCTCCCAGGAGCGCCCGCCAGCTCCAGAAATAATCGAGGAACGAAGTGTGAGAGAGTTCGTGGTTGTACATTCGAACCAGCATGTTCCACGCAGCCTCGGAATTGAGCAGCCTCGCACCGCCGAGATCGTTGTTGGATCGAAGAATGTTGAGCAAATCAACCAGGTCGGCCAGTCCTCCACGCGCCTGCAACCGGGAAAGAGGACTTTCGAGATCGTGAAAAAGACGCTCCACCTGACGCGATGGCCGGCCGCCTTCGGGCAATTCCTGAATCACAACCTGAGAAGTGCTGAGGACGTTTGCTGGAATTTTGTAGCGAAGGGTGAGATCGGCGTTCCGCGGCAGAAGCGTCACGAGGTGAAAAGTTAGATGGCTCTGGGCGATAAGCAGGTCCTGTGTCCAACTCGATACACCGCCCGTTACATAGGGGTAGGTGCCCTCAAGGATCAGGCAGACATCCGCTAGTTTCTTAGCCGAGGCATGATGCAGCGCAGGTTTCGGGGTCAGCATTCCGCACCTGCCCAAAGCTTCACTGCCTCACCCGACGCGTCCATAAATTCGCAATTGTTCAAGATCGTCCCCGAGTGCTTACGCGCAGTTGTTCGAAGTTCATCGAGGCGATTGAGTCGGAACAGTGTGTCCAGATACGGCAGTAGAATTTCCTTCGAGACGCGGCCTTCTTCCACCGGGGTGGACAGCCAGCGATTCGCCTCTTCCGTACGGCCAGCCTTCAGAAGAAGTTTTCCCACAGCGGCCCATGCTTCAAGGTCCGACGGTTCCATTTCGAGATACTTCCTGTAGGCATCGATCGCACTGTCCAGACACGCAATTTCACGCTCGAAATCAAGCAAGCCGGTCTCCGCATATTCAGCATAGTGGCGCGCCAGTTCGAGAAACTGTGCAGCCGTGGGCCGATCGGTGGTTGTTTGAGCAAGCTTGAGGCTGCGCTGAGTGAAATCGTGTTCGAGTTTTGCGACCGAGGATGCAGCCTGTACGCGGATTGCATTGTTTTGATCGTTCAAAGCGAGCCGCAGCGCCGGAGCGAAGGCCGGTTTGAATCGTTTGGTGATGAGTGTCAGCAAGTCCTGCTTCTGCGTCAGGCTTCCAAAAGCGAGAATGTCGATGAATGGTGCGACGCCGGAGCTGGCCGATTCGACATGAAACGCCGCGAGGGAATTGCGATCTCCATCGAGATCGTCCTCGGGAAAGAGGGATCTGTACCATTCTTCAAAAGGAGTGGCGGAGCGGCGATAGTATGCAGTCAAACCCATCGTCGCGAGAGTTCCAATCGCTCCCGCCGGTCCCATCGTAGCCGTTGTCGCACCCAGCAGAAAGGGCCATAGACGGTCGCCGGTCTGTCGCCGGGCCCAGATGAACAGCAAAGTGACAAGACCGGCGTGGGCTAGCACGACGCTCAGTG
>CAZIPZ010000136.1:0-11159 GCA_964541075.1 uncultured Solibacteraceae bacterium | reverse complement strand
CTAAAGGACAGGGACCGAGTCCGGAGCGGAAGAGTTCAGCAACGAAGAGCGGACCAAGCGTGGTGAAACAATTGTTGGTGGGGGTAGCTGGCAGCCATCGCGATCCAGACTCTGCGGGCGGTGATCCGCAAAAGAGCCCCGATCTTTAGAAGTCGAAGACGAATCGTTCCCACCTGGGCGTTGGCTATCTCGGTTCCGGTTAGTGCCAGCCTGCGCAAACCATCGACAAGCATATAGGCGATAGCGGAGAAGTAAATCCGTAGCTGATTGGCCTGCATGGTTTCGGCGCTGACACGATCTGCAAACAAGGAAAGCTGTTCCTTGATCCGGTTCTCCATGTCGCCGCGAGCGCAGTAGAGATCTTCGTAGAGCTGTTGGGGAAGCCAAGCCTCTGACTTCAATAATGAGGTGACGACGAAACGGGGATTGGCTTTCCCTTCGGTATGCTCGGCCTTGCCAATCACTCGCCGCGGACGGCTCCAGCTATCAAGAGTTTCGTATTGGAACTCGCTGAAGATACGAGCGCTCTGTTGGGTTTTCCTGGACTGAGCTTCGGCTTGTCTTAGCTTCGGAGCAAGAATCGTTTCCAATCTGGAGTTGCGCGCCAGTCCAAAAACGAAGTCCACGTCATTGCTTTCACACCAGTCCATCAGGCCATTTCGGCAGAAGCCGGAATCGGCCCTCAAAATGATCCTTACCCGAGGCCAGCTCTTACGAATTTGCCCAATGATCCGTTGAACTTCCTCCAGTGCACCGGCCGATCCATCGATATTGGACCGGCGCAGACGCGCTCCCAGCAGTTGGTCACCACAAAAAATGTAGAGTGGCAGATAACAGTAGTGATCGTAGAAACCGTGAAAGAAACGTCCCTCTTGCCGGCCGTGGATCGCAAAATCGGTCGAGTCCAGATCCAGCACGATCTGGTCGGGTGCTGCGGTGTAAGACTCCAGAAACACATCCACCATTAATCGGTCCACGGCTTCGGTGTTGCAGAAAATCTTCTTGTACCGGTCTTCCTTCTTTGCCGATAGCTCAAGCCGGTTCAGTGTGCTCTTGCCTGCCAGCGCCGACTCTGTATCCGATCTTCCCGCCATCACGGCAAGCAGCGGATCGTGACGCAGTTGTTCATGATCGTTGAGATCCTCATAACCCAACGCCATCCCGTACACTCGCTGCGAAACCATTTCCTCGACAGGATGGTCGATCCGTTTGGGATCCCTCCCATCCACAAAACATCCTGCGAATCGCGACAGCAGATTCAACCGTCGATCCGCTTCTCTTAACAACAAGCCTCCAGCGTCAGAGGTCTGTTGGCCACCATCAAATCGTACTGTTATCTGCCTGGAAAAATGTCCTTCGAACTCGAAGCTTTGCTGGCTACACTCTGTCATTAGAAAGGCCGCCTTTCCTTTGGACTATTCGGACTCTTCGCAAAGCCTGAATGCCACGGTAGGCGGCCTTTTCTGGTCTTCTTTGTTCTTCTTCTAACTACTTTTCCCTTATCTCTCGTGAGAAATGCGGGCTAGCGGATGACCACAAGCTGGTGCGGGCTGGATTCCGCGCGATGCTCAGCAATTTAGGAGATGTTGAGATCGTCGGAGAAACCGGGGACGGTCGGGAGGCGCTGGCCCTCATCAGGAAACATCAGCCGGATGTCGCTTTGCTGGACATCACGATGCCGAGCCTCACCGGAATCGAGGTCGCCACCAGAGTGACCGCTGAGCTTCCCGCCGTGCGGATCATCATCCTGTCCATGCATACCAGCGGGGATTATATCGCCCGCGCCGTTCGCGCTGGAGTATCCGGTTACCTTCTGAAGAATGCTGACCCGGTTGAGCTTGAACTTGCTCTCCGCGCCGCGGTGAGCCGGCAGATGTACATGAGCCCTCCGGTTTCAAAGCAACTCGCCGAGGACTACGCACGCCGCCTGGGGCCTGGCAACGAGCCGCTGACTCCGCGGCAGCGTGAGATTCTACAGTTGATCGCCGAAGGCAAGTCCACGAAAGACATTGCTGTTACGCTGAACTTAAGTGTCAAGACGGTGGAAACCCATCGGAAAGAATTGATGGATCGTCTTGGTATTCATAACATTCCCGGGCTCGTGCGCTACGCCATTCGGACGGGAATCATCAAGATCGACTGAGCGGTTTGTAGGCCAAAATGCGCCTAAGTCCCAGGTTTTCTCCCGTTGTTGGCGTGTACTCATGATGTGTATTCTGATCACGCGGTCGCTTGCATGAGAAAAATTTTGATTGTCGACGACTCCCCCACGATCCGGCGGATGGTGGCCGCCTCTCTGCAGAGCCTGAGTGACGCAATCTTCGAAGAAGCTTCCAATGGCCTGGAAGCGATAGAGATGCTGGCCAGAGAGAGTCCTGCGCTAATGGTTCTCGATCTGAATATGCCAGATATGCATGGGCTGGAAGTGTTGCAGTTTGTCAGGGCCCATGAGCGGTTCCGTAGCCTTCCTGTTGTTGTACTGACGACTAAGTATGATGCGGACAGCCGCAAGGCGGCGCTCGATAAAGGGGCGTCACGGTATGTTACGAAGCCGTTCGACCCTGCTGTGCTGTTTGAACATGTATCGACCTTGCTGGAGTTGAAATGACGAGCGGAAGGTCTTTTTTTGACCAGTTTCTCGATGACTTCTATATGGAATCCGAGGAACACATCACCTCTGCACGCAACAGAATGCTTTCACTGGAGGCGGGGGTTGGTAAGCCGGTCGACGCGGGGGTCTTAGACGAGCTGCTGCGGAATTTCCATTCGCTGAAAGGCTTGTCGGCAATGGTTGGCTTGGAGGACGCCACTCAACTCGCCCATCGCATTGAGGACTTCTTGAGGGAGCTGAAACGACCGAACGTCGCTATTTCCGGAGAAGGCGTCGAGCACGTGGTTGAAGGCATTACGGCCATCGAGAAGGTCATTGAAGCTAAAACGCAAGGCGGGGACTCCACCTGACGTCCATGTTGTGCTGCTACACCTGGATGCTGCGACCGCCGAGATGCGCGGTGAGGCGGGCGCACTTGCCAAGCCCGATGCAGGAATGTGGCGATTCGTATTCCACCCTTCCCCGGCCCTGGCGGAGAACGGCGTGACGGTGAATACCGTCCGGGAACAGCTTCGGAGGATCGGCGAAGTGGTTCAAGCGTTCCCGCAGGTGCTCGGCGACGGCCGGATAGCGTTTGAATTCATCGTCTCTTCGGCGGCGCCAGAGTCCGCTTTTGCGGGCTTGCATTCACAAGGCGTCGACTATCACCGAATCGCTGCAAACGCGCCCACTCCGGCTGCACCCAAGGTTTCTCGCGCGGGTGAACCGGGGCGTCCACGGCGTTGCCGCCCGCGAGCGTTATTCGTGTTGACATGGACCGCCTCGACGATTTGATGCGGCTGGTGGGGCAGTTGGTGATCAGCCGATTCAGGCTCAATGAACTGCTCGGCGGTTCATCTCACACCGCCAACACATGGAGCGCTCTACAAGAAATCAATGCCTCAATGGAGCGACAGATTCGCGATCTGCGTGAAAGCGTCATGCGTATCCGAATGGTCTCGATTGGCCAGGTATTCGAGAAGATGCGCTTCGTTGCGCGCGGGCTCGAACGTGAACTGAAGAAGCGTGTCGAGGTTCGCATAGAGGGCAACGACACGGAAATCGACAAGCATGTCGTCGAACGCGTCGCCGATCCGCTGCTTCACCTTGTACGGAACGCTATTAGCCACGGATTGGAGTCCCCACAGGATCGCGCGGCCGCCGGTAAGGAGGAAATCGGCGTCGTTCGTTTGAGCGCGCGAACCGCGGGCGATACCGTTGTCCTCGAGGTCGCCGACGATGGCCGGGGAATCGATGCGGAGAAGATCGGCGCCAGAGCCCGCAGGCTGGGATGGATTAGCGACACCGAAACGCTGGACGCCAAGCGCCTGTTGGACATCATAGTCGCGCCGGGATTTACGACCCGCGATGAAGCCGATCTTGCCAGCGGCCGTGGCGTCGGCATGGCTGCTGTCCAGGAAGTTGTCAACGAGCTTGGCGGATCCATCTCCCTGAGTACGGAAGCCGGCAAAGGCGCCCTCTTCACACTACGGCTCCCAACAACGCTGCTGATTGCCGATTCCCTGATGGTTACCGTATGCGAACAGCGTTTTGCGGTTCCCCAAACCGCAGTGCGGGAAGTGTTGGCCGTCGATTCGTCATCCGTAAAGGTGTTGGAAAACAATGAAGTGGTTCCTTTTCGGAGGAGCGTGCTGCCGATCGTGCGCCTGGATCGCCTTTTCGGACTGGGACGTCGCGAGCAAAAGCGGCTTCATGTGCTTGTAATCGAGAACGGCGGGAATCTCACGGGTCTGGCCGTGGATCGCATCAACGGACAGCGTGAAATCGTCGTAAGAACAGTCACTGATCCGCTCGTTCGAGTTCCTGGCGTCGTTGGGGCGACCGAACTTGGCGACGGAAGACCCGTACTCATCGTGGATCCGTATTCCTTGATACGAACGGCGCGCGATCAACAGACCGAGGCTCGTCTATGAATCAACAAACGACCAACCGCGAGGCTTACATCCTTTTTGAAATTGCTGGGACGTCTTACGCGGTCAGCAGCCGAAATGTGCAGGAGGTCGAAATGATCGAGCACATTACTCCGTTGCCGAATTCCTCTCCATTTGTGGAAGGTGTGGTTTTCACGCGCGGGATGGTCATTCCGGCTCTCAATTTGCGCCTGCGGTTCGGTTTCGAAAAAACGCCGCATACTTCCCGCACTCGTCTGATCGTAACGAATCACAACGAAAGAGTTGTGGGACTCATTGTCGATTCGGCCCGCGAATTCATGTCTATTCAAGACAGCGCGATTCAGCCCGCGCCTCATTCGGTCGTTGGGTTAAGCGGCAAATACTTAAAAGGCATTGTTACGATTGGTGATCGTATCGTCTTGATCATCGATCTGCCCGGGCTGGTGAATATAGACCAGTCGATGGCCTCAGAGCTCCAAGCCTAGCCGGAGGTTTTATGAAAAACAGCAAAGGGAATCGGAACCTCGATATCAGTCGAGTGCGTGAACAGACCGTTGTCATCACCAATTCCGCGGCCAAAATCTCCCGGACGGCGGACGAGGTTGCGAGTGGCGCAGATACACAGGTTCAGGCGCTGGATTCTGCGGTCAGCGGCATGAACGGCATTGCCACCTCCCTCAAAGAGACTGCAGGGCAGGCGGAATCCGCGGCCGTGTCTTCAGAACAGTTGGCGTCTTCCATCAACGAAAGCGCTGCATCCGTCGAGCAGGTCTCCGGCAATTCCGCCCAGATGGCGGCTTCGGTTAAGACGATCAGTGCAGATACGGATGAACTGGCGGCTTCGGTGACTGAAACCACGAGCGCTGTGGAAGAAATTTCGCGTTCAATCAAGGGCTTTGCTGAGAACGCGGATGATCTTTCGGTTGCGGCCGAACAAACCGCATCATCCATGACCAAAATGGCAACTTCAATCGAGCAGGTGGCAGCGAACAGCGAAAACTTGTCCGCGTCAGTTGAGGAAGTGGTGGTCTCAATGGAGGAAACTGCGAGATCCGTTGAAACGGTCGCGCAAAATGCAGGCCGCATTACGGAGGAAGCAACGGCGGCGGCAACGGCGGGCGCACAATTAGATAGATCGATACGTTCCGTCGTGTCCATGACGCAGCAGGCAAAAGACACGAGCACCCGTGTGGCTCGTGACGCGGAGGAAGGCGGCGCGACCGTACAGCGCTCGATCCAAGGACTGTCCCGAATTCGCGAGTTTATGGCTCAGTCGGCCCATGTGGTTCGCGATATGGGAAAGAGAGCTGGAGATATCAGCAGCATTGTCGACATGATCGATCTGATTGCTGAGCGAACCAACCTCCTATCTCTGAATGCTTCCATCGAAGCCGCTCGAGCCGGCGACGCGGGTCGTGGCTTTGCGGTTGTCGCTGAAGAAATCCGAAATCTGGCGGATCGAGCCGCAAAGGCGACTTCAGACATTTCCGCCATCATTCGCGGTCTGCAAGGCGCCGTCCAGGAGGCCGTAACGACATTTACTGATGGGATGCGGGCGGCCGATGAGAGCGGCCGGATGTCGGAGGAAGCGGTTTCGGCTCTCAAGAAGATTCTTGGCGGTATGCACGAGACCGCTCAGCTGGTCGGCCAGATCGCAATCGCCTCCTCCGAGCAGCTCGGGGCCGCACAAAATGCCGCAACCGCCATCAACGTGACGGCGACACAGGCGAAGCAGGTCGCCAGCGGGACCGCGGAGCAGGCCAAGGCGGTCCGATCAGTTCTCGACGCGGCCATCAATATGCGAAAAAGAGCCGTCCACATGAGTCAGGCCATGTCGGAACAAGGTTCCTCGGCCCGCGAAATCATGAAAGCAACGCAGAGTACGACGGCAATTGCGGCGCAGATTAGAAATGCGTCCCGGGAACATGCAAAAGCCGCCGAGCAGATCGTTCAGGCAGTGCATTCCATGCGCCGCGTAGCGACCTCCACATCAAAGGCTTTGGCCGAACAAAGCGCCGGTGCGTCGCAGGTGTCTCAAGAGGCCACGCGACTTGCCGGACTGACAGCCCGCATCAACAAGTCCATGGCCGAACAAGCTCAAGCTGCGAGTGAAATCGCAAAGGCAGTGGAAGACAGCAGGAGGCAAGCCGGGGAATTGTCTCATGTGATGGCGGAACAAATGCGAGCCATAAAGGATATGACTGGCGCTGCGGAGAACATTTCCAAGCAGATCGGGATGATTACACGAGCCAATCGTGAGCATTCCAAAGTGGTCGCGGCCGTATTGGAATCGTTGCAGGACATTCGGAAGGTGACAGCGAGGAATTCAGAGGGCGCGAAGGACGCACTTTGGGGCGCCCGAAGTCTTTTGGACACTGTGGAGTCGCTTGCCGCCGACGTGGACGACCTTGCCGGCTCTTCCGGAAGCAACGGAACGAGAGGAGCGAAGCGGCGAAGATCAAAGTCTAATGGCGCCTAATCCTCGGGAAACAGCAACAAGGGCTTTTCTTGAAATCGCAATTCGGCATCTTTACTACCGACAACCACCTCGTCGTTCGCACCTGGGATCGATGGCTGGAAGTGGCGACGTCGCGGACGGCCGCCGAAGTGTGCGGCAAGCGCCTAACTGAAGTTTTTCCTGAAATCGAAAATCGCGGCCTGTCTGGTCCTTTGAAGAGAGTGCTTGAACAGGGAGCTGTGGAGTTGCTATCTCCCGCTTTGCACGGATTTTTAATCAGATGTCCCGCTCCCGCGGGTGTTACACGCTTTCAGCACATGCAGCAGCGCACTGTCATTGCTCCTGTCCGGAATGGTTCCTCAATTGAAGGCCTAGTCGTCACGATCGAAGACGTCACATGGAGGCGTGACGAGGAAAGAAAACATGCGGACGATCTGAACGCCAATGACTGGCGCCGCCGGCGCCTGGCCGTGGAACAGCTTTCGGCGCAATCCACAGAGACGGTCGTCTTGGACCTTGTCGATCGCTTGCGAAAAGAGCATCGAGATCCGAACCTTCTCAATTCCGTCCTGCCGCTGCTTGCTTCCGGAGCATGGGAGACATTGGAGCCGCTGATAGAGCTCACGCGGGATGACGATGGAGAAGTCCGGATGTACGCTGCACAGACTCTTGGAAAACTGAAGGATCGACGAGCGATTCCCGTATTGATGCTATTGCTGGACGACCCCGTTGTCAACGTGCGCTACCACGCAATCGAAGCACTGGCCAACTTGCGCGCGTCGGAGGCGGCCGGCGAATTGGCGCGGATCGCCCTGTCCGGAGACTTTTTCGTGGCTTTCGCTGCTCTCGACGCACTCAGATCAATTGATGAGCCAACGGTGGCGTCGAGACTGACGCCTTTACTCCAGGATGAAAACTTACGCAGTCCCGCAATTGGCGCACTGGCTCAGCTGGGAGACCACAGCGTTGTTGAACCGTTGGCGGGGCTGTTGGATCGCCCGCATCTCGTTGCGGTTGTTGCCGAGGCTCTTGCGACTCTGCAAGAGCGATACGAGAAACAGTTTGGCGAAGGCCAATACGTGATTGATCTGGCCGCTCGTTACATTACGGAAACGGGGGCGCGGAATCTTATGGATGCGCTGAACACGGTTGCCGGAGATCGCCTGCGCGTTGTGGTGCGGGTTTTGGGCTGGATTGGAGATGATTCCATGGTTGCGGACTTGACGCGGCTGCTTGGCTCGCTCACCCTCCGCTCGGAGGTCATTGAGACGTTTGTTCGGCATGGCGCCCGGGTGACTAAGCTGTTGGATGAGCAATTGAACGCAGAGGACCTTGAAACACGCCGGGCCGCGGTCGCCGCGCTTGGTAGAATTGGCAATCCTTCTTCGGTTCCCGCTCTCATCCGGGCGTTAAGTGATCTGGACCTGACAGTCGATGCGGCTGGAGCGCTTGGTCGCGTAGGCGACAGGAGAGCCTACGAGCCATTACTGGAGCTTCTGGGCAGCGATCGAGGAGCCGTGCGTCGAGCGGCGATCAGCGCTCTCCATTCGATCGGGCATCCGCGTATGCCGGACGACGTTTGCAGGCTGCTTGTTGACAGCAACCCGCATATTCGTGAGTCAGGGGTGCGGATCGCCGGCTATTTCGGCTATCCCGAGTGCGAAACATTGTTATTGCAGGCGGTGCATGATTCGAACGAAAGCGTCCGACGCGCCGCTGTGGAGAACCTGTCAAATCTTGGGGACGAGATTGTTCTGCCGGTCTTGAGGGCAGCAGTGCGGGACGAATCCTCGAAAATCAGGGCGGCTGCCGCTCAGTCGTTTGGAAGTCTCGAAAGCGTCGTTGCTGTTCCCGATCTGATACAGGCGATGACCGACAGCGACGCCTGGGTGCGCTACTACGCAGCGCGCTCCCTTGGACGCCTTCGAAGCCCGGATTCGATCGACGCTCTTGCAGTCGCCCTTCGTTCCGATAGCGCCATGCAGGTCCGCATTGCAGCCGCTGACGCATTGGGTTCCATCGGAGGCAGGCGAACGGTGGCTCTCCTTGCTCCGTTTGTGAACTCTGAGGACCAAGATCTGGCGAGAGAGGTGCTGCTGGCGCTTGGAGTGGTCGGACATCCGGATGCGATGGAGCCGTTGATGGGCGCTCTTCGCTCGAATGACTCTTCGCGTAGATTGGATGCAGTGCGTGCGATTGCCGCCCGGCGGGATAGCGAAGCAGCCGAAGCTCTCCAGTGGACGGCGGCTACGGATGCAAGTGAAGCTGTCGCAGAAGCTGCAATCAAGGAGTTGGCGGCAATGGCGACGCCCGAGTCGATTGCGGCGCTATTGAGGCTTAGGTCCGACAGGCGTTTAAGAGAGCAGGCGATTCTGCATATAAGCCGGTTGGGGAGATCGCACATCGAACGAATAAAGGAGGGATTGTCCAGTCCACAGCTGGAGGTTCGGCGGGCGGTCGTTGAGGCGTTCGGGAGAATGAAGCATCCGGAGGCTTCTCAGGCCCTGAGCGTCGCGCTCGATGATGACCGTCCGGAGGTGCGATTAGCAGCGCTGCTCGCCCTGCGGCGCCTGGGCAGTCATGTATCGGAACGAAAGCTCTGGGCCATGGCCCAAAGGGATCCCGATCCGGGTGTCCGGCAGGCTGCTCACCAGGGTTTGCAAAGGTAGTGGAACGCATGGGGGGAAGCAGCCAGACTGGCAGCAACCCGGCATGGTCGTTGGTGCGAGACCTCATTGCAGACCGAACAGGCATCTATTTCGATCAAGGAAGCTTGGACCTGATGACCACCAAAATTTCGGACTTGATGGCAGACGTCGACGTCGACTCACCGTTGGACTACTACTACCTTCTCAAATATGAGGCGGGATCGGGCGGTGAATGGCAAAAGGTGCAGAATGCCATCTCGGTGCGTGAAACCTATTTTGCGAGGGAACGCGACCAGATTCGAGCTCTCGCCGGTGTTGTCATTTCTAGGCTTGCCAAAGAATCTTCCGGTCCAATTCGCATTTGGAGCGCAGCCTGCGCCACCGGTGAAGAGCCCGTGTCAATCGCCATGGCTCTCCATGAAAATGGTTGGTTGGACAGCATTCCAGTGGAGATTTACGCCAGCGATTTCAGTTCGACAGCATTGTGTGCAGCTCAGCGGGGCGTATTTCGAGAGCGGTCATTCCGCGTCCTCTCCGAAGAACTCCGCAACCGGTACTTTACGCGCGTATCCGACGGCTGGCAGGTTGATCCTCAGTTGCACCGTCGAATTGTTTGGGTTCGCGCCAATCTGACCAGAAGGTCGGACATTGAAGAATTGGCGCGTTCCAGCGTCATTTTTTGCAGAAACGTATTCATCTATTTTTCGGACAGTGCGATTCGAAAGGTCGTGAAAACGTTCGAGGACTGCATGCCCCGGCCTGGATACCTCTTTATGGGTGCGGCGGAATCCTTGTTGAAGTTCACGACGCAGTTTCATTTGCAGCAGATCGAAGGGGCGTTCCTTTACGTCAAGGATTAGAAGAGGACGAGGCAATGGGTCACATTTTGCGTGTCTTGGTCGTTGATGATTCGGCATACGTTCGGAAGGTGATCCGGCAGATGCTGGGGAGAAGTCCGTTCATCGAGGTTGTTGGAGCTGCTCGCGATGCCGAGGAGGCTCTCGATCTCGTCGAGAGGCTTCGGCCAGACGTTGTCACTCTGGACCTGATCATGACTGGAATTGGCGGTGTTGGTTTCATTCGAGAACAAATGGCAAGAATCCCCGTTCCGATCGTTGTGGTGAGCATTGCGAACGAGACCAGCCAGTTGGTTTTGGAAGCCCTTGATTGCGGAGCGATTGATTTCGTGCAGAAGCCCTCGGCCCTTGCGACTGAAAAGGTATTCGAGATGAGCGACGACCTCATCGAGAAGGTGAAGACAGCGGGAACAGTTCGAATGGCTGCGATCAAAGCGCCCCGGACCAGTAAAAAGGCGGCTATTACTTCACCGGCCGCACCGGCTGCACCGGCCGTGGACATCGTGGTGATCGGCATATCCACCGGTGGACCGCAGGCGCTAAAGTATATGATTCCTCTTTTCCCAGCTGATTTTCCGGCGCCAGTGGTCATCGTGATGCATATGCCGGCAGGGTACACGGAGCTTTATGCCAAGCGATTGAACGAACTGACGGCCCTTGAAGTATTCGAGGCGCAAGAGGAGACAGCCGTTC
>CAZIPZ010000135.1:0-11178 GCA_964541075.1 uncultured Solibacteraceae bacterium | reverse complement strand
GGTTCGGTTCACCCATCAAGCTGGTTCGGATTCCAAGGCGCCCGATTGGCGTCTGGTATACCGCTTTCGCTCCTTCCCATTCGACATGATGCTCAATCGGATGGACATCGGCTGCAGATCTCATTCCATAGGAAATGACTCGCGATGGATCCAACGAACGGAGTTCCCCATATCGGTCGTCGTCCATGTTCAATACCATTGACCGAGGCATCGATGCCGACCCCGCGAAGAGTTTCTTTTTGGCCTGAAAGTACGTTTCCATGTCGCCATGAAAATCGAGGTGGTCGCGGCTGAGATTGGTGAAGACGGCGACATCGAAATGCAATGCAGCTATACGCTTCATTTCAATCGCGTGAGACGACACCTCCATGATGGCGTGTCCCCAGCCGGCGGCGACGACTTTCTCAAACAATCCTTCCAGGTCCGGCGCCTCGGGCGTCGTTCGATCGGCTGGAATATCAAACCCCGGTCCACGGTATTCAATCGTCCCAAGAACGGCAGCGTGAAATCCGGCCGACTTCAAGATGGCTTCAATCAAGTATGTCGTTGTGGTTTTTCCATTGGTCCCGGTGACGCCAACAAGACGCAACTTCGTAGTCGGATGCCTATAGAAGTTTCCGGCAATGGCGGCAAGCGCGCCCCGATCGTCATCAACCTGAACCCACGGCGTCTCGGAAAATTGCGATTCAGGAGGTGCAGACGAAGAGACAACCGCTACGGCTCCTCTCTGAACCGCTTCGGCAACAAACCGGCTTCCGTCCATACGCGTTCCCCGGATCGCGACAAAAAGAAACCCTTTTGACACTGCTCTTGAATCGTAAGCGAGGCCGAGAATCCGCGTGTTGAGGTCACCTGAAGCAGACCGGACGCTGCAACCTTTCAGCAGCTCTCCCAAAGTCATAGCTTCAATTCTAAAGCGAAAGCATCGGGTTGATGTTTATCGGCGTGACGAGAACCGCACCTGGACTCGAGAACCAGGACGGACCATGACGCCTGGGGGCGGCATTTGATCAATTGCCGCGCCGGAACCTACGGATTGCAGTCGCAATCCAACCTTCAAACTCTCATCGGTAACCTGTCTCAAAGACTTGCCCGAAAAATCGGGAACAGAAATCTGGCCGAAACCATCATCGGCCGGCGCCATGCCGCGCGACGAAACGGAGGCCTGAATATAGGCAGGCGCCGGCGAAACCAGAGGCTGCGCTTCCTTGGGCTTAGGCGTCATAATTCTGGGAGTTCCGCGGTTTTTTTCCTGAAATGTATATTGAGGAGCGTAGTGTGGTGCGTCGGGCGGCACGGATTGGTACCTCAAAACTTGTTCTGCAATCCGCTTGAAAATCGGCGCGGCGACCTGAGCCCCGTAATAAGCGCCAGACGGTTCGTCCACAACAACAATCAGAGCCACTTTCGGATTTGACGCGGGCGCATACCCGACAAAGGAGGCAACGTATTTGTGCGCCGCATAGCGTCCGGTTTCGTCGATTTTCTGCGCCGTGCCGGTCTTGCCGGCGGCCCGATAGCCTTCAAGCTTTGAATCCCTCGCGGTGCCGTCCGTCACCACGACTTCGAGCATATCCTGAAGCTCCCGAACGGTCGCTTCCGACAAAACGCGTTCGCCTTGGGGATCGATTTCAGTGCTCAGGCCGCGTTGCGGGTCCTGGATTTTCTTCACGACATACGGGCGATACAAAATGCCGCCGTTCGCGACAGCGGAGACAAGACTCAGCACTTGAAGCGGAGTGACGCCGATTTCCTGTCCCATCGAAATGGCGCCAATCGAAATTTTCGACCAGCGTGACGCCGGTTTGGTCAAACCTCGCTCCTCGCCGGGCAGGTCAATATTCGTCGGATGTCCGAAACCAAGCCGATCAATGTAGTTCGCAAATCGCTCTTCGCCCACACGTAGGCCGAGCTTGATCATGCCAACATTGGATGAGTTCTGCATGATCTGCCTGACCGTCAGCAAACCATACTTGTGAGCATCGCCGATTCGGTGGCCGTAAAGAACAATCGATCCCATTTGGCAATCGATGACTTCGTCCGGCGTCGTAACGTTCTCCTCCAGCGCGGACGCTGCGGTTACAATCTTGAAAGTCGAGCCCGGTTCGTAAACGTGACTAACCGCACGGTTAATCCATGTTGCGGGGGTGTACCTGGCGTACTCGTTCGGATTGAAAGAAGGATGGTTCGCCATGGCAAGAATCTCGCCGGAATGCGGGTCCATGGCAATGATGGACATTCCCTTCGGGCGGGAACTGGCTACGGAAGCCTGAAGCTCCTTTTCGACGATGTACTGAATGTTTTCATCAATCGTGGTGACGAGATTCGCGCCGGGAAGCGGGGCCACCTCCATCCGATTGAAGCTGCGCCCTCGCGCATCGGTCATCACAACGACTCGTCCGCTTTCGCCGCGGACACTGCCGTTATATCGATATTCCAGGCCTCCCATTCCCTGTTCATCAATGTTGACGTATCCGAGCACATGCGCAGCGAGCTGCCTCTTGGGATAGAATCGTTGATCTTCAGTCTGGAAGTACATTCCCGGCAAGTCGGCTTTCTTCACCAGTTCCGCCTCGGCGTTGCTCAGCTTTCGCTTGATCCAAACAAAAGACTTTTCGCGGTCCAGCTTGCGGACAAGTTCGGCTTCAGGAATGCGGATCAGACTTGAGAGTTGCAGAGCGACGGCGCTGGGATCGCTGATCTCCTCGGGTATTGCAAATAAGGATTGGACTTTGATGCTGACGGCCAGCTCATTCCGATTCCTGTCGTAAATATTTCCCCGCCTCGGGCTCACCTCAAGTGTTCGCTGCTGTTGCCGTTCAGCCTTCTGCTTGTAGTCGTCGGAATGAACGACCTGAAGAAAATAAAGGCGGGCGCCGATAGCCGCTCCCCATAGCCCCATTGCGGTTATCAGTACGTAAACCCGCCAAGCTTTGCTCTTGTCTTTCTTCATGTCCGATTTCTTGGTGCGTCTTGATTCACAAGTGGATTGCGAATTTCGAATGATCTTTCCGGACTTCGCCTCCCGTCACGGCCTCAAAGCCCTCGGTTTTCGAAATTCGCAATCCACATGCGAAATCTGCTATCTCTTAGCCGCCAATGCTTCAGGCTCCTGTCCGGCCGGCTTCTCCGGCGAAGGAATCGTCAAAGGAGCATCCGCACTGAAGGTGACCACCTGGCCAGGCGCCGGCACCACCATTCCCAATTCGCCCCTAGCGATTGCATCGATTCGCTGTGGATTCCGCAGTGATGCCCGCTCCAGACGCAATTGGCGGCCGACTTCTGCCAGCTGTTCCTTCTTCTTTTGGGCTTCCTCGATTCGGTATCCGTACTGGATCCACTGATAGTGTTGCCATCCATACGCAAACAGTCCCAAAAGGAAGACTGCTCCCAATACCGTCACGATCATGTAATCGCGGTGGCTCTTTGCGTCTGCTTCCCGAACAAGCTTGTTGTTGATGATTCGCTTCTCGAAATGAACCTCAATAGGCATTAGTTCTTCTCCCAAACCCTCAACTTCGCACTGCGAGCCCTTGCGTTCCGGGATATTTCTTCCTGACTAGCCGTTACTATCCGCTTCGTCAAAGCACGCCCCGTCGCGGACGACCTGAATTTGTTCTTAACAATCCGGTCTTCCAGAGAATGAAAGGTAATAACGAGGAGCCGGCCCTTGGAGCGAATGACCTTCACAGCCGAGTCGAGGAAGGTTTCAAGAGCCCCGATCTCATCATTAACGTAGATCCTCAAAGCTTGAAAGGTGCGCGTCGATGGATTGATCTGTCCGTATCGCGGCCCTCCCGTAACGCGCTCAATCGCTCGCGTCAGGTCCGTGGTCGTCGTCAATGGACGCGCTCGGACAATAGATCGGGCGATCGGGCGCGAACGACGCTCTTCCCCGAAGTTGAACAGGATGTCCGCTATTTCCTTCTCTCGATACGTATTCACAACATCTCCTGCGGTCAGTTGCTGATTGCGGTCCATTCGCATGTCCAAGGGTCCCTCACGCATGAACGAAAATCCTCGGGATGCGTCGTCCACCATCATTGAAGAAATACCGATGTCCGCCAGCAGGCCGTCCGCTTCGAGAAAACCGTGCATCTCGGCAATTGACGCCACTTCCCGGAAATTCGCTTTGGAAAACACGACCCTTGAACCAAAAGGCTCCAAAGTCTCCTTCGCGATAGCCAACGCCGATTCGTCTTGATCGAGCGCCAGGACGCGGCCGTCCGGAAATGTATGTTCGAGAATGGCTCGCGTGTGCCCACCTGCGCCCACCGTTGCATCGATGTAAACTCCGCCCGGTTTTGGATCCAAAAACCGGATGATCTCGTCGACCAAAACTGGTGTGTGCCTGGACATGCATCGTTCTTAGATTCCCAGTTTCCCCAATACTTCCTGATCCTCATCAGTAAAGGCGTCTTTTTTGAGACGCCCCAGGAACCGTTCATGATTCCAAACGTCGAGATAATTCAAATATCCAAGAACAGCAACTTCTCCCGCCATCTGGGCTGATTGCCGCAGCAACGGCGGAATCAGAATCCGGCCGGATTTATCCATGGAGATCAATTGACCGTAATAGTTCGTACGATCAAGGAACTTCTTTTTCGTGGGATTTAATGAAGGGAGCTTGGCGAGTCGTTCTTCGATTTCTTGCCAGATAGGAAGGGGATAAATCAGAGCGGATTCACCCGAAAGAGACGTGACGTAGAAGTCGCTGCCCCAGGATTCTTCGATGTCTGCGCGGAAGATGGACGGAATTTTAAGTCGCCCTTTCTCATCGACGGTCGCCGGTGCATTCCCACGCAACATCAATAAAAGTCCCTGAATAACCAGAATAGAACAGATTTTACCACTTTGGACCACTTCAGCCTACTTATGGGTCTAAAGCTTGTCAATGAAAAGTTCGATTTTTCGAGAACTTAACCGTTTTGTGGCTGTGCTAAGGTGCTTGTATGAAAGCCGGAATCGTAGGTCTCCCATCCGTAGGCAAAACAACCATTCTTAGTGTTTTGAGTCATGGGCAGGTTGTCGGTCAGACGGGGGGACGAAGACAGGAAGCCAATGTCAGCGTTGTCAGGGTGCCCGACCCGCGCCTGGAGTTCCTTTCCTCGAAGTTCACTCCTGAGAAAACGACTTATGCCACGCTGGAACTTGTCGACGTTCAAGGTTTGATTGCCGGTAAGGGTCAGGACCTTGCTTTAGGGCCCGTGCGAACAGTCGATGCTTTGGTTCACGTTATCAGAGTTTTCCAAGACGAATCCGTGCCGCATCTGGCCGGATCGATCGATCCGGAAAGAGACAAAGTCCACTTTGATTACGAACTGATGTTGGCCGACATTGCGTCGATTGAAAAGCGGATGGAGCGCCTCGAAAAAGATTTGAAGAAAATAAAGAATCCCTCGCTTGAGAAGGAATTCGCTTACCTTCAACGCGCCAAGGCATGGCTGGAAACAGAGAAACCGCTCCGCGAAATGGAAGCAACGGAAGATGAGAGGCGTCTCGCCAAGGGGTTCGCGTTTCTTTCCGAAAAGCCAATGGTTTATGTCGAGAACATCGGCGAAGAACAACTCGACCGGCTGCGACACAAGGGCGCTCAGGGCGAGTTGAGGCCTAATACAGAGCAAACCATCATTTGTGGAAAACTCGAGGCCGAGCTTGCAGAACTGCCGCCCGAAGAATTGAAAACGTTTCTTGCAGACTACGGTTTGAACGAGTCGGGTGCCGAGCGGTTGATTCGAACGACATACCGATTGCTGGGCCTCATCTCATTCTTTACTGTTGGAGAAGAGGAATGTCGCGCTTGGACGATCACCCGGGGAACAAAGGCTCAACGCGCCGCCGGCGTCATTCATACCGACCTCGAAGAACACTTCATTCGTGCAGAGGTCTGCCATTACGATGATTTTGTGAAGTACGGCAGCATGCAGGCGCTGAAAGAGAAAGGACTGCTGCGACTGGAAGGCAAGGAATACCTCGTGAAAGACGGGGACATCATGACTATTCGACATTCCGGATAGCCAAATCAGACCCTGAATTGAGCACAATGAGCCCCCTGACGGAATCTCTCATCTTTGCGGTCGCTGCAGCTCTGGCAAACATCATCGGGGGCTTAATCATCATTTCATACAAGTGGGCTTCCCGGTCTTTGCGATATTTCATCGCGCTGGGCGCCGGCTTCATGCTGGGTACGGTCTTTTTGGAAATGGCGCCGGAAAGCTATGAGCTGACGAAATCCGCTCCGGCGCTGATGCTCTTCGGATACGGCATCGTGCACATGTTCGAGCACACCTTCGCATCACATCTTCATTTCGGCGAGGAAACCCATCACGATGAAGTTTTGAATCCGGTTGTAGGCATCTCGGCGCTGGTAGGTTTACTGGTCCACACGTTTTTTGATGGCGTTGCGATCGGCGCAGGCCTCATGGTTTCCCAGGAAGTCGGTCTCCTGATCTTCCTGGCTGTCTTTCTTCACAAAATTCCCGACGGTTTCACAATCTCCTCAATTTTCGTGAGCTCCGGCCACTCGTCTCGCAGCGCGTTAGTAGCCGCAACCTCGCTCGGCATCTCAACAGTGCTCGGGGTTCTTGTGGTGCATGCAGCCGGAGACTTTGTGCCCTACGCACTTCCCATCTCAACAGGATCTACCTTATATGTGGCAGCTACGGATTTGATGCCTGAGGTGAATCGTGAAAGCGGAGTGAGGATGGCGTTCGTGGTGTTTATAGGGATGGGACTTTTCCTATTGGTGCGGTCGATCGCGCGAGTCTGATCTGGATTTCGGCAGAGCATCGCTGCTTCCGAAATCCAGATTCGAAGGCTCTATAAGTCCTCGTCCTCTTCTTCGGTCTTGAGCATACCGGCAAGAACGGGACGTGGAGAGGATGATTCCTTTTCCGCCTCTTCCTGGCACTGGATGCAGAGTGTGGCCCACGGCACAGCCATCAGTCGCTTCTCGTTGATGTCTTCGCCGCATCGGAGACATTCCCCATATTCGCCACGATCCATTCTCTTCAGTGCTTCCTGGATGGACTTCAGACGATTAAAGTCGCTCTCATGGAGGTTGTATAGAAGTTCCTTATTATGGCTTATCGTCGCCAGATCACCTTCGTCCTCGGTGTTTTCCAGCTTGATTTCTTCTTCTGCCAGTCTGTTGCGATTGATTGAACGGATCAGTTTTTGATACTCCTCCAGCAACCTCTGCCGGAATTTCTGCACTTTCTTTTCATCCATTGTTCTGTCCTCTCAAGTCGTGAGAGACCATCATGGTCTCGAGTTCTGGGGATGGGAGTATATGCTTCAAGACCGTCCTGTTCAACTCACGAGTGTGTTTGACGATGGGGTTCACGAAAATGCTGAAGTCATCGTCCCTCACCATGCAAGTTATGAATGTAGGCAGCATGTACACTCCAAAATTTCCTACAGCCCGGTATCATTTGCGTCGATCCGGCTACGAAACAATTCCAGGGGGAACCTTCTATCTCACCCCCATTCCTAATACCCGGCTCGGCCCGAGCATCAGTTCTCTAGCAAGGATTGTGCCACAACCGCAACAAATGTGACCCTGCAACAAAGATCGGCATCCATAATCACCGGCAAGGCTCCTTCCATTGCTAAGAAGCGAGTCTACTATAGTCATGATTGTATTTGGTTTACAGCCCCTGCTGCTGGACAACACGAGATTGGAAAATTCTTTCCATTTTCATTTGCAAGCCAAGCCTAGATCCCTGCAAATTCCCGAGAGCGACTCCCATTGCCCGACAATAGTATGAATTTTAAAACACTCAGCATGAACTTCCAGAATGAACTCTGTTCAGAGGCGCATTTACGTATAGACTTGGCATAATCCTCTGAGAGCTCCGAGCGCCAATACTCCGACACGTTCGTGCGACTGCGACAAGCGGCAAAGCTGTTCTGGACGAAGATAATGCAGCCTTTACGAAAAATGTTGCTCGATCCTGTGAGGGCATGGGACGAGAGTAGGCGGTAAAATTTGTCGTGTTAAAGTGCACCTTCGGTATCTTTTCCCCCTATTCATGATTACTCTTTATCGGTGACGTGTGATCGGAACAGGGACTCATGACGGAAATCCCCGACGATAAAGCTTACGCTGGAAAGCAACTGCAGGCTGTTTTGCGCCCCTGCGAACAGACGCGGACCTCCCATCAATATTCCAAAGGAATGAAATTGCTTGGCCCCCGAGAGTGTTCGAGGTGGCTGGAGCAACACACGAACAGAATGTTGGAGTAACGGCTCCCTTTCGCTTTTTTGTAAAGAGTCCAGGAAGTAAAAGGAGAAGCAGGTTGAAACCGCGGACGCGAACGATAATCCAGGACACTCTTGCAGTCGTTCTTGCCGGCGGCCAAGGCGAGCGACTCTACCCTCTAACCAAGCATCGTGCGAAGCCGGCTGTTCCTTTTGGCGGAATATATCGAATCGTCGACTTCGCGCTTTCGAACTGCATTAATTCTCAACTCAACAGGATCTGCGTGCTCACACAATACAAGTCAGACTCGCTGGATCGACACATCCGCCTGGGTTGGAATATTTTTTCGTTCGATCGCGGCGAGTTCATCTTCACGATGCCGCCGCAATTCCGTGCTTCTGAAAAGTGGTATCAAGGAACCGCTGACGCCGTTTACCAGAACATTTACACCATTGAGCGGGAAAATCCCGAATACGTCCTTATCCTGTGCGGCGACCACATCTACAAGATGGATTATTCGGAACTTCTCGAATTTCACGTTGCAGCGGGCGCCGATGTGACAGTCTCAACCATCGAGTTTCCGCGCGAATCCGCGAGCCATCTCGGCGTCCTCGAAATCGATCACGACCAGCGCTTGATCGGTTTTGAGGAAAAGCCCCAGAATCCAAAGCCGATGCCTTCGAATGCAAATATGGTCCTGGCGTCGATGGGAATATATGTTTTCAACACACCCATTTTGATTCGAGCCTTGCTTGAAGATGCAGACGCCGAGAGCAACCACGATTTTGGGCGCAACATCATTCCGAACCTCATCGACAAAAAGCGGGTTTTTGCTTTCAACTTCAAAGACAAAAACAAAAAAGAAGCGAAGTATTGGCGCGACGTCGGCACTCTTGATGCGTATTACGATGCCAACATGGACCTGATCGCTGTTGATCCGCAGTTCAATTTGTACGACAAGGAGTGGCCAATCCGCACCTATGTGCGTTCATACCCACCGGCGAAGACGGTTTTTGCCATCGAGCATGAAGGCCGGGTCGGGGTCGCAATTAATTCCATCATTTCTCAAGGATCGATTGTTAGCGGCGGGCGTGTGAAGAACTCGGTTTTGTCGCCTGAAGTGCGAATAAACAGTTATTCTCAGGTTGACGATTGCATTCTGATGAACGGCGTCGACGTTGGCCGGCATGCGAAGCTAAAAAAAGTGATTGTCGATAAGAACGTTCACATTCCGCCAGGCGTGGAGATCGGTTATAACCTTGAAGAGGACCGGCGACGCTTCACCGTCACGGAGTCCGGTGTGGTGGTGATTCCCCGCAACGCCTGCTTCTGGGATTAAGATTGTCACATCGAGAGGAGAACTCAAATGGACGAGCCAACTGTCATAGTCTGCAATGCCAACGGCCCCCTTCGAATCACGGGAAACTTCGTCATTAAAGACGCTCAGGGACGAGATTTCGACCTTTCCGGTCGCACGACAATCTCGCTTTGCCGATGCGGCATGTCCGAAAACAAACCCTTTTGTGATGGCACTCATGGACGCAAGGGTTTTCAATCGGTCGTAGAAGCCCGTAAACTGCCGCCTCCCGCACCAAGACCCTGACTGATAAGAACCGTGAAGAATTCCAAGAGTTAGTGGGCCGTCGGTGTTTGTCTGTCAATTGAGCTTGACAGAGGGCGAGACACCGGCTTCGGCAGAGGAAACTTGATCGAGAAAAATTCGGAAAGACGGTAGCAGCTCGGTCCGTCTTCGTTCGAGTTCATGAATGCGTCGCTTGCGGTCCGGACGGTTCATCAGGTCCTTGGCAGAAAGGACTTTATACCCGTGACTGTTGGAATGCGCTACGACCTGAAATTCACCGTTCGCGAGATCGAGATAGATCCAGTCGCCAGTTCGAATGGCAGCGAGTCCCCCGCCATCGAGCGCTTCGGGAACAACGTGAGCTATGGATAGACCGTCGTGTTGATAAGAAACCCTTCCGTCGGTGACAAGGATGCATGTTCGTCCCAGACCGTGAGAAGAAGGATTCGCAGACAATTGAAGCTCCGGCATTCCTGAAGCGTGAGGCCCCGCGCCGGCGACGACAATCATAGCTCGCAACAGATCCTGACTGACGAGGTGGTTCCAGAGTTTCGCCTTATTCCATTGGGAAAGATCCGGTCCTGCGCCGTTATTGTTAGACCGCCAGTTGAAAAGCCAGGTGTCGTACAGATCCTCTCTCGAGACCTTTCGCTTTAGTCTGTCCAATACACCATCCTGGGCCACCAGGTCTGTCTGTAGATCCTTAGATCCCAGGTAATAGATCGCGAGATAAATTTTCTTGTCGAAGTTATCCACTCCGCGCCGCGACCTCAGGCTCATCCTTGCGACTGCTCCTGCGCACACATTCCCGTGGAGTCCCACCATTCCACAGGACGGCGAAAACGGAGTCATTGTGGAATACAGGAAGTTGCCGTTCGCCGAGCGCGCGTCCATGATCCTCTGCATCCACGATCCATCCAACGTTGGAGCGCGATCCTCAATGAGGCGCTTTTCTGCAAGAGTGCGCATGATCGTGTCAATACCGGAATTGCCCCCGTTTTCCGTCTCCAGAGCCATGGAGTAAACGGAGTTTCCGCCCTGCTCATCGATCGCGAGGATCTGTGGCACCGTTGCCGTCTTTTTCGTCACATCGGCGATCGAAAGCCTCTTGCCTACTGCGTCAGCAAGATAGGTCAGATGAAGCAGCCAGGCTGGATGACCTCCCGTGGCGCTCCATACTGCAGCAGCATTGATGAGGTTGTACCGCGTGAGGCTGGCAACGCTGATCCGGCGTTCTCTTTTCTGGATTCCTTGAATAAGCCGCCTAACGACCTCGCCCATGTGTTCGTCTGTTGGAGCCTTGACGGCGATATCGAGCCGCCTCGGGATCAAGCCGAACGAAGCGAGCATCATTCGATGGACCATTGAGGCTTCAGAAGCAGCGCAATTCGCA
>CAZIPZ010000134.1:272-11179 GCA_964541075.1 uncultured Solibacteraceae bacterium | reverse complement strand
TTACCTCGAACACGCCAAGGTGGTGCTAGCATCCACGAAGAATTTTTATCACAGAATGTATCTGGGAGCAGGGATCTTTGGCGAAGTCACGATGCAATTCCGGAACAACGCTTATCAGTTCTTCCCTTGGACCTATCCTGATTATCAATCCGAAGGCTACCAGCGATTTTTCCTGACAGTTCGGCAGCACTACCGCACGCAGATTCGAAACATGTGCATACTGGACCGTAGTGTGTGAGGGGATTATCTGCCCCCGCTCAGGCGAATCCATTCGACTTCCATGCGAATCAGTTTTGCCTGAATTTCTTTTGTCGCTTCAGGAGAGGGATCCACAAAGTCAAATGCAACCAGCCGGCCGTTTTTGCGTGCGATCGTCCCAATCACATCGAACACTCTGCCCGCGTTGTATAGGGACAACCTGCAGGAATCGCCAAGTTCTGGAAGGCCGGCGTCGACCAGAAGGTACAGCAGCATTCCGACATCGCTGAGATCGAGCATCTTCGCGAGATAAGGCTCTGCTGTCGGCACATGCACCAGTACAACTTCTTCCTCGGACAAAAATGGAATGACTCTTTCAGAACGCCGTTTGTTCTCACCAGACATTTGCGTTTTGCTCCGCTCTCCGTTTGTGCGTCTAACCCGGAGGCCAGATAAATGGACGACCACCCAAGACATGAAGATGGATGTGATACACCGTCTGCCCCGCTCCAGCATTGACATTGAACAAAGCACGATATCCATCCCCGTGGATATTGAATTGCTCTGCTAATCGCTTGGCGACCTGAAACAAGTGTCCCACGAGGTTATTGTCCTCTGGCGTCAGATCGTTCAGCGTAGGGATGTGCTTTCTTGGAATGATCAGAAAATGCACGGGCGCCTGCTTCCGTAGGTCTTCAAATGCCACCGCAATGTCGTCCTCGTGCACGATCTTTGCGGGAATCTCGCGCTGAACGATTCGGCAAAAGACACAGGTTTGCTGCATTGCCGTAATCTAACCCATTTTCTGTAACGGTGAAACATGTGGAAGCGTATAGCGCGCACGAAAGCTTGGAAACCATTGCTCAGCTTCGCACTCAGCACAAACCTCATCGCCCTCGCCTGGGTCGCCTCGATTGCCGCACAGACTCCGGCGCCCGCCTTGCAGAGAACGGAAATACTATCTTACGAGGGACAGAACGTCTCATCGGTGGAACTTGCCGGACGACCGGACTTGAAGCCCGGCGAGTTGATGACGCTTGTCACACAGCGCAGCGGCGAGCCTTTTTCGCCGTCCAGGATTGATGAAACAATCACAGGACTGAAGCGAACAGGCCTCTTTGAAGATGTGCACATTGACCTGCGTCCTGATGCCGAGGGCGTGCGAGTGCTGTTCGTGCTCCATCCAGCCGTCTATTTTGGCGTTTACCAGTTTCCCGGTGCTGAACGTTTCCCGTATTCCCGATTACTTCAGATTTCGAATTACGTTTCGCCCGAGCCATATTCGTACGTGGACGTGCAGAATGCTCGGAGTTCGCTCGAGACGTTCTTCAGACGGAATGGATTCTTCCAATCGGAGATTCATCCGGACATTGTCCTGGATGAGGCTAACGGCCTAGTGGATGTCCATTTCCGTACGAAGCTAAAGAGTCCTGCAAGGTTCGGTGAAGTTTTGATAACTGGCCCCTCGCCTGAAGAAGTGGATCGGCTGGAACGCTCACTCCGCTCGCTGCGTGCGCGCCTGTTCGGCGGGTCAATCCGCACCGGAAAAAAATATTCTTTAAATACGCTGCAGGAAGCGACTAATCGTCTCGAAAGTGCGCTCACAAAGGAAAAGCGTCTCGCGGCGAAGATCCTCGTGGTGGGAGCAGACTACAACCCTGCAACGAATCGAGCCGACATCCATTTCAATGCTGTGCCGGGGCCAAGAGTGAATGTGAAAGTGGAAGGTGCACACTTGTGGCCCTGGACCAAACACAGGCTGCTACCCATGTATCAGGAAAACGGCCTAACGCCTGAACTTATTCAAGAGGGGCGGCAAAACCTCATCTCCCACTTCACATCCAAAGGCTACTTTGATGTGCGTGTGAAAGCAGAGAGCGCGCCAAATGTCGGCGTTGAAGACATCACATATCGGATCGAGAAAGGCCCTCGAAAAAAGATCGAAGACGTTGAATTCGTCGGCAATGAACACTTGAGCGAAGACGAACTGGAGCAGCATGTTCTTGTGAACAAGGCGGGCTTTCTCTCTCGGGGAAAGTACGATGAGAGGAGTGCGAAGATGCTCACGGGACACTATCAGGCTGCCGGATTCAACGAGGTCAGAGTGCGGCCGCAGTTCGCAACGCATAACGACAAGGTCGTCGTTACTTTTGTTATAGAAGAGGGACCGAGAGACACGGTCGCATCCTTTCAGATCGCCGGAAACCAGCGCTTACCCTTAACTCAACTTGCACCCGATGGGTTGCGTCTCGGACCGGGACAGCCATACTCGCAAAAGAACATTGACGATGACCGCAACAAGATAATGACCCACTACTTCGAGGCGGGTTACTTGACCGCGGCGTTTCGCGTTGACAGCCAGCCACTGCCTGGCGACCCGCACAAGTTTAATGTCGTTTACTCCATTACCGAAGGGCCGCAGGTTCATGCCAACTCGATCGTCACTCTCGGCCGCCAGCGAACGCAACAGGCCTTGATTGACAAAGGGGCAAATGAACTTCGAGCAGGCCGCCCGCTGAAAGAAAGCGAGATCCTCATGTCCGAATCCCGGTTATATACAACCGGGGTTTTCGATTGGGCTCAGATAAATCCGCGGCGGCAGATTACATCTCAGGATAAAGAAGATGTGATCATCCGTGTGCATGAATCCAGACGAAACTCACTTAGATATGGGTTTGGATTGGAAATGGTCAATCGCGGTGGGAGCGTTCCTACGGGGACTGTAGCGGCGCCCGGACTGCCTCCCGTGGGCTTGCCCTCGACCTTCAAGACAAGCCAGCGCTCGTTCTTCGGCCCGCGCGCCAATTTTCAGTACACACGCACCAACGTCCGCGGAAAAGCGGAGACTATCACCGTCGGCGTTCTGGCTGCTCCGCTCAACCGTAGGGCTACCTTCTCATACACAAATCCGAACCTGCGTTGGACAAACTGGACGTCAAACCTCACCGTTCTTGGCGAACACAACAAAGAGAATCCGATATTCACATCGAGAGAAGGTCAGGCTGGAGTCCAGCTCCAACGACCGCTCGGCAAGGACAACACACGCAACCTGTTTGCTCGATACGCGTATACGGAGACCCGGCTTACGCATCTAGTGATTCCAGAACTCGTCCCGTTGGAAGATCTGCATACTCGCCTGTCGACGATTTCGGGAACCTATACTCGGGATACCCGGGACAATATTCTGGATGCCCGCAAAGGAAACTATCTCAGCATCCAGGTCGATCTGAATCCGCGGCTGCTGGGGTCCGATGTCAGTTTTGCAAAGGCGGTGTCTCAGGCCGCGTATTACCAGGACATTCATAGCGGGATCATTTGGGCCAACAGTCTTCGCGTGGGCCTCGAACAGGCTTTGGCAGGCAGTCGGGTGCCTCTCAGTCAAAAATTTTTTACCGGCGGCGGCAGTACGCTGCGTGGTTTTCCGCTCAACGGCGCCGGGCCTCAGAGCACGATTCCAGCCTGCGTTGACCCGGGGGATCCGTCGACGTGCGCGCTGATTCGCGTTCCAAGAGGCGGAGTGCAACTAATCATTCTCAATTCAGAATTTCGGATTCCGATGCCGATGAAGAAAGGCCTAGGCCTCGTGGCTTTTTACGATGGCGGGAATGTCTATGAAAAGATCGGTTTCCAGGATTTCTTCTCAAACTACACAAATTCCGCCGGCCTGGGCATTCGCTATGCCACTCCCGTCGGTCCGGTCCGGATGGACATAGGCCGCAACCTCAACAAGATTTCCGGAATTAAGGCGACACAGATTTTCATCACACTGGGGCAAGCATTTTGAGCACGGAACCTCTACCACCCGACCACTACAACGGTCAACGACGACCCCATCGAAGGTTGAACTGGAAAACAATCACGGCATGGATCATCGGCGCCGGATTCGTTATAGGCATAGGCGTCTTGCTCACCCTCTTTGCTCTGCTGCAGACTAATTCATTCCGCCAATACGTTCTCAGAATCGCCTATCGGCAGCTAGCCGAGACGTTCGGCGCACAGGTTCGGATGAGGGATTTCACACTTCGACTGTCGGGATTCACTCCAACAGTCGACATGTACGATGTGGTTGTGGATAGCCCTCCGCCGTTTTCCAGGGCGCCGCTTCTCAAGGCTGATCACATCAGCGTGGCCGTGAAAATCGTGTCGCTGCTTTCGCGGGAGCTACGCCTGAATGACATCGAGGTCGATCATCCTATCATCCATATCTTTGTTGATAAGGACGGTGACAACAATCTTCCAAAGCCGGAGGATACAGGTCAGCATCGAACCAGCGTCTTTGATATTGGCGTGAGTCAGGTTCAATTAATCCAAGGCGAATTCGTCTACAATGACCGGCAGACTTCGATTGACGCAGACCTCCGCAATCTTCAGTTTCAATCCACCTTCGATCCTATCGACCGCCGCTATTCCGGAACGCTCATCTACAGCGATGGCGCCGTGCGCCTCGGAGAAATGTATTCGGTGGCCCACGGTCTGAATTCTGAGTTTGAGGCGACGCCGAAAGGTTTCAACCTGAAGCGAGGCGTTCTTACCAGCGGAAGGTCTCAAGTTGAGATCACGGCTACGTTAGAGGATTACACCAAACCCAGAATTCAGGCGAGATATCAAGCAACCGCAGATTCGGCAGACCTAAGCCGCATCCTGAAAAACGATTCGCTGCCGGCTGGAACGGTCCAACTCGAAGGAACAGGCCAATATGAACATCAGCAGAACCAGCCGTTCCTTGCAGCGCTAACTTTAAGCGGAAATATAAATAGCAAACTGCTCCGGATCAGTACGCCGAAGAGCCGTGCCGACGTGCATTATCTTGATGGACGCTTTGAGCTGCACAACGGCGATCTGGACGTTCAGGACCTACGCGGTCGAATTTTTGATGGAAGCTTCGCAGGATCGCTGACGATCCAGGACGTTGCAGGGGATGCTCGCGCTCGTTTGTCAGCAGCCTTCAGCGACCTCGGTTTGGCCGGCATCCAGTCCATGATGGATTCGCCACATCACCGCAGGCTGCAGTTGCGCGGTACAGCAAGCGGGGCCGTTGAAGCGACATGGAACGGCCCACTAAAGAATCTAGAAGGACGCTCGGATGCCGCCATCAAGGCCGCCATAGCGCCAAACCCGCGAGGGAATAAACAAGGAGACGTTCACACAGCGCCGGTGAATGGTGAGATTCATGTCCAATATTCAGCGTCAAATCAACAGATCTCATTCTCACGCAGCTACCTTCGAATGCCCAAAACCGTTCTCAGTGTGACCGGCGCAATACGAGATCGAGCTGGCCTTCAGGTACAGTTCAGATCGAGCGACCTTCATGAAGTGGAAAACGTCGCAAACTTATTCATAACGCCTCCTTCTGGCCAACCAGAGGCGATTGGTCTCTCCGGTGCTGCTTCGTTCTTGGGAGCGGTGCGTGGATCAACCTCGAATCCACAGATCGTCGGCCAGTTTTCCGCATCATCTCTCAGTTTCAGAGGTTCCGCGTGGCGGACGGCTCAAACACAGGTGGATTTGAGTGCATCTCATCTGATTCTCAGAAATGGCTCCATGGCGTCTGTCGATGGAGGCCGCATCAACCTTGATGCCAACCTGGGCCTTCGCAATTGGTCCTTCTCGGAAACAAGCCCGATGCAAGTGAGTTTCACCGCTTCACAACTCAACGTCGCCAACATCATCAATTTGGCAGGATTAAATGCGCCGATCACAGGAACAGTGACCGCCAATGTTTCATTAACCGGGTCGAGGCTAAATCCAGTCGGACGCGGTACAGCAACTCTGTCGCGGGGAACAATATTCGACGAACCCATTCAGTCCCTGAATGTAACTTTCCGGGGAGCTGGCAATGAACTGGAGACGAACAGTGAATTGCGAATGGATGCCGGCGTTGCAACTGGAACAATCAAATACATTCCGAGTCAGGAAACCTACACTGGGCGGATAGCAGCTAAAGGCATCCAGATCGACAAACTTCAAGGCCTCAGAGCAAGAAGTCTCCAAGTAACAGGACTGCTGAATTTTACCGCCGATGGTGCAGGAACTCTGAACGACCCCAATTTGCAGCTTGTTGCGGATGTTCCGCAGCTTCAGATTCGCAGTCAAAATCAAGTGCAAACGCTTAACAATCTGCAGCTTCGGGCGAGAATCGCCGATCGTCTTGCGGACGTCGACTTACGCTCAGAAACAATGGACACGTTCCTGCGCGGCCGCGGAAGAGTCATGCTGGATGGCGCCTACGATGCAGAAGCCGTTCTCGATACATCTCCTGTCTCGCTGCAGCCGCTGCTTGCTCTATATGCACCCGCTCAGGCGCAGAACATCAACGGTTATACCGAACTTCATGCAACTCTCAAAGGACCGCTGAAGGACAGAAAGCGCATCAGTGCGCACCTCAGTATTCCCAAGCTTGAGATCACCTATCGGAACACGGTCGAGCTTGCGGCGGCACAGCCAATAGAGATGGACTATAGCGGCGGAGTCCTGACGATCCAGCGAACCACTCTGCGAGGCGCCAACACCGATTTGGAAATAGCTGGCGCGGTGCCCCTGGACAGTTCAACGCCAATGACGTTGAACTTGAATGGAAATCTCGATCTGCAGCTGGCTCAAATGTGGGATCCGGATATCACGAGCTCCGGACAAATGCATTTCGATGTTGTTTCACGCGGGTCTCGAACGAACCCAGACGTTAAGGGGCAGATCAAGATTGCCAATGCGAGTTTGGCGACCGCCGGAGCGCCGCTGGGCATCGAAAACGGAAATGGTGTATTGACCCTCTTGAACGACAGAATTGAAATCCAGCAATTCAACGGCAACGTTGGCGGCGGCGTACTGCGTGCAACAGGCCGCCTCATATACTGGCCGACCCTCCAATACAACGTAACGCTTTCAGGAAGTGGAATACGAATGCTGTATCCTCAAGGCGTCCGCGAAGCGCTGGATGCGAATCTAACGATGGTCGGGTCAGGCGAAGGTGGAGTGCTCCGCGGCAAAGTCAGCTTGAATGAGCTGTCGTTCTCATCGAACTTTGACCTCGCGAACTTTGCCGGCCAGTCCTCGCGCATTTCGAGAGCTGGAGCGCCGCAAAGCGTGAGCCGAAACCTACTGCTCGACATTTCAGTTCAGTCTGCGAACGACCTGAATCTCGTCAGCAGCAAACTTAGCCTGCAGGGTTCAGCTGCATTAAGAATACGAGGCACTGCCGCTGAACCTGTCGTGCTCGGACGAGTGAACCTGAATGAAGGCGATGTCATCTTCAGAGGAAACCGTTACCTGCTCCTGCCCAGCACAATCGATTTTGTGAATCCTTACGAGCTGCAACCCATTATGAATCTGGCCGCAGAAACCACAGTTCAGGAATACAACATTCATTTGCTCTTCAG
Source organism: uncultured Solibacteraceae bacterium (assembly GCA_964541075.1). GTDB lineage: Bacteria > Acidobacteriota > Terriglobia > 20CM-2-55-15 > 20CM-2-55-15 > CAZIPZ01. The sequence continues at coordinate 3,608 of CAZIPZ010000134.1, read as the reverse complement.
AGGTCCGCTAGATCATCTGAAAACAAACTATTCCTCCGATCCGGCATTGCCGCCTTCGGACATTATCAACTTGCTGGTTTTCGGAAAGACGACAGAGGCGGACGAAGCAAATCCCACACCCGGCAATTTGGGCGCGCAGTCGATCATCGCCTCCAGTGTGAGTAAATCCGTTACGAATAGAATTGAAAGAGTCGCAGGCATCTCCCAGCTGTCTATCGATCCTGTGCTTGGAGGAAATCAAAACGATCCGGGCGCGCGCATTACAGTCCAACAGCGTGTCACGGGAAACTTGTTTGTAACGTTCGCGACGGACGTGACCGCAACCGAGCGCGAGGTCATCAAGCTAGAGTACCAGGTGAGTCCAAGGGTGGCAGTCAGCGGCGTGCGAGATCAGAATGGCGGGTTTGCCCTCGATTTAAGAATCAAGAAGACTTGGTAAGAAGGCGCAAAAGGGACACACGCAACAAAAAGGGACCTCAATTTCGGAGAATTGGGGTCCTTTTTTATGTCATACCAATTGTCGGGCCTTCTTTCGGACGCGCGCCAACAGGACGACTAGTCCTGTCGCACAGAAGGTTAAAGTCGATGCTTCTGGAACCGTCGTTGTCTCGCCGTATCCCCCGGTCATTGCCAGAGCGTTTGCGAAAAGCCGATCATATTCTCCGGAAGCATTGCCGAAAAACGCCACATTCGGATACAGCGTAATCGCGGCCACATTGCCGGACGCATTGTAAGCAGCGAGCGGATTGCCGTCGTCCCACGAAGCCGCCAAGGTCGCTCCGGCATCCAGACCTGGAATGTAGTCGCCTAAGAAGGTAGTGCCAATGATGTTTGTCACACCCTGCATGAGGGGATCGGTAGCGATATAGGCCCCAAGGGATACTGAACGGTATGCATCAGATTGAGGATTAATAAGAGGATTATACCCAGTGCTATTGATGATACCCCCGACGGATCCGGCCTGTTGACCCCAGAAAGTGCTCAGAACAACCCCTCCACCGGCGTTTACGTAGTTGCCCAGAAGGTCAGACAGTTCTGTGTAATCGACGCTTACGCTATCGGAAAAAACCAGCACTGAGTCGAACTGTTGAAGGTAGCTGAGCGACGGCAAACCGTGAGTGAGATTCAGTGACGCACTCCCAGATTGATCAAATCGCGTATCCGACCCGATCAAATCGGTGCGAATGTTGTCCAAATCGGAATCCTCTCCATACCAGTCTCCGAGGATCAAAGCCGTTATGCTGCTCGGGGCGCCGACGCTGTCCGCGTGGGCATTTGCAGCCGATAACGTAGCAAGGAGAAACCCGATGAGGAAAAAGGAGAAAGACTTAATAGATGTGTTCAAACGTTGCATCATGCAATGTTTCCTTCCGTGGATGTAAATCCTACTTCGTTGCGCACGCGAAGGACCACTCCCGTTTCTGGACGGCGTTGGTTCGCATATCCTTCATTTTACTATGCCTAAGTATGAAAACACCTGCGGCCTCTAATCTGCGAAACTCCCTTTGCGCTCGAATTTTTGTAAAGTTTTCTGACGTCTGAAAACCTATTTCACTTGAAGTCACGCAGACACCAGCGCTTAAGCGATGAAATCGGTTTGTAAGACTTTCTTACACCCATCTCAAGATTCCAACTTTAGCGGCCAGGCATTTCCGCGGTTCGGTCTCCGTGGTTGGGGTGGAATGTCGGTGCCACTTCGAGCGGAGGAATTCCCTCTCTGCAATCACGGTCCGGGACAAAAATCCTCGCCACTGCTCGCGACTCATATAGTTGCAGCCACCGGTCACGAAGTGAAGGGCTATGGCCTCAGTGGTTTACTGATTCCACTTCCTTTGGTAAGGGGTGTGCTCTGACGCGGGCGGGTCAGGGAATACCCTGGCGCGCTGCTGCGTAACTCCTTCCGATTGGAAAGGGCGCCAGTACCTGTTCGCTAACAACTATTACAGGCCGGAGACCTTATGAAAGCCAAGCCCGCAAGAGTGACTGAGTTCACCACCGAAGCTGTTGATGTCCGATTGTTGTTAAGAGTTCTCTCCGATCTCAAGAAAGGAGATTTCACTACGCGGCTCCCGGCCGAACAGACGGGATTGACGGGCAAGGTCTACGACAGCCTGAACGAAGTGATTGATCTCAATCAAAGGATGGCAAGAGAGTTCGATCGCGTCGGCACTGTCGTCGGAAAAGAAGGACGGATTAAGCAGCGCGCCGCGCTGCCAATGGCAACGGGATCCTGGGCAGCTTGCATTGACTCGGTGAATACCCTGATCGCCGATCTCGTGCAGCCCACTACGGAAGTCGCTCGCGTCATCGGCGCAGTGGCAAAAGGGGATCTCTCCCAAACAATGTCCCTCGAAATCGAAGGTCGCCCACTGACCGGTGAATTTCTACGGACAGCAAAGATCGTCAACACCATGGTCGATCAGCTGAGCACTTTCGCCTCGGAGGTCACCCGTGTCGCTCGCGAAGTCGGCACCGAAGGAAAACTCGGCGGACAGGCTCAGGTCAAGGGCGTTGCCGGAACCTGGAAAGATCTTACGGACAACGTCAACTTCATGGCCAACAACTTGACGAACCAGGTGCGGAACATTGCGGAAGTCACCACTGCGGTAGCCCGAGGCGACTTGTCCAAAAAGATCACCGTGGACGTCCGCGGCGAAATTCTCGAACTCAAGAACACCATCAACACCATGGTCGACCAGCTCTCCTCCTTCGCTTCGGAAGTCACCCGCGTCGCTCGCGAGGTCGGCACCGAAGGAAAGCTCGGCGGACAGGCCGATGTGAAAGGCGTCGCGGGAACATGGAAGGATCTCACCGATAACGTCAACTTCATGGCGAGCAACCTCACCAATCAGGTCCGCAACATCGCTGACGTCACAACGGCCGTTGCAAATGGCGACCTCTCCAAGAAGATCACCGTCGATGTCAAAGGTGAAATTCTGGAACTCAAAAACACCATCAACACCATGGTCGACCAGCTCTCCTCCTTCGCTTCGGAAGTCACCCGCGTCGCTCGCGAGGTCGGCACCGAAGGAAAGCTCGGCGGACAAGCTCAGGTCAAGGGTGTTGCCGGAACCTGGAAAGATCTCACGGACAACGTCAACTTCATGGCGAGCAACCTCACCAATCAGGTCCGCAACATCGCCGATGTCACGACGGCCGTTGCAAATGGCGACCTCTCCAAGAAGATCACCGTTGATGTCAAAGGTGAGATTCTGGAACTCAAAAACACCATCAACACCATGGTCGACCAGCTCTCCTCCTTTGCTTCGGAGGTCACCCGTGTCGCTCGCGAGGTCGGCACCGAAGGAAAGCTCGGCGGACAAGCTCAGGTCAAGG
>CAZIPZ010000134.1:0-172 GCA_964541075.1 uncultured Solibacteraceae bacterium | reverse complement strand
GTGTTGCCGGAACCTGGAAAGATCTCACGGACAACGTCAACTTCATGGCCGGCAACCTCACATCTCAAGTACGCAACATCGCGGAAGTCACGACGGCGATAGCCAGCGGTGATCTAACCAAAAAGATCACCGTGGACGTCCGCGGCGAAATTCTCGAACTCAAGAACACCAT
>CAZIPZ010000133.1:0-11354 GCA_964541075.1 uncultured Solibacteraceae bacterium | reverse complement strand
CTGGCAGACTAAAGTCGCTGATGATGAGATCAAATGCTTCGGCCTCGAGGGACTTCGTGAATTCAGATCTGGAGTCGACCCGTACGATTTCGCAGTCGATCCCGGAACTGGCCAGCGTTGCCATCATCAGTTCCGCATCAAGTATGTTGTCTTCCAGATGAAGAATCTTTAATCGTTCTTTCATGATCAACTTTAAACCATCCCCGCCTTGTTTCTGATCTTCGCGCCTTCCTGATAAGAGTCGTCCTACGGCACACACCCTATTTTGTTTAAGTGTCCATTCTTCGATCCGACCAAACAAGAACCTTTACCAGATACGGCTCCACCTATTCGAGGAAACACGCTTGTTTTCTGGTTCTCAGTTTCGGAGCGCGCATGAAGGCAGATGTCAATCTTTTGACGTTGCGCACACATTGAGCAACGGAAGATGTCGGCTATTGCACGACCGAGATTTAGAGCCTGCGTCCTCCGTAGGAATGGTCGACGGACTCGCAGTGACTTCTGCTTTAAAAGACGTAATCCGTTGGCGAAAACCCACAAAAATCACAAGAAGACCGAACGCTATGCCGCAATTGCGGAATTCCAGTGGGAACGCTTATCGGCGGGGCAGACTCGCGAAATCCAATATTTGATCCAGGGAAGCTACCTTCCAAACATTGTTGGCAGATGCATGGTGACCATTACGGTCAACCAGCACAGCTTGGAGGCCCGCTTGGAGACCGGCTTCCACATCGTCGTGAAGGCTGTCACCAACGAAAAGGATCGCGGCTGGAGGAACACTCATGGCTCTTACTGCGGTTTCAAAGATGCGCACATCCGGTTTGCAGTAGCCCGCTTCGCTCGAGATCGTGACTACGTCGAAAAATGCCAGAATATCCAGACTACGCATGACCGAATATATACGGTCGTCAAAATTCGAAACGATGCCCAGCTTTAGACCGCGGCTTTTCAGTTCCTGCAGGACGCTTTGCGTTTCGGGAAACAGTCTCCAGTTCTGAGAATCGCGAAAACTATCGTAGACTTGCTCGAAGAATCGATCGAAGTCTCTAACCATGCCGACGTCCGAGAAGACTCGATGCACGATGTCCTTCCACCAGTTTTTTTGATTTTCCGGGGACACCGGGCCCGCACCCCGAAAGTGCCGTAGAAAAGCTGCATGGATGGCTTCATTGGAGGCTTCTGAGCCATATTCCCGAGCGAGGCTTCCATAGATTGAACCAACAGAAACGCGCGTCGTAAACAATGTTTCTGCCGCATCGAAAAGAACAGCTCTAAGAATCATCACGAGGATCATAGCAAATGAATGCGATTACGCCTGAGGCTGTTGAAAAATACATACATGGACTTTTGCTGCAGCGAGAACCGGTGCTTGCAGAAATGGAGGCTCTCGCGGCAAAGAGCCGCATCCCGATCGTTGGGCCCGCAGTGGGTGTGCTGTTGTATCAACTTGCTCGTCTAATGAACGCCAATCGGGTATTCGAAATGGGATCTGCTATCGGCTATTCGACAATTTGGTGGGCTCGCGGAGTCAGTGAAGGCGGCAAGGTTTATTTCACCGACACGAGCGCTACCAACGCGTCGAGGGCCCAGGAATACCTTATGCGCGCGGGCGTTCGCGATCGCGTCGAAATCCTCATTGGAAATTCACTCGAATTGATGGACCAAACTCCAGGCGAGTTTGACATCGTTTTCAATGACGTCGACAAACTCTACTATCCGGAGGTGTATAGAAAGGCTTCAGGCCGCGTTCGAATCGGCGGTCTTTTGGTAGCAGACAATACCCTTTGGTCCGGACGGGTTGCCGATCCGGAAGCTGTAGACGAAGACACGAAAGCTATACGATCGTTCAATCAGATGTTATTTGCGGACAAACGGTATTTGACTGGAATCGTACCGTTGCGTGACGGGGTTGCAATCGCATTACGCGTCCAATGATTTTGCCCTTTGATGGCAGACCTGGAGAGACTGAAGATCAACCAAAGATCGGCCGTTGTAGTCTTCCGCCCAGGGAATTCGAACGATGATCGATTCCTTTGTCGCGATCAGTTCTGTGTCACGTGACTCCGAATCCCATTCCTGCATGATTCGCGTGGTATAGCCTTCCTTGTGAAAATATTTTCGGAGGGCGGGCACCGCATCTTGGTATGCTCCGTCCCAGTTTTTTCCAAAATCCTCATTTTCGAGGAACCTTTCCAGCCTTTGTATCCATTCATCTTTCATTTGTGTGGAGTCCTAGTCTCGCAACTGGGGGTTGTTGCCGGGCTTAAGTTGGATAATTCTAGCTGGTCTACGGCTCGTCGTCAAAATTAGGCTTCCTAAAGGCACGCTCGCATCATTTTTTGAGTTCTCAAAGGCTTTCGCGTGGGAAAATGTCCAGTTGTTACAGAAGCACTAAAAAGTAGGAAGGTGATGGCTAAAATCTATCCGTTTCATGCTCTGAGATACTCTCCGGACAAAATACCCATTGAAGAGGTTGTCACCCAACCTTACGACAAGATTTCAAAGGAGATGCAGGATCGCTACTATTCGAAACATCCAAAGAACTTTGTTCGGATTGTACTAGGCAAATCGAATCCCGAGGATTCAGCGGCAAACAACGTTTACACGCGTGCGGCTTCCTATCTGAAGGAGTGGAGAGCGGAAGGTGTGTTGGAACTTCTGCCCGCATCCTCGTTCTTTGTCTACTTTCAACGTTTCACTGCGCCGGGAGCCAAGGAGATTCAAATTCGTAAAGGTTTCATTGGGCTGGTCCATCTGGAGGACTATGCCAATAAAGTAGTGTTTCCGCATGAGCGCACGTTGACCGGGCCAAAGAAAGACAGGTTGGACCTTCTTCGGCACACGCGAACGCAGTTTGAGCAGATCTTTTTGCTTTATGACGATCCTTCGCAGCGAATCGATTCCGTGTTCGAGCAGGTGGCGAAGGGAAAACCCGATATCGAAGCGACGGATGAATACGGAGTTCAACACACAATGTGGACTCTGTCAGAGACTGGAGTCGTGTCTCAGATCCAACGGCATATGGGGGATAAGAAACTGATCATCGCGGACGGCCATCACCGATACGAAACTGCACTGGCCTATCGCGACGAGATGAGAGCAAAAACCGGCCTAAACGATGAGAACGCGCCGTATGAAAGAATGGTCGCAGCATTCTTCAATATGAGCAGCCCTAACCTGACGATTCTCCCAACGCATCGGATTGTCGCAAATATCCCAGGATTTGAGGCAGTCTCTCTCCTGCGTCAAACAGAAAAATTCTTCGACATTAGCGACTCGCCCGTGACCGGAAAACTGACTATTGAAGTTTTTGCAGGCGGAAAGACTTCATACCTTTCATTGAAAGACTCACTTAACCTTCGTTCGCTGCTGCCCGACCTTTCTGAGAAGCAGCGGACATTGGATGTTGTCGTTTTGCATCGATTGATTTTGGAGAAATGTCTCGGCATCAGCGAAGAGGCTGTCAGAAAGGAAAGTCATATCACCTATCTTCGGGAGCGTGATGCAGCCATCGGTTCTGTGCGCTCAGGCAGCGCCCAAGTCGCTTTCCTTCTAAGTCCCACAAGGCTGGACCAAATGCGGGATATCGCCTATGAGGGGAACGTCATGCCACAGAAATCCACGGATTTCTACCCGAAGGTGCTGTCGGGGATGGTGATGTATCCCGTCGAGTAAGGATATACGGATGCGCCGAATCAGGGTTTCTGCAGGTTTCCTTGTTTTCGGGCCGCCGTCTTGAGGGATTTCAAAAGTTCGCCTCGCCGGTCGTACAGCTTCTTGAGCGGTCGATTCGCTCGCTTGAGCATGACATATGCAGTGAGCAGCGGCAGGGCTACCGTGGAGTCGAGGTAACAAACAACGGCGTCAGGAAGCTTATCGGGGTCCACTTTGCCCCACGTCACAGCTTCAGCGGGAGTTGCGCCAGAAAGTCCGCCGGTGTCGACTCGCGCGTCAGTAAACTGCAGATAGTAATCGTGTCCTTTTTCGTCGAGCCCAAGCACTTCCTGAATCTGCGGCTCCGTTTGAAGCACAAAATTCTTGGGTGAGCCCCCACCTACAATTAGGATTGCGCTCTTTCGCCCGCGCTTTTTAGCGTCATACACAATAGCCGCGGTTTCATTGACGTCGGCGTTGACATCGAACTGAAGCTTGCCGCCATCCAGCGCTTTCGCGGCCACGTTCATCCCAATTGAACTGTCACCTGGGGAAGATGTGTAAATTGGAATGCCAAGTTCGTGCGCCGCCCCTAGTAGCGACTTATCCTTCAAGCCGAGAACTCGGCTTCGTTCGAGTACGTATCTGCCGGCGGTGTGATGGAATTCGGCTGTGCTCATCGTGCGCTGAAACTCGGGAGCACTAATGATTTCTCTGAAAAACGAATCGGTCTTTAACAAGACTTCATATTCAAAAAAAATGTCATAGATACGAACGACTTGTTCCTCGCGCAATACCCGGTCGTCGAGCGTCGGTAAACCACGGCGCATTTCAAGGCCTATGCCAAAATGGGTATCGTGATAAAGATTTGCTCCCGTCGAAACTATCCAATCCACAAAGCCGGCGCGCATTAAAGGGATGATTGCAGCCATGCCTAGACCGGCCGGCGTCATCGCCCCTGAAAGGCTCATTCCAACGGTTACGTCATCAGCGAGCATTCGCTCAGTGAACAGATGGCATGCTTCGCGGAATCGAGCTGCGTTATATGCGTTGAATGTCTTGTCGATTAGATCGACTATCGAAATGTCAGCTGTGATGGGTGGCGGCTCGATGCGTTGTCCCTGGAGAAAACGGCTTTTGTTTTTCATTACAAAGTCATTCTACCTGAATCCACCGGGTATAATGCTGACATGCACGAAAGCTTAATCGACTCTATTCAGACAATTCTCCGCCACGACGAGCTTAGCGGATGGTTGTTCTACAGTTTTCGAGGTAGCGACCCGATCGCCGAAAATATACTCAAACTCGATCACGCTCGGTTTGCCACCAGAAGGTGGTTTTATTTTGTACCCGCAAACGGTGCACCCAAGAAGATTGTTCATGCAATAGAGCAGGGTGTGCTTGACTCGCTGCCAGGCGACAAAAACATTTATCTTCCTTGGCAGCAACTGCACCAATATTTGCAGGACACCCTGAACGGCGCAAGGAAAGTGGCAATGCAGTATTCGCCGTTCAATGCGATTCCGTATGTTTCTCGCGTGGACGGCGGCACGCTGGAATTGATCCGCAGCTTCGGCGTGGAAGTCGTTTCATCGGCCGACTTAGTTCAAGTCTTCGAAGCGATCTGGTCTGAACAACAGCTTGAGTCACACCTCTACGCTGCGCGCCACATGCGGGAACTTGTGGACGTCATCTTTTGCGAGGTTGGCCGCCGGATTCGTGAGGGTGTGACCACAACCGAGCTGGATATTCAGGATTTCATCTGGAATGAGTTCGCCCGTCGCGATCTGGAGGCCGGGCATCGACCCATCGTGGCGATCAATGAACATAGCGCTGATCCACACTACGCGCCGTCAGCGGAGAACAATCTGCGAATGAATAAAGGCGACTTTCTTCTAGTCGACATGTGGTCAAAGCAACGAATCCCTCACGCTGTTTATGACGACATCACTTGGACCGGATATATCGGGGCCTCGGTTCCCGATGCTCATCGAAATATCTTTGACATTGTCAGGGCCGGCCGGGATTCCGCCATCAAGACAGCGCAGGAACGATTTCCGATGGAAAAGGCGCTATACGGTTGGGAAGTTGACGAGGCCGCGCGGCAATCGATTACGAAGGCCGGATATGGCGAACATTTTTTGCATCGCACCGGGCATTCCATTCACGAAGAGGTTCACGGCAACGGGGCCAATATCGACAACTTGGAAACGCAGGATAATCGGCGTTTGCTCGCGAAAACCTGTTTTTCAATCGAGCCTGGCGTGTATCTGAAAGGAAATTTTGGTGTCCGCAGTGAAATCGACATGTACCTATCAGATAACGAAGCGATCGTGACCGGCCAGCCTATCCAGACTTATGTCATTCCGATCCTGGCTGAGTGACCGCAAAGACAGCTGTAATCGCTGCTATTGCCAACTTGCTCGTGGAGCCAGTTTGCCCGAGGCAACGTACCCTTGGGTGCGAAAGGAGAAAGCCAATGCGCTCATTTTTTCTGATTTTGGTTTTGTCGGCGGCTATCAACGCACCTCTAGTGGCTCAAAATGACGACAAGGTGGCCGACAGGCTCTGGGACTCATCGAAGATCCTCGAAGAGCTGGTCAAGGCGCCAGATGGAGGGATACCAAGAGAGCTTCTGAAGCGTGCCGAGTGTGTTGTTGTAATCCCTGGGGTGAAAAAAGCAGCTCTGGGTTTCGGTGGACGTTACGGACGGGGCGCCGCATCTTGTAAGAAGGCAGACGGAAAGGGGCCATGGGGGCCGCCGTCAATGATTTCTCTGAGTGGTGGAAGTTTTGGGCTTCAGCTTGGGGGACAGTCAACGGATGTAGTGATGCTCTTCATGACTCCGGAAAGCATGAAACACCTTCTTCGTGACAAGGTGACGCTCGGCGGCGATATCGGAGCGGCGGCAGGACCCAAGGGAAGAGCCGCGGCGGCGGAGACAAATGCGACCATGCGTTCAGAGATCCTAACCTATGCCAGGAGTCGCGGACTTTTTGCTGGCATTTCGCTGAACGGCGCTGTACTGCGTCCGGACAATGACGCCAATAAGAGGCTCTATCAACGAGAGATCAAAGCCGAAGAGTTGCTCGTGAAGGGTGCAGCAACGCCTCCCGAACCTGCCCGGAAGTTTCTGGAGACCCTTACTCGGACAAGTTCAGAAGGCTGAATCCTAGCGGACACCGCGTTGGGGCGCGATCGGCGGGCCGATAATATTGTTCTTGGGGTTATCCTGGGGACGCTGACGGCTCCTTAGGAGAAGCTGCTGTTCGGGCGTCAGCAGGCCATTAATCCCGGATCGAAACCGTTCGTTGATCGTGCGGACCTTTTCACGCGTCTCTCTCATTTCGAGCATAGCCCGTCCAAGCACCGTAGGATCCGGATTTGGTTGATCCATCAATGCCTTAACGGCTTCGCGCTTGGTTCTTCTTTCTAACTGTGTCGCTTCCATTTCCGCCCGCCGGGTTTGGTCCAAAGCGCGGATGCCGTTCATCTGAGATTCAGTCAGGTTCAGGGTGCGCTGAAGGCGCTGGATCATCCTTTCACCAAAGGGTTGGCGGTTATTTCGGCGGCCCTGACCTAGTGTTATGCCTGCTGATAGCGCAACCAATAGGATTGAAACAATGGCTGTTTTTCGGAACATTATCGTAAATAGCCTCCTGGCTATGGCTTTCAATAAGCGCCTTGCCTTCCACTCCTGATGGTGTCCGGCGCGCATTGCTATAGACTGTCCGCTCTATTGTTGGTTTAAGCCAAAATTCCTGCAAGGTGCTGAGAAAAAACGAGTGCGCCTTTATTCCGATGCCCCGGCAGCTTCTGTTTAGCGTTTAAGATCCGAGATGAGAAGAACATCATCGACGAGCGCCACGATCTTCATACTTAATATAATAGTTGAATGCTCAGTGAATATTACGAAGCAGCGCGTGTCGGAGCTGCTCTGGCAGAAAAAGATTGGTTCGGAATTCTGAAGCTCACAGGCGTTGAACGCTCGTCGTGGCTTCAGGGGATGGTCACGAACGATGTTCAGAAACTGGCGGCCGGACAAGGTTGCTATGCGGCCCATCTGTCATCGCAAGGGAAGGTCAGGGCGCACATGCACATTTTGGCTGACGAGAATGAGCTGTGGATGACTCTGGAGAGGGCGACGATCCCAAATCTCGTATCGGCTTTCGACAAGCTGCTTATTATGGAAGACGTGCAGGTCGCCGATGTTTCCGACGAGTATCAGATTCTTTCCGTTATTGGTCCGAAAGCTTCAGCCGTGATCGAATCGTGGCTCGACACGCCTTTAGCCTTGCAGAACCTGTATCAACATAAGAATTTTCCGGGGTGCCGTGTAATGTTGTCAGATCTCGGGTTTGACCTTTGGGTGCTGCGAGAACGCGCCGATAAAATCTTAAGGGGGCTGGCCGCGTCCGGAGCGACGGCGATAGATCACGGGACATGGGACGTCTTGCGCACGGAGGCGGGCATCCCCGTTTACGGCGTGGACATCGATGAAACCACAACAATGCCAGAACTGGGGGATAGGGGCATCAGTTACGACAAAGGCTGCTACATCGGACAAGAAGTCGTGGCGAAGGTCAAATATTTAGGCCACGTCAACCGTAAATTTGTCGGGTTCGTAATTAATGGGGGCGGGCTGCCGTCGATCAAAAGTCCGGTGCGAAGAGACGGAAAAGAAGTCGGCTATATCACGACGACGCTTACATCGCCTCGCATGAATCAATCGATCGCTCTGGGATTCGTGAGTCGTGGTTCCGAAACGCCTAATACAAGTGTGGAGATCATCGCCGAAGGCAAGTCGCATCCTGCCAAGGTGGTTGAGCTTCCATTTTTCGGAAACGTCCGAAATTCATGAGAGCTGCGTGCTAACGCTATTTGCCGTTACGGGGGTTGAAGCGCGAAATACGCGACAACTCTTCGTAGAGTTTCCGCTCTTCCGGAGTTAGCTCCTTCGGGAGGACGATCTTTAGCCGAGCAAAATGATCTCCGCGGCCCCCACCACGAATATTCAATCCACGGGCTCGTAATCGAAGGCGTTGGCCTGAGCTTACTCCTGGTGGAATGCGAATCTCGGTGGGGCCGTCCAGCGTGTGAACCTCAACGGATGCTCCAAGCGCGGCTTCGGCCGGCGTGATCGAAACCTCGCCTTCGGTGTCATCACCATTTACAACCAGTTTTGAATGCTGATCCAGCCTAAGGCGGACATACAGATCCCCGCCGCTAGCGCCGGCGCCTGGGACCCGAATCCGGCTATCGTTGCGAGCGCCAGGCGGAATTCGGATGTCGATGGTCTTCTGGATGTTCCCAATCCGGAGATTCACTTTTTTCGTCACACCGTGGTGCATCTCCTCTAGAGGAAGAAACAACTCTGTTTCAGCGTCCGTGCGTCCACGGCTCGATCTGGGTCGAGTTCCGGCGCCTCCGAATCCGCCTCCAACACCACCGAAAAGAGTTTCAAAAAAATCGCTGAAGGCGCTGCCGCTTTCAGCAGTCGGGCCTCCCTGCGTCCTGGCCCGGCTAAAGATGTCGCCCAGATCAAACCCTCCTTGAAAGCCTTCCCAATTGGGCGGAGGCGTGAATTCCGCTCCATTCTTCCAATTTGCGCCGAGTTGGTCGTACTTACTGCGTTTTTCGGCGTCACCCAACACTTCATAAGCCTCTTGGATTTCTTTGAATTTTTCTTCTGCCTGTTTATTGTTTGGATTCAGATCGGGATGGAACTTCCTGGCGAGTTTTCTATACGCCTTCTTGATCTCATCTTCCTTGGCGCCGCGCTCGACGCCCAGAATTTGGTAATAGTCCTTGAATTTGACGGCCATTTTTTGTTTGGATCACCAGACCGATTCGCGAATGCAGTCAGCGTCGATCTTAGCAAATCCCGAATTTCTAAACTGAATTACAAGGTAACTTCTAATCCTTCTTTGGCGGCGATCACATTGGGGTGCATCCGGCGGGCGTTCTCAAGTATGGCCTCGACGTCGGTGTCTTCGTGATACGGGTCGTGATGATAAAGGGCGATCCGCTTGACCCGTGCAGCCGTCGCTGTTTCTATGGCTTGCTTCCAGCTGCTATGTCCCCATCCAAGATGATCCGGCAATTCTTCAGGCGTGTATTGTGAATCGACAATCAGAAAGTCCGAATCCTTGGCAAGAGTCATGACGTTCTGATCGCTCCAATCCGCACCGTGTTCAAAATCCGTGCAGTACGAAATGACCTTTCCATTCTGCGCGATCCTGTAGCCGACGCAGCCTTGCGGATGGTTGAGCGGCAAAACAGTGATCTTGGTGTCCGCAACTTTAAACGAGCCCTCGACCAGATCGATATACTTACGCGAGCACGGCAATTTAGACATATCGACCGGAAAGTACGGATTCGCCATCATTCCAGCCAGCGCGTCCATGACGAGATTCGCGTCACGTCTTCCCGCGAAATAAAAGGTGAAGTGATTTCTCGCATTGTAAAGTGGACGGAAGAACGGCACTCCCTGAATGTGGTCGAGGTGGAAATGACTGAAGAAGATGTGTGCGCTGATTGGGCTCTCGCCGAATTCTCGCTGAAGCTCGTTGCCTAACAGGCGGATTCCAGTGCCCCCATCAAAGATCAGGATCTGGTTGCTGTCGGTCCGGATCTCGGTGCACGATGTGTTGCCACCGTACTCCATGTTTTCCTTCTGGGGTGTCGGGGTGGAACCCCTTACGCCCCAGAAACGTACACGCATTTGGCGTCCTCCGAGAATCCGGCAGTATAAATATTGGACAAACTAAACTTCAAGAACCTTAGGAATGCGCACAAGATTGCGGTTTCCCGACGCGGTGACGAGCACAACATCCTCCAATCGCACTCCGCCCATGCCTTCATAGTAGAGGCCCGGTTCGACAGTGACGACATTTCCCGCCCGCAGGATGTTCTTGCTTCGCATCCCGATTCCGGGCGCTTCGTGGATATCGAGTCCAAGTCCATGGCCAGTTCCGTGAAAGAATCCTTGCATCCGGCCTCCCATAGGTCCAGTCGGAAATCCTTCCTTCGTGAAGTACTCCACGATTTCCCGATGGATGTCGTACGCGTTCGCACCGTCCCGAATACGTCGAAAACCAATTTTTTGTCCTTCCTCGACGCAAAGGTACGCTCGCTTCAGCCTGTCGGATGCACGACCGCGAACCACAGTCCGCGTTATGTCCCCGAAGTATCCGGTTTTCTGAGAGCGTGGAAAGATGTCCATAATGATCGAGGTGTTGGCGCGGATTGGTCCGCTGCCCTGATTATGCGGATCGACGCATTGCTCTCCAGATGCAACGATGGTGTGGCTCGGGACGAATCCCTCGGCCATGATCGTCGTATTGATGATCCGCTTCAGGATTTCGGAGGTCAGAGGGACGCCGTCCAGTCGAAGGCGCCCATCTTTTTGGATTTTGGACCGCCTCACTGCGTCTATGCCTGCTTGCATACCTCTCTCCGCCGCCCGAAGCGACTCATTGATGTATCGAATCTCTTGGCCGGTTTTGAATTCGCGCTCAGGCCAAAACGGATCCGGTCTGCCTTGAAGCCTGATCTTCACACTGCGAAGCTGATCCGCCAATCCAACAGGGAACGTCGACGGCGTTTCCACGCTCTTGATTTTCAGGTCCTGAAAAACTTCAAAAAGCACATGCGCCGCCGTAGGAAATTGAACTCCCCGCTTCTGGACGCGAACAACA
>CAZIPZ010000132.1:0-11358 GCA_964541075.1 uncultured Solibacteraceae bacterium | reverse complement strand
TTAGAACGCCGGCCTGTCACGCCGGAGGTCGCGAGTTCGAGTCTCGTCGGCCCCGTTTTAGTATGAAAGAGTTAGCCCGGGAGTGACACCCGGGCTAACGTGTTTATGGGTGGTGCTTGCCATAGGGTGCCGCGAGGCCGCACTAATAGTGACTGAGTAAGCCATCGATCTGTTTGACAAGACGAAGTCGCATCAAAGGAGAACCGTTAGAGGCATTTTGAACAGTCGCGGAGGAAACCATTACAGGTGGCCAAGCCAAGGCGGCAAACTCGAGTATGAATCTTCTGCGCGTCATCAGGCACCTCCTGACGTAGAACTCATCACGTTGTGAAAAGCCATATCACTTTGTGAACTGTTGGAGCATGGTAACGGAGCCGGTCTTGGAGATTGTTGCTATGAAAGACGGTGTATATTTCGCAGAGAATCGTAAGATCCTGGGCAACGCCTTTGCAAAGACGGCCGCCATCGCGACGCCGTCGATGTCGCCGGCGGTAAGAACGAAAGCCCGAGTGCCAGCCTTAATCAGTGCTGTTCTTTCAATCGCGCGCAATCGGATGCGACGGCCTTTTGTGAGTACAATCCACTCCCTCTTACCCACTTCTGTGAGCCATGTTTCGTCCCTTGCATCCTTGGGGGAAATGATCGTCGTGAACTTCAACCTTGGCGCCTACGCCGCGCAATGCCTCGGCAACCGTCTTTTTTCCGAGGGAACGATCAAGGAAGAGAGTCGGCGATTCAGGCGGCTTCTGTTTGAAGCTCGCAACGGATCGCTTCTTCGATTTCATTCGCGGGGCGGGCGTAGTCGTCCGCTAATTCTCTGATGGATTCCCCGGCCTTGTACCGCTCCGCCAGAACGGAGGTGGGAATCCCTGTTCCTGTGAGAACGGGCCGACCATAGGAAACGCGCGGATCGATGACGACACTTCTCGGTTCTTGGCGCACATCAGAGGACGCCGGCCGGTTTCGGGTAAATGGAAAAAGACGGACAGCTATTCCGCGCGAATCTCTTTCAATGCGTTCAAGGTAAGCTTCAAGAACATTCTTCATCGCCAATTGCCCGTCACGCGATACGTTGATCAACTGACCATACTCTTGTAAGAAAAGATCGACGCCGTCCGTTTCAAAGCTTTTTTCGGCAAGAGGATGGTCGGAACCCAGTTCACGCTTAACGAACTCAACCGCTCTTCGTATCTTTGGCACGGCAACGCCGTGTGTCCGGCGGATGGCGTCAAGGACATGCGCCTCCACGAGGTTAATAAAGGACAAGGTCAGGCGGGCATTGCTCTCAGGCGCAATTATTAAGGGGTGAAAGAAGCGTTCCCCTTTCGAGGTCGGGTATTTCCGTCCCGCTACCCAGGATCGCAGAGTCGCAGGAGGCAGTTGCAAATAACGCGCAGCGTCGCCAAGAGGATATGCGGGCAGACTTCGGGGGTCGTTCTTGAGACTGAAAGCAATCCGTCCTCTCATGAAAGTCGCAGGAGTATAACTGGTCTCATCATTCATTGTAAAACTCGGCCAGGGCGTCCATTGTTTCTGCCCCGCTCGCATGTCCGCCGAACGATGAAAGCGAATTTTGTCTGAAGTTGACGTTTCTCTGGGCGGTGGTTGACCGAAGACCGCGGAAGTCCTTTCCAGATTCTCCTTCAGCCCAAGAACTGTTCGGAATGATCCGCCTCCGTCGGCATGCGCCCGCCTTCGGTAACGGCCAGACAGTATGACGGGCCTCTTTCACGCACGGTGTTCAGCACCTTCTTGAGCTTTTCGTCCGCTCCGCCGTTCTTAATCATTCGACCCGTGGCTTCAACAGCGCGGCAGTATCGTTTGCCGTCAATCCCATCTCCGAAAACGTACGTCACGTACAGATCGATTTCCTTTCCCTTGCCTTTGTCAAAGACGCGCTGAAAGGGCCCTGGCGCGCTAGGTTCAGACTTCCAATCCGGATGTAAATTCATATGATCAATCTTACCTTAGTTTTCTTATCGCCTCGACGATGACATCGTAAGTGTAATGAAGCTGATCGGCGGACATCACATAAGGCGGGGCGATGTAAATAACGTTTCCGAGAGGACGAAGCAGAACGTTGCGGCTGATGAAAAAGTCGTAGAGCTCGGCTCTCATATCTGAAAGGTAACCCGCATCACGAGTTTCGAGCTCCACCGCCGCGATTGTGCCGGCCATTCGGATATCCGCAACCCGAGGCTCGCCCTTGAGCTGAAAAAGGCGATCTCGATGCACCGATTCAATGCAGGAAATTCTCTCGAAAACCGGCTCCTCCTCGAAGACCTTCAGGCTTGCATTCCCCGCTGCGCATCCCAGGGGATTGCCAGAGTAAGAGTGTCCATGGAAGAAAGCACGCGAGCGGTCTTCGTCCAGAAATGCCTCGTAAACGGCTTCGCGGCAAACGGTGGCGGCCATTGGAATAAATCCACCGGTCAGTCCCTTGGACAGGCACATCAGGTCCGGTTCTACTCCCGCTGCATCGCATGCAAACATGCGGCCGGTGCGCCCAAATCCCGTGAAGACTTCGTCCGCAATGAGCAGGACGGAATGCTCCGAGCACAGACGCCGGACACGCTGCAAAAACTCGACGGGATGCACGATCATGCCGCCGGCGCCCTGAATAAGCGGTTCAACAATGACGGCGGCGATCTCACCACTGTGCTTTTGAAGCAGCTCCTCAAGGCTCTGAACGCAATCCACATCACACGAGGCGCGACTCTTGCCCACAGGACAGCGGTAGCAATACGCCGAGTGTGCGCGTAAGACCGGAAATCGAAAGGCATCGAAGGCCGCAGTGAATGGGGAATCCGAGCTCACGGACATCGCACCAACCGTGTCGCCGTGATACCCGTGTTCGAGAGCGACAATGCGTTGCTTCGAGATGCATCCTTTGTTGCGCCAGTATTGCAGCGCCATCTTCAAAGCGACTTCAACCGCAGTCGACCCATTGTCCGAATAGAAAACTCGCGTCAAAGATCCTGGAAGAACCCCTTGAAGCCTGCGGGAAAGCTCTTCTGCGGGCTCATGCGTGAATCCCGCGAATATCACATGCTCAAGCCGGCGCGCCTGTTCGGCGATCGCTTCTGCGATCCGCGGGTGAGCATGCCCATGCAGATTGACCCACCACGATGAAATTGCATCGAGCAGCCGTCGTCCGTCCTTCGTGTAAAGATATACGCCCTGGGCGTGCTCGACCTCAATCGGGGCGGGATCGGTCGCTTCCTGTGTGTATGGGTGCCAGATCTTCACAGAAATGACGCCTTGTCGAACCGCTGGTCGAAAACGCTGCGCAGGATCGACCGGTCCATCGACGCAAGCAACGGAATCGACCCGACGACGGCTACACGCCCGTACCGCTCGATCGCATTGCGATTGTCGCTATTTTCGGCGCCGATCATCACGACGCCTCGCACATCCGCTCCTGCATCTCGAAGCGCAAAGATCGTCAGCAAGGTGTGATTGATGGTCCCGAGAGTACTCCGAGCAGCGATCACCACCGGCGCGCCGAATTTGGTGATGAGATCGATCATGAATTGGCCCTCGTTGATGGGAACCAGAACGCCGCCGGCGCCTTCAATGACAAGGGGGCCGGCGTTCATGGGCCGCCGGATCTCACTGAGATCAATACGCACGCCCTTCCATTCCGCGGCCAAATGAGGAGAAACCGGCGGATCAAAAATGAACGCTTCCGGGTATGCGCGGGTTTCGGGAATTCCGGCGAGTTTCACTACGGTTCCACGATCTGAATCCTCGAGCGCGCCGGTTTGAATCGGCTTCCAATAGCCCCGATCCGACGCGGCGACGATCAGGGCAGACAAGACCGTCTTGCCAACGTTCGTATCGGCGCCCGTAACGAATAAGTCTGAGATCATTCCGCAACCGTCACCTTTGTTTGTTCACGCGCGCGCGTAACTTGCGAGCAGCAATCAAAGCATCCGTGAGGTGATCGATATCCTGCAACGAGAGGTCCGCGGTCAACGAGAGCCGGAGCCGGGCGGAATCAGGAGGAACTGTCGGGGGACGTATTGCACGGACTGCAAATCCGGAGGCGGCCACAGCCGCCGCAAAGCGGAGCGCGTTTTCGTTGGATCCAAGAATAAGCGGCACAATCTGAGAGTCGCTGCCAGCGGTGCCAAACCCCGAGGACTTCATTCTCTCCCTCAGATGAAGACCGAGGCGGCGAAGATGATCGCGGCGGTCGCCGGACTTCACTGCCAGGGTCAAAGCCTCGCCGATGTGAGCGGCGCAATAGGGCGGCAACGCCGTCGTGAATATAAACGTTCGCGCCTTGTTGATCAGAATGTCGCGAAGCGTTTGTGATCCGGCAACGAACGCACCCATTGATGCAAGCGCCTTCCCGCACGTATGTATCGATGCGATTACGCAGCCGCTTCGACCGGCGAACGCGACGGATCCTCTTCCCTCCGGCCCGTCAACCCCGATCGTATGCGCTTCGTCGACGATCAAGCCGGCGTCATAGCGCTCGCAAAGCGCCATCAACTCACGGAGTGGAGCGCGATCGCCATCCATACTGAAGACGCTTTCTGCAACCACCACCTTGCGGCCGCCCCCACGATGAGTGCGCAGAGCGTCTTCAAGGAAGGTTAGGTCAAGGTGAGGAAAAACCACCTTCCCGCATCGGGCAAGGCGAATGCCGTCAATCAGGCTGGCATGATTGGCGCTGTCGGAGAATGCAGTGTCTTCCGGTCCGAGCACGGAGGTCAGCAGGCCGAGGTTCGCCATATAGCCGGAAGAAAAATACAGTGCGGCTTCTGTCCCGATAAATTGCGCGAATCTTTGCTCCAGAACCTCCCAGCGCTCTGCGTTGCCGGATAACAGCCTTGACCCTGTCGATGCGACGAGGGCGTCCGTCTGGACGGCGATTGTAACGGCGGATCTGAGTCTTGGATGCGAGGCAAGCCCAAGATAGTCGTTCGAGTTGAATGGGATGCCCGTGGATACTTCCAGGTTTCGAAATAGAGCCCTGGATCGAAGTGCTGCGAGTTCATCCTCCATGCGCCTTACGATGGAGTGGGTCGACTCAGGCATGTTGCATCGGTTTGAGGTTGAGCTCTTGCAACAGGAGTTCGTCCTCTTCCCGGCCTGGGTTCGGCGTTGTGAGGAGCTTGTCGCCAACAAAAATAGAATTTGCACCTGCCATGAAACACAGTGTCACGGCCTCACGTGTCAGCGACCGTCTTCCTGCACTAAGACGTACACGCGAGGAAGGCATTACAGTTCGCGCCGTTGCGATCATTCGCACAAAGATGAGAGGATCCAGCGCCTCGGCGTTCTCGAGAGGTGTTCCTTCGACGCTGACGAGCATATTGATCGGCACACTCTCGGGGTGCGGCCGGAGGATGGCCAGTTGGTGCAGCAGCCCGATGCGATCCGAGTCCGTTTCGCCCATTCCGATAATGCCCCCGCAGCAGACGGTGACACCCGCCTTTCGGACGTTCTCAAGCGTTCGCAGCCGCTCTTCGTATTTTCGCGTGGTGATGATCTCGCCGTAAAACTCCGGCGATGTGTCGAGATTGTGATTGTATGCGTGAAGACCTGCGTCTGCGAGGCGATGCGCCTGAGACTCGGTAAGCATACCCAGCGTGCAACAGACTTCCAAGCCCAGGGACGACACTCCTCGAACCATCTCGATCACGGCGTCAAATTCGGGACCTTCGCTTATCTGCCGCCATGCGGCCCCCATACAAAAACGATGGACTCCCCTATCGCGAGCTTCGCGTGCAGTCTTCAGAACCTCTTGAACCGGAAGCAGTCCATGGCGGTCGATGCTTGTAGCAAAGTGTGCGCTTTGCGGACAGTATCCGCAGTCTTCGGGACAACCGCCCGTCTTGATCGAGAGCAATTGGCAAAGCTGAACCTCGCCCGGTTCGAAATACTGACGGTGTATGGATTGCGCCTGAAATACCAGATCCAGGAGCCGGGTCTCATAAATGGATCGAATTTCCTCTTTGGTCCAGTCGTACCGCAGTTCGTTCCGTTGCATCGGAAGATTATATGTATATCGAAGGATCTTCGATACCACATAGCGGGCTCAGAAGACACATGCGCCCGTCTCTCATCGGTCTTTTTATGTTCCCTTAGCACGGCACATGGCGTGCACAAACCCATGCATCTAGTCATGCGAGGGTAAACGATGAAGGCAACAGTTTTGTTCTGGAGAGGACGTCCGCAACGCAGCTGGAAACGCGAAGCTCTTTGGATCGCGGGAACGGCTGGCGTTGCTACTGTGGTCGGTGCAATCACCGGCGGTAAGAAAGGCGCAACCTACGGCGCAATATCAGGCGGTATGGCGCGACTCATCATGCGAATGGTCAGTTAACCCCACAAGGCCATCCTGGCCCCAGACCAAGCTGCTGGCCGGGATGGTCTCCTGCGGCCCTAATACGTTTCCTCACGTTTGTAGGACTGAGCCTGATAGTCAATCCTACAGATTGCCAGTATCATCCGCCCGGTCTCGCGGGAACTTCACTGTAAGGCAATAGGTTGCAAGCATGCGAATGGTTACAAGCTGGCGCTGCACCTGCGGTGCTCGGCTGGTCATCGTCACTGAAGTCGACAAGTCGGCGGCAGATCCCCAAAAGTCCTCGGTGAAGTGTGAACGCTGCCAGAAACAGACTCAAGTCGAGGGCAGCATCATCGAGATTCACGCGGAACGCTCTCAATAACGACGCAAGATCGAAAAGGAAAAGACCCCAATCTGCGCGCAGAGAGATTGGGGTCTTTTCCTTTTTTGTCCGCAACGCCAGTCTTCGCGCGCTATTGAAAAATGCTGAACAGGTATGGGAGGATAGCCATTTGGCCGCGATCGAAATGAAGGCATAGGGGAAATGGGTTTAAGAAAAGAATTCGTCCGGCTTCTATCCACGCGAATCGTTGAGGAACTCCTTCAGCAGGAGATGATCGAAACCGCGGTGAAAGGGCGTATTTCCGAGGAGCTTTTCGCAGTGATGGATGCGGAGGTCAGCTTGGAGGACCGCTTGAACGATGAAGTTCGAACTATGCTGAATCAGTATCAGGATCAAATGCGCCAGAGCGGCGCCTCTTACCAGGAGATGTTCAAGCTCATCAAAAACAAGCTGGTCAAGGAAAGGAAGCTGGTCCTGTAATGCGCCTAAGCCGCGAAAAAGTAAATCTCCTTTCCCATCAGATCGCCGATAAGCTCGCGTCCATCGACGAAGTCGAGTTTGTCGAAGATCGCAACACGATCCGCCTCGCGGTCTTCGAAATCCTCAGCAAATGGCTGAAGAAGGAAGAAGACGTCGATCGCGCCGCCAGGCGCAAGGTTGAATCGCAAAAGAAAGGCATTCCGGAGGGAAGCGCCGAATGGGAAATCCTCTATCGGAAGTATTACGAGGAGGAAATGAGGACAGCCTTCGAATAATACCTTCCCGCGCCGGACCCGAAGGCCGCCTGTCGTCAGTTTCCGTTGGCGCTCTGCAAACCGCTCGACAAAATGACAGCCTCTGCGATTTCACGCATCGAGCGACGCGTTTTCATGCTTTGCTGCTGAAGGCGCTTGTACGCTTCTTCCTCGGAGAGATTCGCCTGCCGTTGAATGATGCTTTTGGCGCGATCCACCAGCTTCCGCGTCTCCAAAGCTTCCTTGGTTTCCTGAACTGCGGTAGTAAGCTTAGTGTTCTCAAACGCCAGGGCAGCCTGATCGCAAACGGCGCTGAGCACTCGCAGATCCTCAGAAGAAAACGTTCGCTCCTCGGCCGAATACACATTGATGACCCCAATGACGTGATCCTTCAAGATCATCGGGACCGACAATAGAGAACGCACCCCTTCTTTCTTCGCAAGATCAGGATACTGATACGCGGCTTCCTTGGTCACATCGCGCACCATCAGGGGTTCCTTGGCCTTCACCACACGACTGATGAGGCTGTTGCCGATCTTCAGATTGGGCTTCTGCCAGTACTCTTCGCTGGAACACTTTGCAGCTTTGATAACCAGTTCGTTTTTCTGCGTATCGACGAGCATGATCGAGCAGACGCGCGCCTGCATCATTTCCGCAATGATGCGCACAATGAGGTGCAGCATTTCTTCGAGATACTTGCCTGACGCAATGATCTGCCCCACCTGCGTGAGAGTCGAAATCTGCTGCGACCTCCTGGAAGTTTCCTGGTAGAGACGGGCATTCAGAATGGCAGATCCGACTTGATGCCCGATGATGGACAACAGGATTTTCTCGCGATCGCTGTGGCGGTGCGCTCGCCGGTGCTGGACGTTGATAACGCCGATGACGCGATCGAATGGTGCGACAATCGGCGCCGAAAGGAAGGCCTCATATTTGTCTTCGGGCAAAGTATGAAACATCTTGAACCGGCTATCCTTGCTGGCGTGCCGCGCAATGGCCACAGGCTGAGCCTCTTTGGCGACCCATCCCGTGATTCCCTCTCCAACCTTGACCGCAATCTTTCCAATGAGGCGCGGATGAGGGTTTTTCGACGCGTTCAGAACCAGAAATTCCTCCGTCTCATCAAGCAGATACACCAGACACGAATCTCCGCGCGTCACATCGACGACCAGATCGATGATTTCCCGAAGCACCTGGTCCAAATCCAGGCTGCAGGAAATGGACTGACTGATCTGCTGGAGGATTTTCAGCTCCTGACCTGCAAGATCCAGCGTTTTTTGAATGCTTTCGATGGAGTTCGTGCTCTTCAAGTTGGCTTCCTACGTTTTACTTGCCGCAACAAGCCTGGAGTCTCCTGGCTTGTTCGAAGGACTCTTGGGCTTGAGCGTCATAACCGAGTTCATAATACACGAACCCAAGATTCAGGTGGGTCTGAGCGTCAGTAGGATTGAGGCTTATGGCTTCCCGATAGGCGTTGCCGGCTTCTTCCCATCGTCCAATTCGGGCCAACTCCACACCCTTGCGGAAACAGACCTCAAACTGGTCTCGATTTTCGGGAACCATAACAGAGAGTTTACGCGATCTTTCCCTATGTAACTATTCAGATTGTCCGGAATGGTGTTCTATGAATATGGCAGGGACACCACAAAAGTCGATCCCTCTCCATCTCCCCGGCTTTCGGCGCGAACGACTCCGCCATGTCTCTCAACGATGTACCGGACGATGGACAGTCCTAAGCCGAGACCACCATGCATTCGGGTGGTGAAGTCGTCCGATTGGCGGAATCGATCGAATACGTAAGGCAGAAAGTCGGACCGAATGCCGACGCCGCTGTCCGTAATCGCGATTTCAACCACGTCCTGCTTTGCCAGAAGCTGAACTCTGATTGTTCCTCCGGACGGCGTGAACTTGATGGCGTTCGACAAGATGTTCCAAATGACTTGTTGAATCCGCTCACGATCACACCACACGGGCCGTTTCGGCGTCTCCAGATCGGCCTCCAACCGAATCCCCAGCGTTTCCGCGGCAGGCCGTACGACCTCGATCGCGCGTTCGATGATTGGCGCCATTTCCGAAGCCTGGCGGTTGAAATTGATCTGATCGTTGGCGATCCTTGAAATATCCAGCAAATCTTCGACAATCTCGGCCTGCTGGCGCGCATTTCGCTCAATGATCTCCAGAGCCTCGTTGAGTTCCTTGTTTTCGGAACGCATCGCGTGCAGCTTATAAATGGCGCCGAAAATCGGAGTCAATGGCGTCCGCAGTTCGTGAGACACGCGTGAAAGGAAGTCATCCTTGAGGCGATTGGCCGCCTGCTCCTTCATATACAACTTCGCGTTGTCGATGGCGATCGCGGCCCGATCCGCCAGGTCTTCGGCCACCAGAAGATCGAAGGATCTGTAGTGACCGTCGGGCCGGTCCAACATGAAACTCACAGCACCGACCGTCTCTCCTCGAACAATCAGAGGCACACACATGAAGGACTTGAAACTCAGCCGCTGGAGGATTTCCAGATGTTCGGGATCGCTGGCGACGGAAGCAATGAGGGAGTCTGTCACGGAGCCATACAATTCCGGTCTGCCAGTCCGTATGACCTTGGACCGGCCAAAGACGGAATTCCGATCGTGAAAACGCGCCAGCGTCCATGCAAGCCATTCCTTATCCGCATTCGAATGCGCCACGGCTAACCGAGCGAGGCCACCGTCGCCTTGAACCATGTCGACCACACAACAGTCCGCAAGATAAGGAATAGCGGCCCTGGCTAGACTGTGCAGCGTAATTTCGTAGTCGAGGGACGCGGACAGTACTGCGCCGGCCTCGTTGAGAAACCTTTGGGCTTCATCACGGCGCCGCCGTTCCGTAATGTCGCGTGCAATTCCTACGATTCCAATGATTTCGCCCTTCCTGTCCCGATAGGGGCCGGCAGTGGTCTGAAACCAGCGTTCGATAGGACTTACTGCGGGTGCAATTCTCGACTCGAAGGTCAAACTCGATCCCCGCTCCATCACGCTCTTGATTTTTGCACCGGCTTCGTCTGCGGTATTGAAGTTTAAAAGCTGTTCATCCGTCTTTCCCAGAATCGACCGAGATTGTAGGCCTAGAAACGCCGCTCCGGCTTCATTAATCATCAGATACCGACCGCGCCTGTCTTTGACGTAAATCCAGTCCTGAGCCTTGTCGATCACCGCTTGCAGTAGATTATGACTTTCCGTAAGTTCCGCCGTACGTTCGACGATCTTTTCTTCCAGTTGCATGCGGCTCTGCCGAAGTCCCTCCTCGGCGCGTTTGCGTTTAGATATATCGAGAATGGCCGTTCTAAATTGGAGCGTGTGGCGGTTCGCATCGTGCGTCGCCATCGTGAACACCTCAATGTCGCGCAGAATTCCATCGACTGTGCGAATTCGTAATTCCACCCGCCGCTTCCGCCGCGAACGGGCGCACCGCCGCAGATGGTTGCCGAATCGCTCGGTATGTTGCGGAACAATAAATTGCTTGAATGAGGTTCCGATCAATTGGTGCGGATTGTTCCCTAGAAGCGCTCCGCCGGCAATATTGATCTCCTCGATGGTGGAGTCGGCTGCAAGACTCGCATAACTCACGGGAGAAAAATCGTAAAGGTCCGCATAGCGCAGCCGTGATTGCGCCAACTGCCGTTGAGTTTCAAGTAACTCGTGGTTCTGGATCTCGAGATCCAATTGATGAACCCGAATATCGCGCAGCAATTCCCTGCTTCTGGATCGATCGGAATTTGCGCCACCCGCTTCCAGTAGCGCCTGAAAAACTTCGAACAATTCGGTCGTCGTTGGCTCAGACAACATCCGGACCCACCTATTACTGTTAGACGCCGCCCTAAGACACTCGTAGCCGATGCTTTATTGTCCGGTCCGAACGTCGAAAGGAACGTTTTTTCCCAGGATTTTGAACGGATGCCCATTCCCTTAATCCTCACCAGTAATGCATCAAGAAACCATTCGCTG
>CAZIPZ010000131.1:1532-11489 GCA_964541075.1 uncultured Solibacteraceae bacterium | reverse complement strand
GCTTGCGCGACGTTTCGCTGCTCTTCCAATACAAAACGGAGCGTGGAGGTTCCGAGCTGAAATTTGGTTTGTTCCGCTTCCAGCCTCCGTTCGGAAAGCTCCCTTGTTCGCTGCGCCGTTTCAATGCGAGCGCGGTTCAATTCCGCCTGCATGACGGCGTTTCGAACATCCAATGCAATCTGTTGGGCGGTAGTCGCCATCCTGCTCTCGGACAACTTTTTCTCGATCACCGCCCGGTCTTGATCTGCTGCAGCTGCGGCGTTTTTTAGGGGTATGTTCAGAACGAATCCCAAAGAGTATCCGGTGTAGTCGTAGTGAAACAGCTGCCTGAATGCATCCGCGACGCCGCCAGGAATGACCTCCAGAATCTGGCTGCCCCCGAGTCCTCCGCCTCTCACGGTTCTCATACCGCCCAGCCCGTTATGAGAATAGACGCCGGTGAGATCGAGCTGCGGCATTCTTTGATTCTTGGTGTAACTGACGTCGATGTCCCTGTTCTGAAGATCGAGCTGCGCCTGCCGCATTTCCGCGCGGTTTTCGAGCGCGATGCGAATAGCCTCCGCAGCAGCGGGAATTTCGGATGCTAGGATTCTGCTCGGAGAATCCTTCGGTTGCAGCTTGGCCAAAACCATGCCCGGATCGCCTTCACTGGATACGAGCTTCTTCATCAAATCTTCCGTCTGGGCGAGGTTGTAAGTGGAAAGAAGCAGTTGCTCCCTCCTCGTCGCAACTTCCGTCTCGGTTTGAACCACATCAATCGGGGCCAATGTGCCGATCTCAACCTTCATCTTGTTTTCTTCCAGCGTGCGCGACGCCAGATCGAGTGACCGCTGTTTGACCTTCAAGTCTTCTCCAGTGAAAACGAGATCCCAATACGTGCGCTGGGCCTGAGTGAGAAGATTGATTGTTTGCAGCTCAAATTGGATCGCCGAGATTTTTTGATTGTTTTGTGAAATACGAATCAACCGTGTGTTGATACGACTTCCTCGATTTCTCAACACAGGCTGAACGATCGTGTAACGGAGGTTCCCCGTGAACGACGGATTGAAAGTGTTGAAATTGCTGTTTGAAGAAACGCGGTTCATGGAGAAATCCACCGCGAGGTTGGTTCCGTAAGGAAGGGCTTGTGCAAATCCGGCCTGGTAAGAGTTGGTCAGCTGGCTTAGAGACTGCGCGCCGACAAGCTGCGAACTGCTTGGCGTCGAATTGCGGTTTACTGTCGCCGCCAATCGAAGGTTGGGCTGAAAGGTTCTGAATAGAACCCGGCTTTGCAGATACGCCGATTCCGGAGAAAAACGATTAGTCCGAATATCGAGGTTGTTCTCGAGCGTCAATCCGATCATCTCCTCGAGTGTCAAAGGCAGCGGGCCGCCCTGCAGGAGGACCGGGCCGGCTGACGGAATCGCCGAAGCCTGAACCTGTGCGACATCCATTACCTGATAGCTTCGCAGGAACTTGTCTACAAAGTTGTCTTGAGCGAAGGCGGAAGTTGCAAATGACGCCACGGCGACCGCGGCTAAAAATTTCCCGTAGATTTTCATAGGAACTCCAAGAAAGAAAACGGATCACGAAAAGGGGAGGCAAAAAGAGGACAGTGAGCAATTTCTAAAACCAACAAAATTGCTCACTGTCCTCTTTTTGCCTCCCCATAGGATTAGTCCGCGGCCGTACCGGGCTCGGTCGACTTTCGAGCTCGGAAACCGGCGAGGAGACGCGAGGGACTCCACTCACGCAGATCGTCGAAATACGAGTAAACAACCGGCGTCACCAAGAGGGTCAACAACAGGCACAGCAACTGCCCTCCAATGATCGTAACCGCCATGGACGCCCTTGAACCCGCCCCAGCGCCGCGACCGAATGCGATTGGAAGCATTCCGGCTACGATCGCGGTGGTGGTCATCAAAATCGGTCGAAGACGTACACGGCTTGCCGTCAAGAGGGCTTCGTGTCGTTCAATGCCTTGAGCACGCAATGTGTTGGTGTAATCGACCTGAAGAATCGAATTTTTCTTCACAATCCCAAATAGCATCAGCATGCCGATGCCGCTATAGACGTTGATCGTCATTCCAAAAGCCATCAAGGCGAGCAGGCCCGCAGGCAGACTTAAAGGAAGCGCCGTCATGATCGTTAGCGGATGGATGAAGCTGTTGAACTGGGAAGCCAAAACCATGTAGATGAAGATTACGGCCAGTCCCATAGCCAAAGCGAAATCGTTCGTCGCTGTGTTGAGTGTTCGTGCTGTTCCCTGGAAGACCGCCTGATAACCGGGTTTCAGGTTTAGCTCGGTAATCTTGGCCTGCGCCGCCTTAACGGCATCACCCAACGGTATTCCGTCAAGGTTCGCGTTGACCGAGATCTGGCGCTGCCGGTTATAGCGATTGATGTTGGCCGGGCCGTTTTCCAGTTTCAGCTGGGCCACGTCGCTGACACGCACGACTTTGCCCGGCCCCGCGGGAATGAGCAGATCTCCCAGCTTGGCCGGATCATTTCGGAACTGCTCGTCAAGCCGAAGATTAACCTCGTAGGAGTCATCGCCCTGCTTCATTCGCGTGACTTCTTCGCCGCCCACCAGCGTTCGCAAATTTGAAGCAAGGGAATCGAGACTCACCCCGAGATCTGCCGCGCGAACGCGATCGATAACGATCCGGAGTTCCGGCTGCGTCGGTTCAAAATTCGACTGGACGTCGGCGACACCGGGAATCTCGCGAATCTTTTCCATCAACTGAACGGTATAAGTCTGCAATTGCTCGATCTCGGGCCCCTGGATGAGCATCCCAAGCCGATTCCCCCCGCCCGGCCCGCCACCGCGACCGCCAAAGCCGCCCGCGCTCGACGCACCGGAAATATCGGTGCCGCCTGAAACGCTGATTCGAGTTCCCGGATAACGTCTCGACAGGACTGCGCGCGCCTGCCGAATCACCTCCTGCTGAGATATGCTGCGCGATTCCAGCGGAGTGAGGCCCACGAAATAGTTGGCGCCGCCGCGATCAATATTGGTGAAGACGGTTTGAACCTCAGGGAGGCCCTTCAGGATCCCGTCGATATCCTTCACATATTCCGCAGTCCGTTGGAATGACGTTCCACGCGGCAAGTTCACGTTCACACTGAATTCACCCTGATCGTCCTCCGGCACCAATTCCCGGCCGATTCGCGGAAAGAGCAGAATAGCGGACAACGAGAC
Source organism: uncultured Solibacteraceae bacterium (assembly GCA_964541075.1). GTDB lineage: Bacteria > Acidobacteriota > Terriglobia > 20CM-2-55-15 > 20CM-2-55-15 > CAZIPZ01. The sequence goes on along the minus strand of CAZIPZ010000131.1, from coordinate 8,308 downwards.
AATCACGGCGATCAGGAGCATGATCGATCGATGATGGAGACTCCAATTGAGCATCCTCCCATAGGAGCGGTCCACAGCTGCATAGATGCCCTTCTCCTTGGATTTGCCACCGTGGCCCGCGGCATCGGAAACGCGAAGCCAGTTCGCGCAAAGCGCAGGCGTCAGAGTGAATGCCACAAACATCGAAAGTATGATGGCCACGGCTGATGCGATGCCAAAGGCCAGGAGGTATTGACCGATCTGGCCGGTTATAAAAGCAACAGGCAGGAATATGACGACCAATGAAAACGTGGTGGCCAGGACCGCCAAACCAATCTCGCTCGTTGCTTCAGATGCTGCTTCCCGCGGTGAAACGCCTTTCTCCTCCACGTATCGAAAGATGTTTTCAAGAACGACGATGGCGTCATCAATCACGATTCCGGTCGCCAGGGAGAGCGCCAGAAGGGTCATGTTGTTGAGCGTGAGCCCAAGAGCCTTCATGGCCACGAACGTTCCGATCAGCGACACGGGAATTGAAAGCGCGGCGATGATAGTGCTTCGCACATTGCGTAGGAAGAAGAACACAATGATGCTGGCGAAGATGCTTCCCAGGATCAAGTGATGTTGAATGTCGTCGATCGACCGACGTATAAACACTGATTGATCGCGGCGAACGGCAATTTGGATATCCGAGGGCAAAGTGGACCGAATTTGATCAATCCGCCGCATAACATTGTCCACTACAGCCACCGTGTTCGTTCCTGGTTGTTTGACAATCCCTAGCGACACAGATTGTCGTCCGTCCAGCAGCGCCAGGTTCGTTGGTTCCTGAACTTCATCAACAACGCGGCCAATATCACCAAACGTGACGACGGAACCGTTGCGCTGAGACAGAATGACCTTCTCAAAGTCTTTGGGATTTGCCAGCCGACCCATCGTCCGAAGCGCAATCTCGGAGGGGCCGGCAATAAAGGTTCCGCCAGGCACTTCAATGTTCTGCCGCTGAATAGCGTTGCGCACCTGGTCAATCGTGATGCCGTAGGCGCTCATGCGGTCCGCATCAACTCGAAGCTGGATCTGGCGTCGACGGTCCCCGAACAATTGCACTTCCCCGATGCCGCTGACGGACTCCAGCGACTGCTTGATCTGTTTTTGAACAATCTCCGTCAATTCCTTTGGATTGCGATCGCCTGAGATAGCCAGAGTCAGGATGGGTGCGGCATCCGGATCGATCTTGATGACGTTAGGCGGATCGATGTCGCGGGGAAAACGCCGCGCAGCTCCCGCAATCTTGTCGCGAACGTCCTGGACGGCCGTCTCCATGTCTTTTTCGAGAACGAAGTTCAGAGTGGCGTTGCCGTTCCCCTGGCTGGATGTCGTCCTCAACTCATCCAAGCCGTCAACCGTATTCACGGCCTCTTCGATGGGCTGCGTGATTTCGGTTTCGATTTCTTCCGCACTTGCCCCAGGCAATCCGACTCGGACAATAACAACAGGAGCGTCCGTCTTCGGCATGAGGTCCACGCCAATTGTTCGGTAAGAGAACAGTCCCAGGACAACGAGAGCCAGGGACATCATCACCGCAAAAACGGGCCGACGAATACTGACATCTGAGAGCTTCATCTAACTTCCTCCTGCTTTCTGCCGCTGTCCGCTCCGGCGAGTTCCGCCTTCATTTCCACCCGGAGCCCCCTCCTCGATTGCTTCGCTGGCGCCTGTCTCACCTTCTTCACCTGTTGAGACCTTCATTCCACTGACGAGCGCGCTCAAATTGCTGGCGGCGAGAACCTCGTCTCCCTTAAGTCCTTCGACGATCTCAAGCAGAGCACCCTCGCGCGATCCGAGTCGAACGTTCTGCTGTTTCACCACGCCATCATTGATGACGTAGACTGAGGAGACTCCTGCCAGCGTCGACACAGCATCTTCTGTAACGGCGAGTACGTTCTCGTCGCGCTCTGTGAAGATGGCCCCCTTCGCAAAAAAGCCCGGCTTCAGTTTTCGATTGGCGTTGTCTACGAGAACCTCGACAGGAAACGTTCTGGTGGATTGATCCACGAGAGGACTGATGAAAGCGATCTTTCCGTCGAAAACCTGGTCCGGGAGCGATTCCACTCGAAACTGAACGCGGAGATCTCGTCGAATCACATTCGAAAACTTTTCTTGAACGGCGGTCACGAGTTTCAACGGCTGGATCTGGGTTATGCCGGCTACAGGGGTATTTTCGCGGATGTACTCACCGCGCTGAATCGGTCGCTCAGAAATCGCGCCGTCGATCGGAGCTCGGACCACGGCGTCGGAGAGCTTCTTCTGCGCGAGTTCATAGGCGGCGCGCCGGTCCAGCAGACTGGCTTTCAGCGCCGAGACATTCTCGACCGCGGCCTGGTGCGCGGCTTCGGTTACTTTTACGCGCGTTTGAGTCGTATCCAGTTCGGCTTTGGGCAAAAGCCCCTTCGAAACCAGCTCCTGAGCTCGAGCCAACTGGGCTCGAGCATCATCCCGGTTCGCAGCGGCGGTACGAATGGCCGCGATTTGATCGTCCGGGGGCGCCGCGTTACTGCCTGGAGTCATTCCGAGTTGGGCTTCAGTCTGACGCAAGGCGCTCTCGGCGCGCTGCGCCGCGAGTTCCAATTCTCGAGTGTCGAGCCTGACCAGAACCTGGCCGGTCCTCACCTCGGTGCCAAGCTGGAAAAGCACTTCTCTCACCGTGCCGGGAACTTCGGAAACCACTCTGACCTGATCCAGGGAAGTCAGCGTTCCGGATAAGTCAACCTGCCGCTGAAACGGCACGCGCTGCACAGCCGCAGTCTTGACCTGAACCGCTGGGGCATTTCCCCTTCCGCCAGGTCCGCGACGCTGCTGGCCGCCCTCCGGCTGCCGCCCCCCGGAGCAACCATATGGTATTAATAAAATAAGACTTAGTAGAGCGTAAGGCCTCAGAAACACCAGTCGTCTCATTCAACAGATCCTCATTCAAAACTCGGGTATGCGATCACTATATAGGCGGGGATATTCCACGACCACAAGTACTTATACGATGGACGGGGTCGCGACGGTTACGGACGATCGGGAAATCCATGCGACCGAGAAAATCTACACGACGAGTTCGAGCCTTCAAGGAAAACCGGCAGCTGTTATCCGCGCTCACATTGTCGCCGAGTGTAACAGTTCTTCATGGACGGCCGACCCGATCAAACACGTCGGCGGCTCGGCTGCGCCGCCTCCTCCATCTTTTGGACCGATGCCTGATCATGGATGAACGTCGGATTCAGCGTAAAAACATCGGAGCTTTCTTCGAAGCCTCGGAGTACATATTTTTTGGACGTGCTCACTCCGCGAAACTTATACCTCGCCTACAGTGCTTTCATCGTGTTGGGCATACACGTCAAGCGATACGGCGTCGCTGTGTCTGAATGCGAAGGCCGATACTGGAGATTTCTACAATGGAACTAAACGACGTACGTGCTCGGCGGGACGGCGCGCCTAAATTATCACTTTTCGACGACCGTGACCAACACACGCAACGACATCGATCTTCCGGTAGTCCATGTTCAAAACCGCTCTCGTAAGCATGCGCGTGAACCATTCGTTTTCAACCCGAGCGTTCTTAAATGCTCTGATTCAATACAACACCGATGCACGCCAGTGGAGTTCCAACACCCGTTTCAACATCATTCACTGGCCGCTCAGCGACTTCTTCATCGTATACAACGAACGGCATGATGCCACATCACGCGATCTGCTGGATCGAGCAGTTATCGCCAAGCTCCCTTACATGATCGGCCACTAGGGAAAGAGGCAGTGAACGTTTTTTGAATTTTTCAGAAATTCCTCACTGTCCGCCTTTTCCTCAAACCCGACACGCCCTGAAATTGTTTTTTTGCTGATTGATCATGCAACCGCTAGAGTAATGGTCTCCGTTAATCATCTACCAGTCGGCAGGATGCCCAATTCACAAATGAGGTGTCACATTATGAAGAAAGTTGCTTTTGCGGTGGTCGTAGTACTGTGTATGGCAACAACCGTCTTGGCAGGCAACTGCAGAGACCTTCCGACAGCTAGCGATCTGACAGCAAAGTTGATCGCAGCGCCGTCCACCGGCGGAAATGCCGGCGGACTTTTTGCGGGTGCACGGATGTGGGGAGCCGTCGTCAATCGTGATGGCGAAATCTGTTCGTATGCAACATCGACATCGGATCCAACGCAGGTTTGGCCCGGCAGTCAAGCTATCGCCAAGGCGAAGGCGTACACGGCGAACGCATTCAGCCTGGATGCCCTTGCTCTCTCGACCGCTCGGCTTTACACGTTCACCCAACCGGGGCATTCCTTATCAAGTCTTGGCCAATCGAACCTCTTTAATCCTGACGAATTAGCGCCTCCCTCGGGCCGAAGCGGCGGTAGAAATCAGATCGCCGGTGGAATGATTTTCTTTGGCGGTGGAGTGCCTTTGTATAACAGCAGCGGAAAGATCATCGGCGGGCTCGGAATCAGCGGCGATACGGCGTGTGCAGATCATGAAATCGCAAAGAGAGTCCGAAGTCTTTTAGGAATGAATCCTCCGGGCGGCGCCGGCGTAGACGACATTACTTATTCGTCAGCCGATGGTCCGAGTGTGTTCACACATCCTTTGTGTCCAAACACATTCCGGAATGGAGTCTTCCTTGGGAATGAAGCTCCCGCAACCGGATACTAGTTATCCGAACACCGGCGGGCGCGACCTTTCCGCCCGCCGGTCCTAAGACGTCACTTCGTCGCCTGGCAAAGCACCCGTAACCCTCGCCCGCATTTGCCGTAAAGACCACTTACAATTTCCCCTACCGGGCTGTTGGCCGATATGTACAACAATTTTAATAATTAATTCGGGACTGGGTATTTATTGAAACCGGCCCCATATTTAGTAGGGCGGGTTTTCGACGGATTCACGGTATTCCAATCGTTTCCCATCGACCTGTTTAATGGCTGCGGCCACACGCTCGCCGTCATCCATTTTTCGCGTGTTCCAGCGAAACGTAAATTCATCCAGATAATTCGGCAGGTGCTTTCGGCTGATACTGTGCCATGTCCCCATGACGCCGCGTCGAATCAGGCTGAACACGCTCTCAATTGTGTTGGAATGAATGTCAGTCCCAATGCGTACATATTCATCCCTGTTGTGATTCACGCTTTCATGACCACCGGTGAACATCTTGCCCGGCTGCTTGTAGCCTTTGTGTTCATCGGTGATGAGCCTGCACGTAAGGTCTGCATTCTGCGAAAGCACTTCCCCTAAGCGTCCCGCTGTCAGACGGTCCATAATGCGAAAGCGGACTGGACCGCCACGCTGAACCATGCCAAGGACCGTGATCTTGTCGTGAGGGCGTCCTGGCCGCGGTCGCCGATACCGTGGCTTGCCGCCCAGATAAACCTCATCGGCTTCAACCGTTCCGGTCAGCCTTTCCGCTGTCGGGCCTTCACCAAGGCCAAAACGAATACGGCGCAAAACAAACAAGGCGGACTTGTGAGTTATCTCCATTTCACGCGAAAGCTGCAACGCGCTGATCCCTTTCTTTGATGAACATGCTTTCCAGAACGCATAAACCCACACACGCAAAGGCAGGCGACTTTCTTCGAACACTGTGCCAGTGCGGACGGTGAACATCTTTTCGCAGCCACGGCAGCGCCATCGGAAGTCTGGATTCCGCCGATCAGGCGCGCTCATCATCCTGTACACGTTCATGTCGCCGCATCGTGGGCACGCGGGCTCTGCACCCCATCGCTGTTGCTCCAAGAATGCGACCGCTTTCTCTTCGCTGATCGTGGCTTCTCGCAGGGCTTCCAGAATGGGCGACATGTTCTTTTTCATGAAGACATCGTACTATGCCTTTCACTAAGTATCAAGATAAATTACAGTTTATGTCTGTTTTTGGAGTGAACAAGTCCTGTCCCTCTGCTGGCGAAGCGCTAACGGCTGCTGAGAATCGATGTAAACATTGATACTATTGCACTTATCACAGTGCACATCGAGCGTGAACTGGACGCCGCACAGCGTCAGACGCTCGCCGCATCCGAGACACATACCGACCGGTCCGCCGTATTTATACGGCGCACGCCTTTTATATTTGGATTTAACGTCAGATTTATTGGACACGACACTCAACTCCTGTTAAAAGTATAGATGTTCTCACGTTCTGGAGGTTTCTATGGACAACGTCAAAGCGAAAGTAAAGATCGGTGCCGACGAGATCGAGATTGAAGGCCCCGCCGAGTTTGTTGGACGCCGACTTGAAGCGTTCGAGAACCTCGTACATGCACGAACTCATGCGGCGAACAATGGAGCGGCTGCTGCCGCCGCTGCTACAGAGACACCCGCCACGCCTTCGACGACAGCGACGGAGGCCGTAGACACTCAGCTTGGCAAGATCATGCGCGTCGAAGAGCGCGTCGTCTCGCTTACTGTCCGCGCTCGCTCTGAGGATGATGCGATTCTGCTCATCCTTTATGGGCAGAGGGTTCTCCGGAACAATGAAGCGATTACGGGCTTTGAAGTCGCTCGCGGTCTGGAAGAGTCCGGACAGCCAATCGCCCGCCCCGACCGCATTCTTGAACGCCTCGCGAGCGAAGGCAATGTCATCGCAACGGGGCAGAAGCGGGGGAAAAAGTATCGCATCAATAACCAAGGGATTCGCAACGCGCGCGGACTGGCAGCGGACCTTATCCAGACCGTGGCATAGATGGACATGGAGGGTAGGTACCGATGAGAAGAGGCTAAGGGCCGTTCTGAGCGGCCCGGACCAAGTGGGAGCGGCTTGAGGTTTCGAGAC
>CAZIPZ010000131.1:0-1522 GCA_964541075.1 uncultured Solibacteraceae bacterium | reverse complement strand
CCGCTCCCGCACTCAGTTTTTCCCGCGGTGTTGGAATTGGAATACAAGACTGATTTGCACTCAGGTCATGTTGCCGGTTCGAATCCGGTCCGCGGGACTCAGACTCAAACGCGATCTCTTTTACACTACCATAGACGTTATGCCAAAGAATAAAGCGAGCAAGCCCAAAGGCAAGCGCGGACCGAAGGAAGAACGGCTGGTTATCACCGAAGATCCGCGCGACGCTCTCGCGAAACTCCTCAATCCCGACAAACCGAAAATTAAAAAGTAGGCAGGGCGACTCGTTGAAGTCGCCCACAACCCGTAGGCCCGGTTTCAACAAGTACTTACTCCCGAATTAATTCGGCAAACGATGCAGGTTTGCTCTTCAGCTGTCGTGTTTTCTTCCAAGTTCTCAACGTGAGCGATAGGAGTTAAGTCGTAAAATCAACGAGTTAGATTTGGTTTTTGAAGTGCTACCTTACGCGAGCAACACCGGCAAAAGATAAGGAAGCGGACTCGCGGTCTCCTGTCTAGCAAAGTCGAGGCAAGCCTGCGACTACTTCCTTAACCGATAAGGAGATCTGATGAAAGTCGCCCTCAATATCGCTGTCCTCTTCCTTGCTCTGTTCCTGCCTTCCGCGCTTTGGGCGGAGACGATGGCATTTGACTTGGCGAATGGTGAGTTTGCTCTCTTGATAAGCAGTCCTTATGACGAGGGAAGTTACAGGCTCACTGCACCGTCGGGTTTTTGGGGGCACCAAGGCACCGTCTATTCATATCAAAGTGGGGTGAACATTGTATTGGCGCGGATAGACAATGGCGCGTTTGACCTCATATCCCTGGATCTGCTGTCCGGCCTCTTTACAGCATCTGCTCCGCCCGAAACAATCACCGGCTATCTGGCCGGGGGTGGAACAGTGACTCATACCGTCAGCGGTTTGGGCACCCAAACATTCTCAGGTTTTACAGGCCTGAGCTCAGTCGAATGAGATGATGGATTCGGCACTAGAGTCGACAACATCGTTACTGAGGATACCGCTTCAGTTCCTGAACCTGCGACTCTACTTCTGTTGGGCATTGGGCTCGCCGGTTGGTCCTGTCGACGGAAAGGAAAAGCCTAGAGGGCCTCAAGGAATCCGTGTGAGCGAACTGGCGTGAACGAGCGCGACATTCCTCGAGTGGGTGGGTTTAACGACCTGCGCTACTTCCGGGCAACCCTTGGGGGATGCATGGGGTGGATATTCGAACCGTGCAAGAGCTTCTCGGGCGCCCAATCCCACCACGACGCGCATTTCACGCCTCAGCACGCGACCGAAAGCAATTCCAGAAGGAGCAGAAGCGGAAAAACCGAGACGTTTCGCTTTAGCGCAGAGAAAAACAGGAGGCAGGATTCGTAAGGCGAAAATGAAAACGCAACCAGCGAGGTTAACCCGCTGATTGCGTTAATGCCGAAAAGAGGACTCGAACCTCCACGAGCTTGCGCTCACTAGAACCTGAATCTAGCGCGTCTGCCAATTCCGCCATTTCGGCTCAATTACTT
>CAZIPZ010000130.1:0-11506 GCA_964541075.1 uncultured Solibacteraceae bacterium | reverse complement strand
CGCCGGCAATTCTTGTCGCAGACATTGACCGGGGAGGGGTCTTTGCTTCCGTCGTCGGAACGTTTCTTTTGCTCGAACCCGAGGAAAGGTCACTGGTTCGAACTTTCCTCATCAACAGATTTCGCGGAGATCCTCGTCTGTTCATTGACGGCGTTCGCACGCTGGAGGAAAAGACGGGCAAACCATGTCTCGGTGTCTTTCCGTTTGCGGATGATATTTATCTCGATGCAGAGGACAGTGTAAGTCTGCATGGCGCCGCCGACCGGAACTCCGCGGGGCAACGAATCGCAGTCGTGCAACTTCCTCATATTTCCAATTTCACCGACTTTCGTCTGCTTCAGGGCGCGGTTTATCTCTCGCGTCCGCCGGATGAACACTTCGACTTCATCTTCCTTCCCGGGACCAAGAATACTATCGACGACATGGCATGGCTCAGGTCTACGGGATTCGAGGACTGGCTTCTTCAGGCAGTTCAACGCGGAGCCAGGATTGTCGGTGTGTGCGGCGGGTTTCAGATGCTCGGCGAACACATCACTGATCCTGATGGAGTGGAATCATCGCAAGGGACAATTTCCGGACTTGGCCTTATCCCAGCTGAAACCACGATGGTCCGCGAAAAGACAACACGCAAGGTCTCGGCTAGGACTGAGAGAGGAGTTTCATTCTCCGGCTACGAAATTCATATGGGAGTGACGACGATTAGCGGCGACTATCGGCCTTTCGCCATTCTGCAGGACGGCGCCCCGGATGGAATCGCAACATCGAGCGTCATCGGCACCTACCTGCACGGTGCGTTTGAAAATCAATCCGTGCTGGATGAGGTATTCGGCAGGTCGCCAACCGGTGTTCCGGCGTCTTCGAAGCTGGCCCAGTATGACAAGCTGGCCGAGTGGTTCGCATCGCATGCGGATCTCGACCTCTTCCGCACAGCGTATCTCTAGTTGCTGCTCAATTTGTGCGCCGCGCCACGAAGCGCGAATAAGCAGTCTTCCCGGCGGTGATGACGTCGCCAGCGGGAAATACAGGGCACATGTGACATGAAGCCCCAATTCATTCAGGCAAACAGCATTTCCGACATGACCTCGCGTCCTTTCCTGGAGACGCTGCTTGGGGACATTCGATCCGTCGAGTGCGTGCCGATGAAAAGCATCGGATTTTCGGGCACACAATTCAAGCGCTTGCATGTAGACCGTGCAGCAGGCGACAGCCTCACACTCGTCGTCAAATACATCCACCCCGAACAGGACGTCACAGTCTGGCGTACAGGCGGCGTTGCGGCCAGGGAAGCTCGACTCTTAAAAGAAGGTGTTTTGGGCGGCGTGTGGGATGTCTTCGACGCTCCTTATCTTGCATATGCGTTCGAAGGCGAAGTGTCCGCGCTTCTGATGCGCGATTTGTCGCAGCATCTGTTTGCAGATGTTCGGGAACCGATCATAGCTGAGGACGAAAACACCCTGATCGAACACCTCGCCAAGCTTCATGCTCGCTTCTGGAACCAGGATTTATCCGGCATTCCATGGCTCGCTAAAGGCGAGTTCGTTTTCACATTCCTTGCTCCAGGCGAAATTGAGATGGAGGAGGCTCGCGGGCGGACCAGTCCCGTTTTCGCGATGGCGAAGGAAGGGTGGGCCCTTGCAATCAAAATGCTGCCCGCTTCTGTCGGCAGACTATTGATGTCGCCTCCGGGCGAGCTTGCAAGAATTATGGATGGACTTCCGCGGACGCTTCTTCACGGTGACGCAAAAGTCGCGAACTTTGCCGTCCTCCCCGGCGGCCGTGTCTCGGCGTTCGATTGGGCAAACATCAGCGAAGGGTCACCCGCGGCTGATCTCGGCTGGTATCTTGCCGTCAATGCGAGCCGGCTTACGCGTTCGAAGGAAGACTTCGCCGCGGCTTACCGCACAGCGCTGGAGCGTCATTTGAGCAATGTTCTTCTTAGTCAGACGTGGGAACGCATCTACATGGCAGCAATCCTCGGCGGCGCGATGGTGCTGTTATGGAACAAGGCGTTGAACCTGAAGAAGGCCCTGCCGGGCGCGGTGGACGAATGGCATTGGTGGGTGCATCAACTGGAGCGGCTCAGCCGGTAGCAGCCACACCCGCTTACCTCTACGCGGCGGGAATGCCAGAAACGCGTATCTTCCATTGCTCATCGATATACTCACGGAATGGAAATGACGTTTTCAGCCTTCGCTTCCGGCGCCGGCGGAGCGAAAAATCCGCTTTATACGCTCCTCGATCAAGTGAGATCGACCGGTCGGCCTATTGTTGATCTTGTTCGTGGAAACGTGAATGAACACGGAATTCTCTATCCCGAAGCAGTGCTGAAAGAGATTCTCAACGAGGCGTCGGACGCCGCACGCATTTACAGGCCGGATTCTTTTGGACAGCGGATCGCGCGGCAGGCTGTGGCGGAATACTATTCCATTCCCAACATTTCAGCGGATCAAGTACTCATCACACCAGGCTCCAGCGTCTCTTACTGGTATTGCTTCAAACTCCTCGCAGAAAGCGGTGATGAAATTCTCTGTCCACGTCCCTCGTATCCTCTGTTCGACTATATTGCAAAGCTCTGCGACGTGCGGCTTACGCACTACAGACTGATTGAGAATCGAGGATGGGCCATCGACCTGGAGCATCTGGAGTCTCAGATTTCTGGCGCCACTCGGGCGATTGTCCTCATTTCACCCCACAATCCAACAGGAATGGTCGCAGACGCCGCCCAACTGAACGGCCTGGCAGAGGTGGCTGATCGGCGCAATCTGCCGATCATCTCGGACGAAGTCTTCAGCGAGTTTCTCTACGGTCTGGACTCGCTGCCAAGACTTGCGTCGTGTCAGGCGCCACTCGTCTTCACACTCAATGGTCTCTCGAAGATGTTTGCTCTTCCCGGAATGAAAATCGGGTGGATTGCCGTTAGCGGCAACGAACATCTCGTCAAAAAGGCGTTATCCGCCTTGGAGATGATTTCCGACACTTTCCTTCCCGTAAACGAGATTGCCCAGTTTGCTGCGCCCGCGATATTCAAACGCGGGCAGCCTTTCCTGAGGCAATACGTGGATTGGATAAAGCAATGTCAGGCCGCTGCGAGGGAAGGGCTTTCAGGAATGCCATATACCGAACCAAAGGGCGGTTTTTATGTAACTCTGCCCGTCAACCTCGACGAAGAAGAGGCCGCTGCGGCATTGCTCCAACAGCACGGCATACTCGTCCACCCCGGCTATTTTTACGACATCGAACCTGATCATCTCGTGATGACATTCATCGACGAGCCATCATCAGTGCGCGAACATTTTGGACGCATCGCAGAAGTCGGCAGGCGCCGGTAGCCGCAACCTCTGAGCATGCCATCAGAACTCTCAAATACCCGAAACCGCCTGCAGATCGTGTTTACAGAGCAGCGAATTTGCGACAATATTTACGTCTCTTGAAAATGGTGGATTCATGAAGCGCGTTGTGCTCGCAATTTTGTTCATACTAATGGCGCAATCCGTGGCGTATGCGACGTGGTCAGTGATTGCGGTGGACAAGAAAACGTCGCAGGTGATCATCGCATCCGCGACATGTGTGTCTCAACGCGACTTTGCTACTTTGCGAGCGACCGGATTAATGGACATCCAGGCGGTTGTGGTTCCTGGCAAAGGAGTGGCGGCCTGCCAGGCGGCGGTCGATCGAACGCGAAAGAACCAGCAACTGGTTTTTGCCCAACTTCAAAAAGGAACGGATCCCGCGGAGATTCTGGCCTTGCTCAAGGAGGACTCGAACTTCGAAAACCGGCAATTTGGAATCATCGATCTGCATGGCCGAATGGCGGGATTCAACGGCAAGACTAATGGAGTTTCGTCACTGTTTGAATCCGGCAGCGTTGGGCCCGACATCTATTTTCAGATTCAAGGCAACATTCTGGTCAGCGATGACGTCGTTCATCGCGCTGCGCACGCATTCAAGAAAAGCAAGGGAACGCTGGCGGACCGCGTCATGGCGGCAATGGAGGCCGCAGACGAAGGCGGAGGCGACCGCCGCTGCACTTGCGAGACGCCGCCGAAACCGAATGCTCCCTGCGAAACGAAAACGTCTCACGTTGCTTATATCCTGATTGCCGACAAGGACGACAAGAACGGCGTGTCGTTTAATGACGGGCAGTATTACGCCTATATCAACGTGACAGACCAGGACATCACACCTCAGGAAAATGCCAATCCTGTTAAGACCCTACGCATGCGTTACGATGCGTGGAAGAAGTCCGGCGAAAAAAGGATGACCGGACAGAAGTGACATCGCCGGCGCCGCAAGGATTGATGCGGGAAGTCCTGAAGCCTCTTTCCAATCGGATGGTCGCGGCTCATGAAAATGGTTTGACCGCAGCTGATCTGGATGTCGCTGGCGACATTATTGCGTACATTGCCCACCTTCCACCTCCCATGCAAAAGGATATCGGCCGCCTCGTTGTGCTGTTTGAGTTCCTGCCTCCCATCCTCATTTTCAGATTGAGCCGATTCTCGCGTCTGGATGCCGGGCGTCAGGACGACTACATCGAGGCGTGGGGAACAAGCCGCTTCGGTCTACTGCGCACTGGATTCCGCGTTTTGAAGAATCTTTGCGTCAGCGCGTATTACCAGAATCCCGCAACGTGGAAAGCCATCGGATACGAGCGATGATTTCAACGTTGCTGCAAGGCAAAGCCGAAAATGCTGAAGTCTGCATTGTGGGATCCGGAGCGGCAGGCGGCGTTCTCGCCTACGAACTCGCAGCATCGGGATTTGACGTTGTCGTGCTCGAGGAAGGCGACGAACTCAGCAGGGCGGACTTCACCCAGTTCGAAAGCGATCTCATTCCCAGAATTTATGCTGACGCAGGTGCGCGCGCCACGCATGACGCGGCAATCCCCATATTGCAGGGCAAGTGCGTCGGCGGCACCACGGTCATTAATCATGGAATTTGCTTCCGGACGCCGGATCGCATTCTTGATGAGTGGACGCGCGACTTCGCAATTGATGGACTGACACCCAAGGCGCTCGAACCCCATTTCGAAAAGGTCGAGAGGATGATTGGGTCCAGGCGCATCGAACCGGAGGAGATCAATCCCAACAATCAATTGCTCAAGCGAGGCTGCGAAAAGCTCGGCTACAAGGGCGGACCGATGACCCTCAACATGCAGCCCTGCGGATCCTGCGGCCCCTGCAATCTGGGTTGTCCAGAAGACAAGAAGGGCGGCACGCTGATCAACTACCTTCCGGCCGCCGTCAAACACGGAGCTCGCATTTTTCGTAATTGCCGTGTGGACGCAGTTCAGTTGGAGGGTCGGAAAGTAAAATCCGTCAAAGCGGGCCAGTTGACAGTTCGCGCTCCCGTCGTGATCGTTGCGGCGGGGGCGATCAACTCGCCGGCGCTGTTGCTCCGGAGCGGAATCGGCGCGGCTCTGCCGGCCGTCGGGTCGGCGGTGAGTCTGCATCCGCTGGTGCCGCTGCTCATCGTTTCGGACAAGCCGCTGTACAGCACGAGAGGTTTGCCCCACAGCTATTACTGCGACGAATTCTTCAACGGCAAAGACGATTTCCTGTTTGAAGGCCTCTTTGTGTCCGTTGGTGTTTTTTCAACTGGACTCGGCGGCTTTGGCCGCCAGCATCGCGAGTACATGAAGCAATTTCCAAATCTCGGCTTGACCTACGTCCAGCTTCGCGATCGAAGCCGGGGGAAGGTGTCGCTTCGAAGGGGCGAGCCGATAGTTCGCTATGAAATGAACAAAGAAGATCAGGAGCGGGCGCGCAAGGCGCTGAAGTTGCTAGCGACGATTTGCCTTGAAGGCGGAGCGTCGCGGGTCGCGACAACGCACGTTCGGCCTGTCGTGATGTCGAGCACGAAGGAAGTCGCATCAATCGATCGCGCAACCTTCCGGCCGAACGACTTCACTTGCTTTTCCGCCCATCCGCAGGGTGGTTGTCCGATGGGCGGCGATCCGCGCCGCAGCGTCGTGGATTCACGCTGTGCGGTTCACGGGATAGATGGGCTGTACGTCTGCGATGCGAGCGTCTTTCCTTCGCCTGTCGGCATCAATCCGATGATCTCCATCATGGGCCTCGCCTCCCTGACCGCCGAACGGATTACGAGTGGCTCTGGCCGCGCTGGCGATTGATAAATCTAACGATGCCGGGTACGGTGCTGGGAGGAAGATGCTGGGCGAGAAACACGTACAACCGGTTGATGAATCCGGGCACGACGATGTGTTTTCCGCGAAGCGTTTCGATGTAGGCGATCTTGGCGGCTTCTTCCGCCGTCATTCCCGCCTCCTGCCGCCGCTGCCCGATGCCTGCGCGCGCGCGAAATTCGGTTTGCGTCACTCCCGGGCAATACACGGTCACCGTGACGCCGGTCCCATGAAGTTCGTTTTCCAGTGATGACGAGAACGAAAGAAGAAACGCCTTGCAGGCTCCGTAAACCGACTGGAACGGAACCGGCGAGAAAGAATACACCGATGCGACATTGAGAATTCTGCCGCCGCGTCTAGCGACCATCGCGGGAAGGACCGCCCGCGTCAACCGAAGCGCGGCCGTTAGTTGAACATTGATCAATTGGATGTTCTGGTCGATGTCGCCGGACGCGAAATCACCGTGGATGGTGAATCCCGCATTGTTGACGAGCACCTCGAAATGCCGAAGACTGGCCTTGATAGCAGCGATGACGTTGTCTATCGATTCTGGTCGGCCGAGATCCGCTGGAACAACTTCCGTTTCGATGCCGTGCGTGCTTGAACACTGCGCGGCGACCGCCCTGAGTGCAGCTTCATTGCGGGCGACGAGGAATAGGTTGAATCCTCCGGCAGCGAACTCGTACGCCAGGGCGCGCCCAATACCGGACGAGGCTCCTGTGATGATGACCCACTTGCCGCTGCTACTCATCCACGTCCAGTCCCTGGTTGGCGGCGCCGAATACGTTTGCCGGATCCAGGCTTTTCTTCAACTCACGTTTCCAGTTTAGCGCCGTTTCGGACATGATGCGCGGCAGGAAGGCTTTCCGTATTTTGCCTACACCATGATGATGGGAGAGCGATCCTCCGGACTTGAGAATTTCGTCGCGGGCAATGTTCTCAAGATCGAGGTAAACTTCATCTGGATTCGGCACCCCTTTGTAGTAGAAGGCGAAATAGAAGTAGATGCAGACACCCGTTCGATAAATCTGCGTGATACGCGCCGTCACCACCGCTTTTCCCGGCAGCTTCCGCCGTTTGTATTCTTCGTCGAGACGGCGCTTCACATTGTCGCACAGGGTAAGAGCCTTGCTCCACGGTGCGGAAGTTTCGAACGATTCCGCGATGATGTAGTAGTTCATTAGGAAATCGCGGATGTACGCGATGCTGAAGATCAACCTATAGCCACGCCGGCCGTTTTCCGCGCCGGCTTTCATGCCTCCGTGCCGCGACGCTATTTGATACACCTCGCGCCGCTGTTCGGCGACTTCTTTGCGAGATCCTTCAAAGACAAGCGTGCAAACGACCATCTTGCCCGGGTCGAAGCCCTTGACCTTTGTGACCACGAACTTTTCCAGTTTGCTCTTCAGATTCCCGAGCCCTCCGCTGGACTTTGGCTTTAGCGCCATGCCGAAGTGAAATTGGATGTTGTCGAGAAGCCGGACGCTTGCCGGCGGCGTGGTTTCACGCGCGAGGTCGTACATGAACCGAAATCCGTCTTCGAAGGACGGAAAAAGAACGGATCCGTATTCCTGTGTCTGCGGCAATTTGAAAATCTTGACGACCGCCGACGTAATGATGCCGAGCGTTCCTTCAGAGCCGAACATCAGCCTGCGCAGGTCAAGCCCCACGGACTCCCGCGGCGAGGCGCTGGTGCGTTCGAGCTTGCCCCCGGTTGTGACGACGCTCACATCCAAAACGAGATCTTCAATATTTCCGTAGCGATTTTTCTTCATGCCGCTGGCGTTGGTCGCAATCCACCCACCGAGTGTCGAGAACTCCACGCTGTCCGGTTCGTGCCCCATCGTGACGCCGTGCTTTTTCAGTTCCGCCATGATGTGGCGTCCAACAGCTCCGGCCTGAATGGATGCCATCATGTTTTCCGTATCGATCCATTCGATACGGTTCATCCGGTGCATGTCGACCGAGACAATCATCCGACGCTCGTGGGGATCACAGCGAAGCGCATCCGTCACATTTGTTCCTCCGCCGTAAGGGATCAGCGAAACGCCATACTCGGTGGCAGCTTGAACAAGCGCTGTAACCTCGCTTTCGGCCTCCGGATACACTACAACGTCGGGAATGCGGCCAAGCCTGCTGTACTTGATGGCGTACATTTCCCCTTGCGTGTGGCCGTGACCATGCCGAAGCCGCACTTCGTCGTTCGTATCGATCTGATCGGCTCTGAGGTGATTCTGAATGGCAGCCAGAAACTCTGGTTTGACATGCGCACCGGGAATGGCAGTCGGATACTGTGGTCGGTTGATGTCCCGGGGATCGATGGGACTATCGAGCACTTCACGGATCCACGGAAGGAAACGCGGCAATTCCTTCCCACTGAGCTCGTAGCGGGACCCGCGGATCATGACATGGCCGTTCTCGCTGAAATCAAAGTGAGTATCCCGAAAGCCCCAGACATCAAGACTTTCGGCTTCGCTTTCCGCAGCGGCGGGTTGTGCTTCTGGAAGAATAACCGGTTTAGTCAAACCGCGATTCTACGGCGTCAGTTGGCGGCAAAACAATAGATCAAACTATGGCGGCCAAAAGATCCCGTAACTGAAGAGCCTGAGGAGCCAGAGGTGCAATTACTCGAGGACGACTCTAAGCGCAATTCGGCGAGGCTCATGACGCGCCCCTCCCCAGAGGGAGAGGTTTGTCGCTATAATGTCCCGCGCTTTATGAACAAGGCCGCGTTCTATGATCTGGACGGCACTCTGCTCTCCGGCAACCTCGTCTCCATGCACGCGTACTACGCGCGAAACGACCGCAATCCTGTGAAAAGTGTTTACCAGTTCCTGAAAGTCCTTTTAAGTGTGCCGCTTCTTTTCGGTCTGGACTTGTATTCGCGGTCCCTTTTCAACGTGGTTTCCTTCCGCGCGTATAAGGGAATGCACCGCGATCGCCTGATTGGACTAGCCGACGACCTGTTCGAGGTGACCCTGAAGCCTTCGATCTTTCCGCATGCGCAGGCCCTCATCGACACAACTCGCGGCCTTGGATATCGCAATGTCCTGGTGACGGGAACCCTCGATTTCACCATTCGGCCCATAGCGCTTCATTTCGGCATTGACGAGGTGATCTGCAATCGGCTGGAGTTCAAGAACCACATTGCAACCGGACGCGTTTTACCGCGGCTTCTCGCCGAGCATGAAAAGGCGCGTAGCGTACTCGAATACGCGGCCCGAGAAGGAATCGATCTTTCGAAGTCGTGTGCGTTTTCCGACAGCTCTGCGGATGTGCCGATGCTTTCCGAAGTTGGATTTCCGGTGGCCACCAACCCAACCCGCCGACTCCGCCGCATCGCGATTCAGAAGAACTGGCCGATTCTCGAACTGAGGGAAGGTTCTCCGAGTTTTCCGTCTTTCCTCCGTCCTGCGAACGCAGCGAAGGCTTTCTGATGCGCGCTCACACGTCCTGGCGATGGAATCCTGTTCTCGGTGAATATGAATCCGGTGAGGCTCGGGCGCCGGAAGGAACAGGCGAAATTAACGCCATTCGAGCGTTTCGCGACAAAACCATGCTTCTGCTCGGCGGCACCGGCTTTGTCGGCAAGGTTCTGCTGGCGACGGTTCTGGATCGTTTTCCGGAACTGAAACATTTGGTCGTACAAGCCCGGCGTAAGAAAAACGTGTCGGGCGAGCAACGGTTCTATACGGAAACCCTGCAATCGCCGCCGCTCCGCGCGATTGTCGCTCGTATCGGCGAGAGCACCGTGAGGCAGAAGGTTCAGGTGGTCGAAGGCGACCTGGACGAGCCGTTGTGCGGAATATCCGCGGAACATATCGAGCAACTCAAGGGTAAGGTGGACATTGTCGTAAATCTCGCCGGCGTCGTGGATTTCGATCCGCCGGTCAACGAGTCGGTCGAACCGAATGTTTACGGCACTCAGCATGTGATCGACCTTGCAATGATCCTCAACGCGAAACTTGTGCACGTTTCCACGAGCTATGTCGCCGGCAAGAAAGACGGCCGGGTGTCCGAAGACACGCCGATCGAAGGCTATTTCCCGGAACGCGACAAGCGGCCTAATGAAACGTTCTCTGTTGCAGGAGAACTCCATTGGTACGAGGAATTCGTCCGGGAAACCCGCGAGAGCCGCGCGACGAATCCGCGGCCAGTTCGAGAACGTCTTCGTGAAGGCGGGCTGCAGCGGGCGGACTTCTGGGGCTGGACAAACACGTACACGTACACCAAGAGCATGGGGGAGCAGTTGATCGCGATGAGGCCCGGACTTACATATGCGATCGTTCGTCCTGCAATTGTTGAATCTTCGCTTCGCTTCCCGTTTCCAGGTTGGAATGAAGGATTCACAACGTCGGCGCCGCTGGTCCTGATGGGAGGCGAAGGCGTCAAGAACTGGCCTGTGAGAAAGGACGGTCCGCTCGAAATCATTCCAGTGGACCTGGTGGCCGAAGGCATCTTGATTGTGACAGCCGCCGTGCTGTGCGGAAAGAACAGGCGCGTGTATCACCTGGCGTCAGCGGATCAAAACCCCATCATGCTGCCGCGCCTCGTCGCGTTCCTGGGAATGAACTCCAGGTACAAGCACAAGCACAAGAAAACGGGAAGCCGTCTGGCAAATATCTGGAAAGCATATGTTGAAACGGAAGTCATCACCGTCGATACGCTCCAGGCTCGCCGCGGACGGCTGCACCGGGGCCTGGACGTGATGCATGCCGCGTTGACGCTCGGCAAAACATTGCTCGGCGCCAAAAAAGTGGATCCGTATTTGAAGAGCCTGCGCGATACGCGAAGGCAAATTCGTGCGCAGGAAATCACCCTCGATAAGTTCCTTCCGTTCATGTTCCACAACAGCTTCATTTTTGAAACCCGCAACATTCGTGAAGCCGCTGCGATGCTGACGACCGAGGATCTGAAGCGCCTTCGGTGGGACCCCGAAACCATCGATTGGGCCGACTACTGGGTGAATGTCCACACCAAGGGAATTGAAAAGTGGATCCGACCCGTATTCACCACGCAGCGCAAGACTGCCATTGCGTGAACGATTCTTGTGGGGGCGGTCTGCAAACGATTACCACAGAATCTCGGAATTCATTGAATTCATAAGGATTTGTTTGCGTATCTTTAGGCCGCGGCGGTAGAATTCGGCCAACGTTTCAGCAGGGTGTTTCCTAAGACAGGCTCGCAACGTGACGCCTGTGAAAACTGCATATGGTTAGAGGCATTCCCGGGAGGTTTCAATGAGGTTGAGGTGGGTCACGCCAATTCTCATGATTGCGCTGTTGTGCCTGTCGCTGGCGATCTCGGCGCAGAATCAGAGTCCGGCTCCTAAAGATAACCAGATGGGCTCCGACGTTTATG
>CAZIPZ010000129.1:0-11508 GCA_964541075.1 uncultured Solibacteraceae bacterium | reverse complement strand
TTCGTTGCCCTTATCAAAGCAGGGCTCCCGATTCTGCGTGCTCTCGACCTGCTGAAGGATCGCATTCACAATCCACAACTGCGACAGCGCATCGAAGAGGTTCGGGACCGAGTTCGATCCGGTGCCCTGCTGTCGGAGGCGATGCGTTCGCAGAATGCCTTTCCAACCGTGTACACGGCGTCTGTGTTTGCAGGCGAACGCAGCGGCAACCTTGTGGAGGTCATAACGCGTTATGTTCAGTACGAAAAGACGATTCTTTCTGTCCGTAAGCGTTTCCTGAATTCTTTAATCTATCCTGCCTTTCTGGTTGTCCTTTCAATAGGAATGGTTGCGGTTATCCTAACCTTTGTCATTCCCCGGTTCGCGGAACTCTATAGCGGTCTGAATACGCCTTTGCCGGTTTCGACGCGGGTATTAATCGCGCTTTCGAACGCAATTCAGGCGAACTTAATCATTATTCTTCCTGCCATAGCCGGCGTAGCACTCGCGGCCAAGATCTGGATAGGCGGCAGGGCAGGGAAGAACTGGTTGGATGAATTAAAGCTACGGGTTCCAGTCCTCGGCAGCTTATGGACGATGTTTTCGATGGCGCAATTGTCAAGAACGCTGGCGACCCTGCTTCAAGGCGGAATTCCGATCATCGCCGCGCTTGAAGTTGCACGCGATGCCGCCGGCAACAGCGTGATCTCGAATTCAATCCGCAACGCTATTGTACAGGTGCAAGAAGGCCGGCCCTTGTCGGATAGCCTGGAGAGTTCAGGACACTTCCCAGAACTGGCGTTGGAGATGATCCGCGTGGGCGAGCAAACCGGCTCGCTTCCGGAAATGTTGAATCACGTGGCGGACTTTTATGACGAGGACGTCAACATTCGCTCGACGGCGCTGTTAAGCTGGGTTGAGCCGGTGATTCTTATTTTCGTCGCCATTTTTGTGGCGTTTATCCTGATCTCATTGTACATGCCGGTGTTCAGTATTCGAGGCTCAATCCAGTCATGAAAAATATAGCCGAAATCAAGGATCACACTACTGCCAAGCGGCTTGCAGAAAGGTATCGCTATGAGTTTGTCGAACTGCAGGGCGTACATCTGGATCTGGAGTTGTTTCGGTCTATACAAGTGGATCTGATGTTTCGATACAACTTTGTGCCATTGCGCGTTGACGGCGGCGCCCTTGTCGTCGCAATGGCTGATCCGAGCGATCTGGTTGTTATTGACGAAGTGTCAGCGCTTCTGAATCGTTCCCTGATCATAAAGGTGGCTCCGTTATCTGAGATTCAGGATCTCCTGAAGAAGTCCGAGTCTTCACAGCGCATGTTGGAGGAGGCGACGGAGGGTTTCAAGCTTGACCTGATTCGCGAGGACGAATCCGGCGAAGAAACTATCACGATCGAAAAGATCACCCAAGAGGAGTCCAGCCCCATCATCAGGTTGGTGGACACCATCATCTTTACCGCTCTCGAGCGCAGAGCCAGCGACATTCATATTGAGACTCGCGAATCTGAAGTGGGCGTTAAATACCGCATTGATGGCACCCTTAATGAGGCCATGGCCCCAATCGCAAAGGAACATCACTCGACAATCATTTCCCGCATCAAGGTCATGTCGGAATTGGATATCTCTGAGCGGCGGGTTCCGCAGGACGGCCGCTTCAAGACTCGTTATAAGGGACGATCCATAGATTTTCGCGTTTCAATTATGCCGTCGATTCATGGGGAAGACGCTGTGATCCGAATTCTTGATAAGGAATCGATCAGCGAAAAATTCCGTACTCTCAACCTTGATGTCGTAGGTTTTTCAGACTCCGATCTTAAGAAGTTCCGGAGATACATCAATGAACCGTACGGAATGGTTCTCGTCACAGGGCCGACTGGAAGCGGCAAGACCACAACCCTTTACGGTGCTCTGATGGAAATCAAGAATGATGAGGACAAGATCATTACGATTGAGGATCCGGTGGAGTATCAGATCCGTGGAATCACTCAAATTCCGGTGAACGAAAAGAAGGGCTTGACGTTTGCGCGCGGTTTGCGATCGATCTTACGCCACGATCCGGACAAGATCATGGTCGGAGAAATTCGTGACATGGAAACGGCGCAGATCGCGATCCAGTCAGCATTGACGGGTCACCTGGTTTTCACGACAGTCCACGCGAACAATGTCGTCGATGTCCTGGGTCGATTTTTGAACATGGGCGTCGATCCGTACAACTTCGTGTCCGCGCTCAACTGTATTCTGGCTCAGCGGTTGGTGCGAATGATTTGCGCGAATTGTAAAAAGCAGGTGAAGTTGTCCGATCAAGTCTTGTCGGAGTCCGGCATGGATCCCAACACATATCGAGACATGGATTTTTATGAAGGGGAAGGCTGCCTTGAGTGCAATGGAACCGGATATCGAGGCAGAACTGCCATCCAGGAACTCTTGGACCTTTCCGACCGCATTCGCGAAATGATCATCGACAGAAAGCCGACATCCGAGATCAAACGTGTCGCCCATGAGGGAGGTATCACGTTTCTTCGCGACTCCGCGCTGGCAAAGGTGCTGAACGGCGTTACAACTGTCAAAGAAATTAATAAGGTTACCTTCATTGAGTAAGGGCTTAATTGATAAAGTCGCCAACTCGTTCAGACCGCAGGCTCCACTGTGGGCGTGTGAATTTACGTCTCAAGATGTCATCGTCGCCGGTGTTCAAAGACGTCGTGACAAGCTCGTAGGGAAGTCCTCGGCATCGCTCAGTCCTCAAAGCGTCGTAGGTTCGCTCTTGGATCGCAATATTCAGAATATTGAAGAGGTTAGAAGGGCCGTCGGAGCAGCTCTGAATGAAAGCCGATTTGAGGGTTCCGAGATCGGTGTCGTGATTCCGGATGACTCGACGCGCATCACTTTTTTGAGTGCTGAAAACTTGCCCAGGGATACGGAAGAGCAGAAAACTTTCGTCCGATGGCGTCTGAGAAAAACGGTTCCCTTTGATGTAGACTCGGCGCAAGTAGCCTTGCGAGTGTTAGGGCCCCATTATGGAAATGGCCTTGCCGCAAGGGCCGGAGCCGTCGACCTGCTTGTGGCTCTTTCTCCACGCGAAATCATCGAAGAGTTCGAGACGGTGCTTGGGGAGATGGACCTTCATGCGGGGTTCGTTGTCCCGTCCACTCTGGCGGCGTTGAATTTATACAGTCCGCCGCCGGATGACGCGCTTTTTGTAAAGGTTGCTCCCAATTGCATTACGACGACCGTTTTCCAAGGCCAGCAGATCAAATTTCATCGCAGAGTTTCGGAAACATCACTTTATGACGCGATTTATCCGACGATTCTGTATTACCAAGACAAGCTGGGTGGGAGTGCTGTTGGGCGCTTGACGATTTGTGAATATGACTCCGCAATTCAAACCTCGCTGATGGACCTGCAACAGAAGCTGGAAATCCCCATCGAACGTCTGCAGCCATCGAGCATCAATGACATTTTTAAGCCGGCTTTAGGCGCCGTTCACCTTGCATGGCAGACTTTGATCTAAATCTCTCAACACGGCCTTTCCCTCCACACAGGCTGATCAACTTCGCAATGGGCGTAGTGTTGGTGGTGCTTCTTCTACTTTCCGCCTGGCAGGTGTCCGGCTTCGTGCAGTTTTCATCAATGGCGTCGGCTATCCGTGATGACGAGCAGACCGCTCGGGTCAATTCCGAAGCATTGCGCACGGAGTTGACGAGTCTCGAATCAAAACTTGACCGCCCCGAATCATCCGCGAAGTTGAACGAAATCGGCTTTTTAAACGAGTTGATCGCCCGCCGTGAATTTTCGTGGACGCGAATGTTCGGAAATTTCGAACGCATGATTCCGGCTGACGTTCGGCTGGTTAGCGTGACGCCGGAGGTCACAGGCGCCGGACCGGTCCTACTGCGCATGGAGGCCCGCGGGCGGAGTATAGCGGACATAACCGCGCTTATTTCGGTTCTAGAGAAATCTACTGTGTTCGGAAAGGTCGCCGTGTCCGTTGAAGAGAAGAATAATCCCAGCGCCGCAGGGGATGTGCAGGTGACTTTAAGTGCGAGCTATTATCCGGAGCGGGAGCCAAAATGAAAACGACACGCCGGCAACGTCAACAATACTTGTTTGCGAGCCTGTTGGGAGCGCTTGCCGTCATCAATCTCCTGTTCTTCCTCATACTCTATCGACCAGCGCGGTCTGAATACTATCGATTACAGAGCTCCATCGAACACCTCAGGGGTGAAGTCATCAAGCGGCAGCAAACCGTTTCTCGCTTGGAGATGCTGAATTCGCAACTCGATACTTCGGAACAGGACCGGAAGCAGCTTCTATCGCGATACTTCATCCAGCGGAATGTAGGATTCTCCAAAATATTGCCTCAGTTGGATGAAATGGCTAATCGGGCAGGTGTTCGAAAGACCAGAGTTCAGTACGAAATCAACGAGACTCCGCAGTATGGGCTCTATTCCGTTAAAATAAACATTCCAGTGCAAGGCGGCTACTCTAATGTCGTCAACTTCATCAAGGATCTGGAAAAATCCGATACGTTTTTCATTATCGATTCGATTGATGTGAGGAGCGGAACGACGCCTATAGGAGACATTGCGCTTGGACTGAACTTGGAGACGTTCTTCTACCAATGACGCGCCCGGAACTACAACGGAT
The DNA here is from genome assembly GCA_964541075.1 of uncultured Solibacteraceae bacterium. Lineage (GTDB taxonomy): Bacteria > Acidobacteriota > Terriglobia > 20CM-2-55-15 > 20CM-2-55-15 > CAZIPZ01. Next base: position 6,868 of record CAZIPZ010000129.1, on the reverse strand, counting down.
CAAGATTTTGGCTGTTTTGGTCGGCGTACTGGCTTTCACGCTGTTATTCGCGTACCGAATGAATCGCCCCACAACAGCTTCGGCCATTCCGCCAGTCGAAAATAATCCAACGCCTGCTCCGTTGGTTTCTAATGACGCGCGAATTCGGATCGACCTGGTGGAGAAGACGCCGACACCCGATCGGATTGGAGACACAAATGTCTTCCAGTATCGGACGCGTGAAGCTCCACCACAGTCGGAAAAGCCTGTAACTTCAGGGCCTCAAGGATCCCCCATCGCGACGGGCCCAGGGTCGAATACGGCTGCTGCGACTCCGGCCATTCCATACCGGCCAGCCCCTATTCCGCCGCCCCCCGCTCCTCTCAAGTATCAGGGCTTCGCCGCAGTGAGCGATCAGAACGGTGCGCTGACGGCATTCATATCGGATGACTCGCGCAGCTTCAATGTTCGAGTAGGAGACGTTCTGATGGGACGGTTTCGAATCGTGCAGATAACCGTGACCAACGTTGAGCTTGAGGATCTGGAATACAAACGGCGCCAAATTCTTCCTCTGCTGAAATAGCGACAGGATGATGAGAAATCGATCCAATGCCGGCTTTTCTCTTGCTGCGGTTATTTTCTTTGTGACTGCCGCATCCATCGCTCTGGCTGCGGTGCCTCCTGCATATCAACTGCAGGCGAAACGAGAACGTGAGATCGAATTGATCTTTCGCGGTGAGGAGTACATGCGCGCAATTCAGAAGTATCGGGCGAAGTTTGGGATCTTTCCCCCGACCATTGATGCTTTACTCCAGACGAACGGACTGCGTTTTCTGCGGCGCAAATACACGGATCCTGTAACAGATAAGGAATTTCGGCTGATCACCCTTAATCCCGATTTCACCCTTAACGGATCCGTCCTGACTAGTCCCGCAAACTCTCCACCATCTGGACTTTCAGGCTTAAGTCCGGCGGGGACAATACAAACAGGCTCGCAGCCGGTAACGGGTGCAGCTGCGCTTCCGGGTGTTACTCAACCCGGCCGAACGTCTGTACAGTCAGGTCCCAATGCAGGGCAAACCTTTGGGGGAGGCGGCATAGTCGGCGTCGCCTCAAACAGTGAGGAAGAAGCGATCAAGGTTTACAACCAGCGCGCGAAATACAATGAATGGGAGTTCATCGCTTTAGCCCAACCGGGGCAGAACGCAGCGCCAGTTAATCCGCGCGACGGTTCAGGCGGCAACCAGCTTCCCGGTACCGGAACAAACCCTAATTCAGGTCCGGGTGGTCCTTCGGTGAATCCAGGCTTTCCGAACAACACGATACAGACTCAACCTAACAGTGGACCTGGCGGCTTCTTTCCCGGCGGAGCAGGTTCACTTGGCGGAATTCCAGCGGAACGAGGCGGATCCGGCCAGCAAATGCAGCAACCCTTTGGTTTCGGGGCGCCGCCACAGCCTGTTAGACGACAATGAATTTTTCGACAATTCAGTTTCATCCGGGCCCACGCGTGGCAAGCATCGTTTTGAATCGCCCGCCGATGAATGTTATCAACATTGAAATGATGGAAGAGCTGCGGGCAGCTTGGAATGAAGTGGAGGGTCTCAAAGCTCAAGTCGTCGTGATTTCAGGGGCTGGCGATCAGGCCTTTTCCGCTGGCGTCGATGTTGCCGATCATGCGCCAAAGAAAGTCGAGAGAATGCTATCCAAGTTTCACAAAATCATTCGCACGATTTACGAAACTGATCGTGCGACGATCGCCGCAATTCACGGACATACGCTTGGCGGAGGGTCCGAACTCGCCATGGTGTGTGATCTCGTGGTGGCAGCCGATAACGCTCAGATCGGACAGCCCGAGATTGCGTTGGGCTGCTACCCTCCGGTCGCCGCGGCAATGTTGCCCCGGGCTATTGGATTTCATCGCGCTTCGGAAATGGTGTTGTTGGGCGAACGGATCACCGCAGGGGAGGCGCATCGTATTGGTCTAGTCAACAAGGTCGTCCAGCGCTCAAAATTGAATGAGGCGGTCGATGGCTATGTCGAAGCGCTGCTAAAGAAGAGTTCCGTCGCCCTTAAGTACGCAAAACATGCCCTGCGCGATGGGGTCGATCATCGCTTCGCTAAGGCATTGGACAGGACTGAAAAACTGTACCTCGAAAGGCTCACTTCAACGGCGGACATGAAAGAGGGAATTGAAGCCTTCATCAATGACCGCCCCCCCGATTGGAAGAACCGTTAAGTCGCGTCGTACTACTTTTCTAAAGTTTCAAGTACTTCCTGGTAGTGTTCATCGACCTTCACTTTCGGAAAAACCTTTGCAATCTTCCCCTGTTCGTCGATTACGAAGGTGGTCCGTTCGATGCCCATATACGTTTTACCGTACATGGACTTCTGTTTCCAAGTGCCATAGGCTTCGACAATCTTCTTGTCCGGGTCCGCGAGTAGAGGAAAGTTCAGGTTGAACTTCTTTTTGAATTTTTTGTGGGATTCCACGGAATCGGTGCTCACTCCCAACACGACTGCCCCGCGGTCTTTGATTTCGCTGATTCCATCACGGAACGCGCACGCCTCCTTGGTGCATCCAGGAGTGTCGTCCTTTGGATAAAAGTAAAGAACGACCTTCTTTCCTTTGAAATCGCTAAGTCTGACCTTTTCACCCGCATCGTTTAGAGTGACAAAGGCCGGTGCTTTTTGTCCGACTTTCAATCCGCTATGTTCCGGTTCCTCATTTGTTTTCGGCATGGTTTTCCTCCATCGTGTCGGTGCAAGCGTTCAGCATATCGAAAGTGTTCTTATCAGAAAAGAGGCCAACGGAGTAATCCAACCGGCTTTCGGAGAGCCCCGGTAAAATCATACTTCAGATCAAGTGGTATAACCCTGGATTGGAGATTCCTTCCGTTCAGTGGATTCAATGCATTGCTACGGTTTAAGAACGATTTTGCCAAAGACGTTTCGGTTTTCGATTAGTTCGTGGCCGAGTTGCACGTCCGTCAACGGGAGCACGCGATCAATCACAGGCTTCAGTTGTCCCCGGAAAATACACTTCATGACATCCAGGAATTCTCGATGGCTTCCCATCGTTGATCCCAGCACTTGAAGCTGCCGGTAGAAGATCTGGCGCAGGTCTGTTTTAGGATCGAAACCCGTCGTGGCGCCGCATGTTAGGATTCGGCCGCCGCGACGTGCGGATCTAAGACTGCGTACCCAAGTGTCGGATCCGATATAGTCCACAACGAGATCAACGCCGCGCCTGTCCGTCAATTCACGGATCTTCTTATCGAACTCTACATTGCGGTAGTTGATAAGAACATCCGCCCCGAGCTGGCGCGCTCGTTCAAGTTTTTCGTCTGTGCTTGCGGTAACGAATACGCGGCATCCCGCCATCTTTGCGATTTGAATTGCGGCTGTTCCCACTCCTGAACCGGCAGCGAGGATCAAAACGTCATCACCCGGACGGATAGAGCCCTTTCCAATCAGCATGCTCCACGCGGTGACAAACACAAGCGGCGCAGCTGCTGCATCTTCAAAGGACATGGAATCGGGGATGGGCTGAACGATATGCGCGGGAATTCTTAGAAGCTCAGCGTAAGCCCCATCTATATGCTCACCGACTATCGAGAACGTCAAACACTGACTACCATAGCCAGCGGTGCAAAATTCGCATCGCGCGCAACTAATGCCCGGATTGATGGTGACGCGGTCGCCTGCTTTTGGAGTGACGACACCCCTTCCAACCTCGCGCACTATCCCTGACGCATCACTGCCTGCGATCTTAGGGAACGGAATCTTTATTCCTGGCAGTCCACGGCGAAGAAAGATATCAATGTGATTGATCGACGTCGCTTTGACCTCAAGCAGAACCTCCCCGGCGGCGGGTGTCGGATCAGGGATGTCTTCATATCGAAGCACCTCGGGACCGCCATGTTGATGGAAAACAATTGCTTTCATGAAGAGGTCGCTAGTCTATTCTACGAATAATGGATATCAAAGACGTTGCTGTCATTGGAGCTGGGATCATGGGACGCGGGATCGCGCACGTGGCCGCTTTTGCGGGATTCAACACCATTCTCAATGATGTCTCAGAGAAACTTCTTGAGGAAGCAAAGAATCGAATAGTCCGCAATTTGGAGGAAGGCGTTGAGATGGGGAAGGTTACCGCCAACGCCGCAAAACAAACGGTTGAACGCTTGAGGCTTTGTTCGAGTCTAGAGAAGGCCGCCGGGGATGCCGACATTGTGATTGAGGCAATTCCTGAAAGAATAGACCTGAAGCTGCAGATCTTCACTCGTCTTGATCAGGTGTGTCCGGCGCGTACGGTCTTCGCATCGAATACGTCTGCTTTGAGTATTAGCGAGATGGCATCAGCCACATCCCGACCACAGCAATTCATCGGCATGCACTTCTTTAATCCGGTTCACAAAATGAAGCTTGTAGAAATTATACGGGGGCTGGCGACTGATGCGAATACCTACCGAATGGCTGAATTCGTGGCAAAGCAAATGGGGAAAGACACTGTTGAAGTGAGGGAGTCACCCGGGTTCGTCACATCGCGTATGAATGCCCTCATCGGAAATGAAGCTTTTTACTTGCTCCAGGAGGGAGTCGCTAGCGCCCATGACATTGACAAGGCCATGAGGCTCGGACTCAATCACCCCATGGGACCGTTCGAAATGGTGGATCTGGTTGGTCTGGACACGCGTTTGAGCATTCTGAATTTGTTGCATCAGACTCTTGGTGAGAAATACAGACCATGTCCTTTATTAGTGGAGTACGTCAAAGCCGGCCGGCTTGGAAGGAAGAGCGGTCGAGGCGTGTTCGAATACAAGGACTGACTACGCCTGCGTTGATCCACCGCAAATACTAATAGCCTGGCCCGTAATATTTTTTCCAGCATCCGAAGCCAGGAAGGCAGCCAGATTCGCTACCTCTTCAGGACTTACCATCTCGCCGAGCGGCACTCGGGCCAGGGCTTGGGTTTTGAACTCCTCAGTCGAGATCCCCAGCGAAGCCGCAATGTCACGCATTCCCGCCCAGGCCATTTCTGTAGAAACCCAGCCTGGGCAAAGCGCGTTGACGGTTATTTTTCGTGGCGCCAGTTCGAGAGCGAGAGCGCGTGTGAATCCAATTAGCCCGGATTTGGCCGTGCAATATGCCGTATATCCTGGCACGCCAAACTTTCCAAGTACTGACGACATTATGAGGATGCGTCCGCCATCGCGCAGGTGATTCACAAATGCCCGACTAACGAAATATGCTCCTACGACATTGGTGTTCAGGATATCCATCCAGGATTTAGTGTCTGCGGAATCAATTGGTGTGACACCCGATACGCCAGCATTATTGACCACGATATCGATTCGTCCAAACCTATCAGTTATCCTTTGAGCGCCGGCCTGGACGCTCCTTTCGTCCCTAATATCCATTGGCACAGCCAGTGCTCTTTCGTCGCCGAGTTCTGACGCGTGTCTTTTCAATGCGTCGGCAGATCGTCCGCACAGCACAACGGCGGCGCCTTCGGAATGGAGCCTCTGGGCAATCGCTAAGCCAATTCCGCGACTTGCGCCAGTTATAATGGCAACCTTGTTTATGAACATAAGAGGGAAAGTAGCACTAATTACAGGCGCAGCAAAACGGATTGGCCGCGCTGTGGCGATTGAACTGGCGAGCCGAGGCGCGCGCATTGGGATTCACTACCGTTCGAGCGAAGGAGATGCGCATGAAACTCTTCGGTTGGTGCGCGCAGCGGGCAGCGATGGCGTTCTGGCCCATGCCGAGTTGACGGATAACGATGCAGTGAGGCGAATGTTGGGAACTGTGACATCCACACTGGGAGGTCTCGATATTCTGGTCAATAGCGCATCAATATTCTTACCGTCCACGACTGAGGAAACGACTGTCGACGCGTGGGATGCGCACATGAACGCGAACGCCAAAGCGCCTTTTTTCATTGCGCAGCAGGCGGCAAGCCTCATGCGGCTTCGAGGCGGGGGGAAGATTATCAATATAGCGGACGTCGCCGGCGAGATCATCTGGCCCAGATACTTTTCATATAGCGTATCGAAGGCTGCGCTCATCGCTGCGAACAGGGGTATGGCGAAAGGTTATGCACCGGATATTCAAGTGAACGCAATCGCTCCTGGTCCTGTGCTTTTTCCAGAGAGCTACACCCAAGAACAGCGGAATTCAGCGATTGATCGCACGCTGCTGAAAAGGGCAGGCAGCCCCGAAGATGTAGTGAATGCCGTAGTATTCTTGATTGAGAACGATTACATCACCGGCGAATTGCTACATGTGGACGGGGGGCGGCACCTTTTGTGATGGCTTGGACACCCGAACCGGAAGGCCTACAGCTTTTCAATAATGCTATCCGCAAACTGACTGGTTCCGACATTTCCACCAAGATCGGGTGTCAGGGATTTTCCTTCCAGTAGCGTTTTATTCAGGGCTTCCTGGATCCGAGCAGCCGCGACAGATTCATTGATGTACTGAAGCATCATAATCGCGGACAAAAGCAGCGCGGTCGGATTTGCTATGTTTTTTCCTGTGATGTCAGGCGCTGTCCCGTGAACGGCCTCGAATAGTGCGCAATCGTTTCCGATGTTGCCACTCGGTACTACTCCTAATCCGCCCACGAGGCCTGCCGAAAGATCAGACACGATGTCGCCGTACAGGTTCTCCATGAGCAGAATATCGAATTGGCCTGGGTCAATAACGAGTTGCATGCAGAGATTGTCCACAATCTTGTCGTCATGTTGAATGTCCGGATAGTTTTGCGCTACGCGACGACAGCATTCCACGAAGAGTCCATCGGACTTCTTCATGATGTTCGCTTTGTGTACAACAGTGACCCTTTCGCGTCTGAACTTTCTAGCATATTCGAACGCAAACC
>CAZIPZ010000128.1:0-11579 GCA_964541075.1 uncultured Solibacteraceae bacterium | reverse complement strand
CCATGGACAAAGCCGGTATCGATCGCGAACTTGGGACGCATGGATTTCATATTTTTAGACACACAGGAGGCAGCATCATTCGTGAAAAAACGGGCGACATCAAACTGTCGCAGTTGCAGCTATCGCATGCCCAACTGTCGACGACGTCCGAGACATATGTTCATACGAATGACACAGACATGGAGAAAGCTGCCGAGGTGCTGGCAGGAGCATTTGAAAAGTTTCTGCCCACCAACTTGCCCACCAACTGATTTTTTCTTGCCCACCAAGGCAGGAGCGTTGAGATGAAGAAGGTTGGAACCAAAAGGAAAAGCGCCGGTTGTGAGACCGGCGCTCAATACGCCCGAGAGGATTCGAACCTCTGACCTTTGGTTCCGGAGACCAACGCTCTATCCGGGCTGAGCTACGGGCGCGCGTTTCGTAATTCTAACAACTTACAAAAGAGAAAGGCATTCGAATTCCGCCCATCAACAGGTCAGAAAACTTTGTCTTTCCTTCATTGCGGCCAGGGTGACGGTGATCCGATGGACACGATTGAGGAACTGGGGGAGGGGATCGACACTGAGGGGAAACTGCTGGATTTCACCTGATAAGCGGCGAGCACGGTGTGGGACGTCACGCGATCTGATCGAATCCCTGCACAAAACAGGTCCTTCTCGACTGTCGCGTTCGCAGAGGGGACCGAACTTAGCCTCCACTAAAGATGCGAATCCGGCGGCGGATCTGGACTAAAGCCCGCCAGATTCAGATAAATCGTTTCGAGATACTTAGCCTGAGAGCATAATGTGCCCGGATTGAATCGTGACAGGAATGCTCATTGAACACACAAATCAACAGAATGCGGAAAGCGCATGTCATCCATTCTGACTCTGCTTAAAGACGACATAAGGCTTTCATCCCCTCCGGCTGTTGCAGTGAGCATTCTCGAAACGGTGCGGAAAGAGGATTTTTCCTTTCATGATCTCGGGTCGATTATCCAATCAGACCCGGCCCTGTGTGGAAGGATTCTGAAACTGGCGAACTCCAGCTTCTATGGGTTGCATCGGCAGGTAGCCAACATCGACGTTGCGATCGGAGTCTTGGGCGCCAACGCGTTGAAGAACATCGCGCTTTCCTTCGTGCTCTCTCAAACGCTCCAAGGACCCAAAGGAGAGCGATTCGATTTTGACCGCTTGTGGCGGCGGTCCATTACCGCTGCAGTAGCCGCGCGCTTGATCTCCGACGCCGCTGGATTCAAGTGTGAGGACACGTTCATTACTAGTCTGCTCCAGGACATCGGCGTCGCGGCGTTGTTCATGCTCAAAAATGACGACTATCTTTCGGTTCTCGATGAGAAGGCAGTCACAGGGTTGCCAGTGAGCCGAATTGAGAATCAGATTTTCGGCGTGGATCACACCGAGATCGGAGCGAGGTTGCTGGAAAACTGGGGATTGCCGGAGTCGGTGTATGTACCGATTCGTTTTCACCATAGGCCAGAAATGGCTCCTCCTCAATACCGACAGTTGTGCCAGTTGCTCCATGCCTCGGATCGCCTGTCGGCTATCTACCATGGGGGGGGCAGCATGAAAAACGCACGTGCGACCAACGAGATTCTCGTCAACACTTTCAAACTCGACGAGGCGACTGTCAATGCGTTGGTGGACAAAGTCGCTACAGACACTGTCGAACTGCTCAATCAGTTCAACATCGAGCCAGGCCGAATGCTTCCGTATTCGCAGATTCTTCAGGAGGCCAACGACGAACTCAGCCGGCTAAACATGTCTTACGAAATGCTCGTCATCGAACATCGGGAAGCGAAGCAGAAAGCTGAGCGGCTCGCTCTTCAGCTTAAGACAGCTAATGAAAGTCTACGAATCGCCGCTTTTCGTGATGGCCTGACGGGTCTCTACAACCACCGCTATTTTCAAGAGGCGTTAGATCGTGAATTGTCCCGCGCTCGCCGTCACAAGCATTCTCTGTCGCTGATCATGATCGACATTGACGATTTCAAGGGCATTAACGACAAGTACGGTCATCAACGAGGAGACGCGGTGTTAAAAGCGATTGCACAGCTCCTCCTGCAGAACACGCGGAGCAGCGACATTATCGCACGTTACGGCGGCGAAGAGTTTGCGATCGTCTTGGTTGAAACGCCTCTGGCGGGTGCGGCAATCAAAGCGGAATCGTGTCGCGCCGCCCTCCAACGTCATCCCATTCAAGCCGACGACAAAACCGTGTGCGTCAGCGTGAGCCTCGGGGTTTCCTGCTCTGAACCCAATGATTCAATCACCAAGGATGATCTGATCAGTTACGCTGACCGCGCCCTTTATCAATCCAAACGTGAAGGCCGAAATCGCGTGACCGTTTGGTCAACATCCCGCTCCTCGTCTCATACAAAAGGCAATTAGCTGCCCGCTTTCAGCTTGCCTAGCGCGAAAGTCCTTTCAACCTAACAACCACAAAATTGGACTCATGAATACGGCGATTTTGCCGATAAACACATTGACACTTGGTCCCGCTGGGCAGGCGGCGAACTGAGTGATGCGCGCCGGGGACGTCCAGCGGCTCTGAGAAACGGAGCATGCGACGCCCTGGTGCGCCCAAGTTTGTCTTGCATCGTTACTGACGTTCGATATCGGGCTTTTCGGCGCTGATGCGAATACAAGCCGCGAGATGTTGCGGCTTCATCTCTTCCAAAGCCGGAACTACCTCTTTACAAGTTGGCGCCATCCATGGGCAGCGAGTGTGAAAGCGGCATCCCATCGGTGGATTGATCGGTGACGGAACGTCTCCTTCCAGCACTATACGTTTGCGGCTGGCCTCAATCGCTGGATCAGGCACAGGAACGGCTGAAATGAGCGCTTTCGTGTAGGGCATCAGCGGATCTTTATAGATGGTTTTGGCATCGGCAAGCTCTACCAGTTTTCCCAGATACATGACGGCCACTCGGTCCGACAAATGGCGGATGGCGCGCAAATCGTGAGATATGAAAAGAAACGTCAAATTCCTTTCACGCTGCAGCCGCTGCAGAAGGTTCATAATCTGTGCTTGTATGGACACGTCAAGGGCGGAAATCGGTTCATCGGCGACGATGAAATCCGGATTTGCCGCCAACGCTCGCGCAATTCCAATCCGCTGCTGCTGACCTCCCGAGAATTCGTGCGGATATCGCTTGATAAACCTGGGACTGAGGCCAACCGTTTCCATGAGCTCCCGAACGCGGTCGTCATGTTCGGGCCCCTTCAACAGTCTGAACGTATCAATAGGCTCCGCAATAATCTCTCCGACGGTCATTCGCGGATTCAGCGAGGCATACGGATCCTGAAAGATCATCTGAAAGTACCGCCGCTCCTTTCGCAAAGCGCGCCCAGAAAGCTGAGCGAGGTCCTTTCCCCGAAAAGTTACGCTGCCGCTCGTCGGCTGTATTAAACGAAGCAAGGCGCGGCCGAATGTTGTCTTGCCACAGCCGGATTCGCCTACAAGACCGAGAGTCTCGCCCGGCTGAATGTCGAGACTTACGCCGTCCACCGCTTTCAGGCCGCCGAAATAAACTTTGAGATCTCGAACTGAAATAAGGGGCGTCATGAGTAGCCGCGCTCTTGTTGGGATTCGCAATACACATCTTCTGCGAAATGGCAAAGCGACTCGTGTCCCGCCGCAAGGGTGACCAACGGCGGAGATTCATTCCTGCAAATATCTTGAACCCTCTCGCAGCGAGGTGCGAATGGACACCCCGGAGGCAGGTGGCCAGGATCCGGTGGGAGACCGGGGATCTGATAAAGCTCAACGGTCGTCAATGTCGGGTCGGGCACTGAACGAAGAAGCCCCTTCGTATATGGATTGCCCGGCAGACGAAAGAGTTCCGACGTCTTGGCCCGTTCAAAGATCTTTCCCGCATACATAACGATGATCTCGTCGGCCATTCCGGCAACAACTCCAAGGTCGTGAGTGACAAGAATGACGCTCGATCCCGTTTCCTTCTTCAGCTTTTTGATCAGGTCGAGAATCTGCGCCTGGATCGTTACATCAAGGGCAGTCGTGGGTTCATCAGCAATCAACAACTCGGGGTTGCAAGAAAGCGCGATTGCGATCATCACCCTCTGGCGCATCCCACCGGAGAATTCGTGTGGATAATCGTCCACACGCTGGCGCGCTTCAGGAATTCCGACCAACTCCAACATCTTTATGGCGTGTTCGCGCGCCTGGTCTGCGCTGTGACCCAGGTGAAGCTGAGTCATTTCCATCAGTTGCTTTGAGATGCGCATGAACGGATTCAGCGAACTCATCGGGTCCTGAAAAACCATTGAAATGCGCTTGCCCCGAATCCGCCGAATCTCTCTGTCCGGCAATGACAGGAGGTCTTTTCCATCGAAGATGATTTCGCCCGAAACAATGCGGGCAGGCGGAGTAGGCACAAGCCTGATAATCGACAGGTTCGTTACCGATTTTCCCGATCCCGATTCGCCAACGATCCCCAGCGTCCTGCCGCGTTCGACATCAAAGCTCACTCCATCGACAGCCTTCACATCACCGTCGTCGCTCCGGAAATATGTGCGCAGGTTCCGCACGGAAAGCAATTTCTGTTCAGAATTTGTCATTAGACGTTCGGGGTTACGCCTTCCTCATTTGCGGATCGAGTGCGTCGCGAAGGCCGTCACCGAGAAAGTTCAAGGAAAACAACGTGACGGCCATGGTGAAGCCAGGAAAGACCAGTTGCCATGGAAAGATGGCGATGTTTTGAATGCCCTCCGCAGCGAGGCTTCCCCATGACGCCAGCGGAGCCTGAACACCGAGTCCAAGGAATGAAAGAAAAGCCTCTAACAGCATGACTGATGGCACAGTCAACGTGGCATACACAACGACAGGGCCGATGGTGTTCGGCACGAGATGTCTGAAGATAATCTTACTTGTGCGAACTCCGGTGGCGCGCGCCGCTAAAATGAATTCCTGATTCTTCAATGAAATGACTTGGCCCCGAACAATGCGCGCCATGGTCAACCAAGATACTGCGCCAAGCGAGGCGAACAAGAGCATAAGTTGACCCACGGCTGTCTGCCGGCCGAACATCGCAAGAAGAACAATGACCACCATCATGTAGGGAATCGCATACAAAACGTCCACGATCCGCATCATGACGTCATCCAGCCGCCCGCCGATATAGCCGGCGGTTGCGCCGTAAGATATTCCGATGATCAGTGACACTAGCGTTGAAATGATTCCGACCATTAATGAGATTCGGCCTCCAAGAAGCACACGCGCGAGAATGTCGCGGCCGGCATTATCCGTTCCCATGGGATGAGCCCATGAAAATGAGCCATCGGGCGCAGTGAACGGAGGGAAGGATTTCACCAGCGCGGAGTCCGACGGTATGTAATCGTAGGTGTATCCGGTCAGGTTCTCAATGATCACGGGACCGACCAGGGAAGCAAGCACAATGAAGGCCGTCAACGTCATCCCAACAACAGCCAGCTTGTTGCGAATCAGGCGACGCCAGGCATCCTTCCACAGCGATGTACCTTTCACGATCTGATCGTTGGCCATAGTCAACCTAGTAGCGGATGCGAGGATCGATGAACGCGTATGCCACGTCCACAATGAGGTTGAATATCAGGATCACTATTGAAACGAAAGCAACGATGCCGATGATCAATGGTTCGTCACGATTCAGATTGGCGTTGATAAAGTACTGTCCGAGGCCGGGCAGCGCAAAGATCCTTTCAACAACGACCGTTCCGGTTATTAGAATCGCGAGAGCCGGACCACTGAATGAAACGACTGGAAGTATCCCGCCGCGGAAGGCGTGTTTGAGAACTACATTACGCTCATCAAGTCCTTTGGACCGTGCAGTCCGAATGTAGTCGGCCCGCAATACCTCGAGCATGCCCGAACGGGTGAGGCGTGCGATATAAGCCATGTAAATCGCAGAGAGCGTAATCACCGGCAGGACCATGCTTCGGCTTGGAAAGCCGTCCCACCTGGCGGGCGGCAGCCAGTAGAGCGCTAAAGAAAAACCAAGCACCAGCAGGGGGCCTAAGACGAAGTTCGGCAGCGATATCCCCAGCATCGCAAGCGCCATTGACGCGTAGTCCCATCGTGAATTCTGCCGCATTGCAGCGAGCGTGCCCGTGCACACGCCTACCGCCAGCGCCAGGATGTAGGCCATCACACCAATTGCGGCGGAAACAGGAAGCGTTCGAGCGAGAATTTCGTTCACGGATTGCCCTTCATATCGAAGCGATGTTCCGAAATCCCCATGCAACGTGTTGGAAATCATCTTTCCGTATTGCACAAACCAAGGACGATCGAGGCCGTATTTTGCTCTGAGGTTAGCCTCAATTGCGGGCGGGATCGCGCGCTCTCCTGTGTAGAAGTTCCCCGGGGCGAGCCTGATCAGGAGCCAGGTGATGGAAACGACGACCAGCACCATCGGGAGCGTTACGAAAAGGCGTCGGAGAATGAAGCGTAGCATCTCAGGGCGTCATGCTGGGGACGCCATAGTCCCATTTCGAAGAGTCGCGTTCGATATAGACGAACTTCCACGCGTGCATCGTACCCGGATTGGGATACATCCCTTTCACGTAGGGTTTTTTCATCCAGTCCGTAGAGCGCGTCATCAGAGGAATAACCGGCTGCGCCTTCAACATGTACGCCTCTGCGTCCGCGAGTTTCCGGTATCGCAGTTGTGGGTCGAGCGTGCGGTTGGCTTCGTCGAGCATTTCAACATACCTTGGATCCCACCAGCCGGTTCCATTGTCTCCCGCAGGCGTATAGAAGATGTTCAGATAGGAAAAGGGATCGAGGTAGTCGCCCACCCAGCCGGATCTCGCAAAACCCTGGTAGTCCAGGCTGGCGCGGGTGACCAGAAATGTACGAAACTCCATATTCCTCAGCGTGACTGTGATGCCGAGGTTTCTTTTCCATTCCGCCTGAATGAATTCCGCGACCTGCCGATGTGTATCGGACGTGTTGTAAGTAATTTCCACTTCGCTCGCCGGAAACTTGCTTGCGTCGTATTGGCCCTGTTCGTTCTTAAAACCGGCTTCGATCATGAGCTGGCGCGCAGTTTCTGGATCAAAGGAATCGCCCTTCTCTTGTGGATATCCCGGGAGGATGCCTTCAGGCACAAACGCAGTTAGAGGTTTGGCGACGCCGCGGAAGCGCGCTAATGCGACCTTATCGATCGCCATATTGAAGGCGCGCCGGACGCGAACGTCGTTCAAGGGCGGCCGCTTCACATTCATCTGGTAGTACTCGTTGGCAAGCTCGGGCGCATCCATATAGTCCTTGAGCTTTCGTATGACGTCCAGCCAGCCGGGCGGAATGGAGTGATTCAGCGTCGCATCAACCGCTCCCGCCTTGTAAAGATTCATGATCGTGGTCGTGTCTTCCAGCGGATAAAAGCGGATTTCATCGAGTCTGACGGACGCCGCATCCCAGAACGTCGGGCTTCGCCCAACAACGATTTTGTCGTAAGGGACCCACTCTTTAAGAGTGAATGCACCAGAGGTCACGATGTTTTCCGGCCGAGTCCAAGCTGAACCGTGCGCCTCGACGGCCTTCCTGGGAACGGCCCTGAAGAATTGGTGCGCCATCATCCCGGCGAAAAACGGCGCTGGCTGTGTGAGCGTTACTCGAACTGTCAGGCTGTCCGGCGCTTCAACACCGATGTCCTCGGCTTTGATCGGAACAAGCTCTTTGCCAGGCGCCGCCTTCCCTTCCTGAGGAACGATGAGTCGATCTCCACTCGTAGGGGCCGTATCGAATGCGCCACTCGCGATGTCGCGTACAAAATGTGCACCTTCGTTGTATCCCTGCGCGTACTTGATGACATACGAGAGATACGCGTTCCGAGCAGCGACGGTCGGATTCAAGCCGCGGCGGAATGTGTACACAAAATCGTCGGCTGTGATCGGTTCCCCGTTAGACCACTTTCCGTTCTGTCGTAGATGGAACGTAAAGACCGTAGAATCGCTGTTCGCCTCCCATCGTTCGGCCAGACTCGGTATTGGCTCCATGGTTTTCGGGTCATATTCGATGAGTCCGTCGAATATGGACATCACGATTCGCGCTTCCGGCTGGCCTGAAGGAATCTGCGGATCAAGCGACTCCGGCTCGGAGCCTGTGACGTAACGAAGAACATCTCCATCCGGGGGGTCGGTCCTTCCAAAAAAAACCGAATCGGCTGAGCTTGCAACGCACGACGAAAGCAATAGCGCCGCCATGAATATTGCCGTCATCAACGCGGAGTTCTTCAGAGGGAGGTTCATGACGGCGACGTTATCATGCGAAACGATCAGCGATCAAGGAAGCCGAGTGTCGGTCGATATCCGGCGGCAAGCGCATATTTGTTGGTCAGGCATTCCACCAAATGGTGTAAGGTTGCATTATCGTGGAACGATACAAAGGCCGCTATGCGCAGCCGAGCCAGCGCTGATTTCAAGGAAACATTAAGGAGCGCATGCCACGGTTTCTATACGAGCAGAGAGACTGTCAGTTTCAGGGAGGATCAAAACATGACTCTTTCGTGTCCGCGGTGTAAGTCGGTGAACGTCCGCCGCTCGAGGCGTAAGGGAATCATCGATTGGCTGCTACGGGCGTTGCTCGTTCTTCCATATCGGTGTGAGCATTGCAGCACCCGCTTTTATAGGCCGAAATCGCTCCTCAAACGACTAGATCCTACATCCACCGACGTGAAGACGTAATTTGCGGTGAAGCGCGCCCGGAGGGAGTCGAACCCCCGACCTACGGATTCGAAGTCCGGCGCTCTATCCAGCTGAGCTACGGGCGCGTTTGACTGACAGCCGACCTTTCAACTGATCTGCATGTTGTAAGTGCGTCGGCGCCAGCGAGTGTATCACGAACTCTTAGGTAGTCTTCTCGAAGGTCCTCGGTGCTTCCCATCCATTTTCAGAGACGATCCAGTAGCGCGCCGATCCGAGCGAGTCCGCTTTCCAGCATCGCCGGTTCGATACCGAAGCCAATACGAATGAAGCCGTCCATCAGAAACTGATCGCCTGGGACGATCAGTGTCGATTCTTGAAGCCTGAGCTGTTCTGCCAACAGCGTTGAATTGATCTGATGTCGGTACTTCACCATACAAATCGCGCCGGCGCTTGGAGCAATATATTCGAGCATGGATCGCCGTTCATTGAGCCAGGCTGCGAGCATCGACCAGTTCTTGTTAAGAATGCTGTGTGTTCGTTCGAGGACCTTTTCTCGCGTTTCGAGAATTCGGCATGCGATGTCGTCGCTAAGCATGGGTGGAGAAATCTTCACGTAGTCTGCGAAGGCCCAGAGCTCCTCGATCATTTCATCCGGGCCCACGAGCCAACCGGTGCGCGTTCCTGGCGCGCCGTAGGCCTTCGATAGGCTCTGCGTGACCAGTGTCCGTGGATATTGCGACCAGAACGACGGCGTCCGATCACCAATGCGTTCTGCTCCTTGATAAACCTCATCCGCCAGTATCCAGCAACCGCAGCGGTCCGCGGCGCGAGCGATCGCCTTAATGCGATCTAGCCCGATCACAGCTCCGCTGGGATTATTGGGATTCGATAGAGAGATCACTTTCGTCTTGGAGGTCAGCTTGCCGGCGATTTCGTCGGGATCCGGAAGCCATTGTTCTGCGGGGCTCAGCCACACGGGAACGACGCGCCCCCCCAGACTCTCCACCAGTCCGTGCACCTGCATGTAGTTGGGAAGGATGAGCACGGCTTCGTCACCGGGCTGGACTAAACGTGAGACTGCAAGAAAGTTTGCTTCGACTCCCCCGATCGTTGCGAGGATGTTTCGTTCGGTGGCGTTGGCATAAAACGACGAGGCCAGAAAACGAAAGCGCTCGGAACCGTTGGATTGACAGTACCCAAGACGACGATGCAGCAACTCTTCAGCCGAGGCGCCGATTTCAGCCGCAGTCAATGGATGGACGCCGCTTTCCGACAGATTATATGCGACTGCATTTTCGTAGCGTGATTGCCATCTCTCCATGTCGAACGTTCGAAGTTTCATAGTGCGCACCTTATGGTACCTTATGGGATTCTCATTGGATTGGAGAAGGATTCATGCGAAATATGATCATCATCGGCTCGGGCCCCGCGGGTCTGACCGCGGCTATCTACGCGGCGCGAGCCAACTTGCAGCCCCTCCTGATTGAAGGTAAAGAACCCGGCGGACAACTGACGCTTACAACGCTCGTAGAAAATTTCCCGGGATTCTCTGACGGCATTATGGGGCCGCAACTCATGGACGAAATGCGCAAACAGGCGCAGCGATTTGGAACAGAAATTGTGAATAGTCACGTCCATGCCGTGAAGCTCACTCAGCATCCATTCCGCGTCTATTATGCGAATCAGGAAGTGGCCGCGAAGACGGTAGTGATCTCCACCGGCTCATCCGCGAAACTGATTGGAATCGAATCTGAATTGAGGTTGATGGGGCATGGAGTCTCCACGTGCGCCACGTGTGATGGATTCTTTTTCCGGGGCAAAGAGATCGCCGTAGTAGGCGGCGGCGACTCTGCGATGGAGGAATCCACGTTCCTGACGAAGTTTGCAACCAAGGTCTCCGTCATTCATCGCCGTGATGTTCTGCGTGCGTCGAAGATTATGCAGGATCGCGCGTCTGCAAATCCGAAAATCGAATTCCGCCTGAATACAGTGGTACAGGAAGTCTTGGGCGACAAGGAAACAGGAGTGACGGGTCTGAAGCTTCAGAACATCAAGACCCAAGAAGTCTCGAATCTGCCAGTGGCCGGGTTGTTCGTCGCCATCGGCCACAATCCCAACACCGAGATCTTTCGCGGCCAAATCGATCTGGACGAACGCGGTTACATCAAAACTCATCCGGATTCCATGCGAACGAACATTCCTGGCGTGTTTGCGTGCGGCGACGTTCAGGATCCTATTTTCCGGCAGGCAGTGACGGCGGCTGGCAGCGGTTGCATGGCCGCAATCGAAGCCGAAAAGTGGCTCGAACACTAGTTGCGCTGTTGCAACGATCGGCGCCCTGGCCTGCCTCTGAGCCTTAGTCTTATGGAAGAACGGATCTTTACGCTGAGCGAAGCCAATGGTTTGATTCCCAAACTGCGCTCCATCCTAGGAGAAGTCGGGGAGGTCTGGCGCGAAATCAAGGAACTCCATCCGGAGATCCAGAAAGCACGCGACAGCGCTCCATTTGACGGATATAGCAAGTATGGCGTGACGTATGTCGAATCCGTTTCGCAGCTTATGTTGTTGATGCAACACGTGAAGGATATGGGTGTTCTTGTCAAGGACATCGACAAAGGATTGTGCGATTTTCCCTATATGCGTCGCGGCAAGGTCGTTTATCTCTGCTGGCATCTCGGTGAAGAATCCATTCAATACTGGCACGATATTGAAACTGGTTTCGCCGGACGCGAGCCTCTGGACGATACGGATCGATAATGGACAACATTCTCATTGCAGGAATCGACTGTGTGGCCGCTATTGGAGTCACCAGTGAAGAGCGCACCATGAAACAGCGCCTCTCCATTGACCTGGAGATGTCCGTAGATGGCTCCCGGGCGGCAAGGACGGATTCCCTTAAAGAGGCTCTGGACTATGCGAAAGTAGCGGCCGCGGTCG
>CAZIPZ010000127.1:0-11602 GCA_964541075.1 uncultured Solibacteraceae bacterium | reverse complement strand
ACCAGCGCCAATATAGGGCACAGGACGCGCTGCCATGCCTGAGTCCAGGACCTGGCGGATCGCGAAAATTTCTTCTTGAGCAACTGGGGAAGGAGAGTGTCCGACTCCGACAATAAAGTTGACCCCGGGTGTGATCAGAATAGGGAGACGCGAATGCACATCAAACTTGCAGAACACGTAGTTGGGAAACAGCGGCAAAGAAAGAGATTTCACCCTGTCGGACCATTTCCGCTTGGATGTATACGTCGGAAGAAATGATTCGTATCCCTTTTCCTGAAGATGTGTCTGCACATACTTCTCAAAACGTGCTCTAACGTGCAACGCATACCATAATTCGCTCATTGCGCCTCCATAGCCTTCGCGAGCAACTGAAGCCTCTCGGCCTGCCGTCCAAGTCCAGCCGTATTCTTAATCATGTCGGGTTTCCATTTTCCATTCGCAAGGCGTTCTGTCAACAACTAGATTATTGTTGTTTACATTTGTGCGAGTTGGGTCGAAAAGCCAACTGATCCAGTGTTTCTTTTCGTACAGTCGGAGGCAAATCTTTAGGATTTTCAGGGATTCGCAAGCATAAAGCTCACTCTCTATGCACCGCAGCAAAGGCGTTTCGCAATATCGTCCACAAGCTCTTGGGCTGAGGCGTGAGTCAAGGGATGAGGAAGTTTTTGGCTGGTCCAGGAACGCAACACTGCATCGCGGCAACTGCGCTCAACGTAGTTCATTTTCGCCAGAAAATCCGCATTCGTTTTGGCTTTCACGCGAACCAAGTCGCATATCTGAAACCAAACAACGTTGAACACATGCAATGCAAGGAACCGTTGCATGAACTCTGCTGGCCCGTACACGTCGACAAAGCGCGAGAACCTGTCCTTAAACTGCGATTGTCGAAGTTTCAATTGCGGCTCCAGCGTTGAAATGGAGAACACCGCTTCGAGCATGGATTTGCGCAGGAGATCGCGTTCGATTCCAGATGCTTCTTCTGTTAGGACATCGACGGCAAGGAACATCAGCGCTTGAGGGGACAAGCCTTCAGACTCAGGCAGCTTTGTAACCGCCCAATCCCAGCGATCACTGCGGACTGAGACCAACCACTCGTCGAGCCTTATCAGTGTCGTGACAAGGCCTGCTTTGAGCCTTACCTCACCCTGAAGCAATTCAGGAAGAGAGACTCGAACTTTAAACGCCCTTCGTTCTTCTGGAATGGTCGGCCTCACATGAAATCCTTGCGCTTGTGGTTCATACGCGCCAAGGCTTCTCAAAGTTGTTTGGTTCTTCCCGCGGCGACCAGATGGAAACCATTATGTAGGATTGGCGGCAGCGTTCAATTGGTCACTGAAAGAGCGAGAGTCTAGGCGAAACTATGTCGCCAGCTGATTGGACCGTCGGATGTGGGCCCCGAAGCAGCACAAACTAGAAGAACGGCACACCTAAAGGCCGTTCCTTTTACGGGGTGACGGGCGACAAAGACGCTCAGTTCCCCCCCAAATTCCACTTTCTTGGCAATTGCTATCTCGATGAAGCCTCCCTCTCGCATGCCACAACCCAATGACTGCGACGTCCATCGTACTCGCGAACTTGAAACCTTCTGTTCAATGAAGCCACCGCGCTGCGGCTGCACCTCATTCTAGCGGCGATGTCCGCGATACTGAGGTCCGTTTGTTTTAAAAGCACCACAATTCGCTGCCGCTCTTCGACTGTGAAGTACTTACCCTGTGATCTAAGCATTGATCACCCTCCTGGCATCTGAAAATCACAAATTCGTTGGAATCATCCAGTCTGCTGGACGCGCTCGTTCATGCGCTGCCGCAAACCGGCGCTGAGGATATGCAGGTTCTCCCTCAAAAACTCCGAGTTCGGAAGTGAGGACCGACGACGACGATCCTTGATGCGTTTAGTGGCCTGAGCGTCTCGGGAAAGTTGCTGTCGATACGAAAAATGTGTCTTTTTTCACTTGTGAAAGGTTTGTCAACGGTTGTCAGATTATCGTGGTGACTGAAGATGCACCATGAGGAGAGAGCCATGAAGGCTATTGATGAAAAACAGTGGTATGTCGTTCTGGTTAGATCTGGATTTGCCCCGATCGTCGCAGCAGAACTGGACACTCTAGGAATACCGGTTTTATCTGCTGACAGTTCGGTTTCTCCGCCTGCCGAAATTGGAAAGATTCCCACTTCGACCATCTTCGCGCAATTCGCGCTCGACCGCCGGCGCTCAGTATTGATCCTGCCCGGCGTTCTGTGTATCGCGGGGATTCCTGATCCGGTGGCGATGATTGACAGGGACATCGATGCTCTGAGGGCTGCGATTTGCGCAAGATTGCCTATGAAGGTTATGGAGACTGTTGAGAACCTTCATCAGGGTCGCATGATGAACGGTCCGCTAAGCGGAAGAACGGCGCAATTTCTGGAGTCTGATGGAAAGTGGCACTTGGCGGTTCCGGTCCCACCCTTAGATCAGACATTCGCGTTTGCCGTACCGCTATCCTCGGTGGACATGCTGCACGGCACACATTCGCGTTGATAAGAGGATTCAGCCCCGTCTATGACGTTTTAGTGGGGAGCCAGTAGAAGGCGATAACGACAAGGCTACCGCAATGGCGGACCCAGTATTCGGACTGAGCCCACAAGATGCAGAAAACCGATGCGTCATTATCTATGGGGTTCAGAATCTGTCAATAGGAAAATCGCCCGTGGATTAACGACGGACGACAATACACCGCGAGTCCCGCTTGGACCCAACAGGTCGGTCGCAGGGTGGGGGGGCGCTAAGGGTCCGCCCCAACTTGCCCCCGCGCTTGGGTTCCAGTAACCTGCTAGGCAATGAAATTTGTGGCTGTAGCAGGATTCTTCATAATCGCGACTCTCATCGCCTCGAGCCAGACGCCGGCCCGGTACGTTGGAAGCGAAGCTTGCATTTCCTGCCACTCCGACATCGCGAAAACCTACGAAGGCGTCAGCATGTCCCAGTCGTTTGGACCGATCGAAACGGCAAAGCCGCTCGAAGATTGGGAAAAGAACAACCGCATTTATCACAAACCCTCAAACCAACACTTCGTGATGTCCCGCCGAGATGGAAAATATTTTCAACGCAGGTACCAATTGGACGCCGAGGGACGCGAAATAAACAGTCTGGAAGTCGAGATCAACTTCACCATCGGTTCCGGTAATCACGAACGCGATTATTTGCATCGATCATCGACTGGTGAGCTGCTTCAGTTGCCGGTTGCGTGGTATGCGGAAACTGGGACATGGGGAATAGCGCCTGGATACGACCGGCCTGACCACGAAGGATTCTCCCGGCGGATAAATTATCGTTGCGTCTTTTGCCACACCGCTTATCCACCCGTTGCCGCCGGAGCCGATCGATCCGAGTCCCAGGTCTCGATATTTCCTCAACAGATGAAATCTGGAGTCGACTGTGAACGGTGTCACGGACCCGGTGAACGTCACATCAACAATCCAAGCACAGCGAACATTGTCAATCCAGTCAAGCTAGGGCGGAAGCTTGAAATGGATGTTTGTATGCAATGCCACCTCGAAACAACCAGCGCGCCCTTGCCGAACATGGTGCTGAAACTCGACCGCACCATTTTTTCATTCCGTCCCGGTGAGAATCTGGAGGACTACGCAGCCTACTTCGACTATCCGCAAAAGCGGGGCAACGAAGAATTCAACATTGTGCATCAGGCCTACAGGCTCCGAAACTCTCTCTGCTTTCAAGAATCGGAAATGACCTGCACGACATGTCACGATCCTCACAAACCGGCCGAAAACGCCCAAACATTCTTCAACGCCAAATGTGCGACGTGCCATAACACGAATTTGTCGCACGGCGAAAACTGCGTCGGCTGCCACATGCCGAAAAGGAGAACAGACGACATCATTCACGTCGTCATGACGGACCACTACATTCAACGCAACCCGCCCGGAAATTTACTTCAGCAAAAGGCCGAATCCGCGCGTGTCCCGTACAAGGGCGATCTAGCTTTTTACCTCCCGGTTGCGGAAAAGGATCTTTATCTGGGACTCGCGCTCTCCCGAGGTGCTGACCTCAAACGCGCTATCGAGCTCCTCGAAAAACAGAAAAAGTCTTCAGCTGAAGTTTATTTCCAGCTTGCCGGGGCGTACTCGGGTGTTGGTGACAAGGACAAGGCAGTCACGAACTACAAGCTCGGTTTGGCGTTGGATCCGAGTCATGCGGAGGCCCGCGTCAATCTAGGAATAGCGCTCCTGTCTTTGAAAAGAATCGAGGATGCTGCTGAAGCTTTCCGTCAGGCAATCCGCAGTAAACCGCAGCTCGCAGAAGCCCATGTGGCGCTCGCCGCGGCCGAACTTACTTTGGGACGCTTGGAGTCGGGGCGGGCGGCGAATCTCGAAGCCATTCGGCTGGATCCGTTCAATACGGTCGCCTTAAACAATCTCGGCATCCTCGAGGCCAAGCAAGGGCGGTCCGATCGATCAGTCGAATATTTTCAAAGGGTTCTCCGAATAAAGCCGGACGATGCTTTTGCGAAGGAAGCGCTGGGGAGGTAGAGCCGTCCGTTTCTTTCTGAAACGATTTCGGACTTTTTTGCTGAGCAGAAAATCATGGTCGCGGAAATAGGGAAAGAACGCTGCGAAACATTGTCTCTTCATTGAAAGTCTCGTGTTCTTTTAGCGGCGTCAGTTCAATGCATGGCGCCACCAGGTCGGCCCAGCGGACAACCCAGCGGGACCGTGAGCGATCTTTCAAATGCTTAACGAGCCTCCGAGCGGCTTACGAAAGACCGCGCTTCTAGTAACTGCGGCAAATCCGGATCGGCTAGACGCCAGGTATTCAGAAATTGAGAGTAGTATTTTGCGGCGGACTTCTGGTCGCCCATTGTTGCATAGGCTCGAGCAGCGCCAATCACTGCCGCTGACCGATTGGGCATGCGCTGCAGAACGGCCTCAAACTGCACAGCGGCAAGGTCCGGTTTCTTCAATTGTAAAAGGATCTCGCCGTACAATTCGGCCGAAGGCTTCATTGGCTCGGGAATGCCCGAAGGAGGATCCATCCGGGCTTCGAGCGCAACCGTCTCTTTCAACAACTCACCGGCTTTTTCGGGCTGATCCATTGCAAGAATTGAAGCTGTAATCTCGTTTTCATTGATGCGGTACACAAGAGCGACATAATTGTTTCCGCGAGCCTCATTCTGCGCTCTCAATGCCTGCAATGCAGCTGCGGCCTTCTGCGCCTGGACGAGATTTCGATTTCTTGCGCCACTGACTCCCTTAGCGAGCAGCACGCCCGCAACTTCGTCGTACCGTTCGCCTGGCAGCGCAACGCTTTGCTCCTGCCCGTTCTCTATGGCGTACATTGCCGCTATTGATGCATAGACACGGTTCATCTCGTAATCGTCTGTGACTTCGGCGAGACGCCGCATCATCGCAAGCAACTCTCTGGCTTTTGAATAGCGTCCCTGCTGCAGGTACGCATAGTGCATCCAGGACAAGCTGTGATAGTCGCGCCTCGTGATGGACAGACCTTTCGCTTTGACCCAGTCGTCCGAGGCCTTGAACGCGGCTTCGTTTGAGCTTGCAACTTCGTCCCACATGCCGAGTTGCACGAAAATGTGAGACGGCATGTGCAAGGCGTGTGGCGCCAAAGCGGCAATCTCCGCATATCGCCGTGCAGCGGCCAGGCCTAGTCGCGCATGTTCGGGGTCATCGTACGCGTGAATAATGTAATGAACGGCGCCGGGATGATTTGGATTGCTCTCGAAAATCTTTTCCAGAATGGCTGCCGCTTTCGCCTGTTTATCAAATCCCACATCACCTTGACGGACCGTACCCAAGTGAGAGAGTGCATAAAATGAAGACGCCTCAACGTCCTGCGAATATTCTTGCGACAATTTCTCCATCGCCCTGGAGTAGGCTACATCCCGCGCGAACTTATCGCCTTCTCCAAACAGAATTTCGATTGCGCCCAGATATGCTTTTTCGCGCGCTGTGGAAGCTTTGTCGGCGCGTGCGGCTTGATCCGCCCCAAGGCGAGCCAACACCCTTCGGGCATTCTGCAGATTTTGCTCCGCCCACAATGGGTGGTTATAAGTCATCGCCTCGCCCCAGTAAGCCATCGCAAAGTTGGGATCCAGTCGTTGCGCCTGCCGGAATATGTCCGCCGCTTCCTCATACCAAAAATTGTGGAGTGCGACGACGCCTCGGATGAAGAGCGATTGCGCCTGGCCAGACCCTGAGGTGGGAAAATTGACACTCGCCTCTCTAGATTGCGCGATCGTGCTCGCAGAGCAACAGATCATTACAAGCGCAACAAAAAGTGCTTTGAATGCGCCTAGTCGGGCAGATATTGAGAACGAAGCGAAGATTCCTGCAACCATCACAGGCAACGGTTTCCGCTTCCGCACCCTCATAAGGCGCCGCATGGTTGGTGTCCTCAAGTTTCCCAGTCAATCACCAAAGCCGTTACCTGTCAATGTTTGCAAGGCGTTGGGTTTCGCCAGAAGGGCTTCCGTTCAGTATGGAAACCGGAAGAAAATAGGAGGGAAGATCGCTTCACGGAGCGATAATTGAGAGGAGGGCGGCCCGGGCTCACAGGCCGCCCTCGAAAAACGTTAATGATTCAGAACGAATTCAACACCGTTAATCAACGCCCACTGGAGGTCCTGGGCCGCCTTCTTGCGATCCTTTCCGAACTCGAAGTCTCGAATGGCTGAGTCTTTTTCACTGGCCGTCGGCCATCGGGCTAATGTCGCCAGATACATTTCTTCAACAATTTGATCGTTCGAGAGCGGAGACTCCACTAACTGCTGCACTCGACTTCCGTTCTCTGCAAGAACTCTGTTATTGACCAAGCCAGAACTCATCAACAGAATCGCCTGCAACGAGGTGGCGCGGTTTCCTGTCGGGACGGGCCCTTCACGGTTAGTCCCAAAGAACGCGTTCGAGATGCTGCTGATGTCCAGGCCGTCTCTGCCGGCCGTCGGCGGAGACGCATAGGCGCCCTGCCCTGGATTAGCGTTGCCGTTCGGGCCTGCCGCATTGTTATTCGCAAGTCCAGCTCTTCGCGCTGGAACATCGCCGAGATAACTCAGTTGTTTCATACGTTGGACCCTCACGCCGTCGAATGCAAATTGATAGGGACGGCCCGTGGCTTGTGCGAGCGAATCAATCACTTCCGGACCAGTCATAACGCGTAGATACTTGCGCGCATAGTAAGGTGTATAGCCTTCCTTCCACTCCCCGGCAAACTTTGAAGAAAGTTGGTACGCAGTCGACTTCATGATCGTCTTCATCAGGTGATGCATGCTGTAGTTGTTCGCCTGGAAGTCGTCCGCCATAACTTCGAGCAGTTCGGGATACGTCGGTTGAATGCCCCAAGGCTTGGGAGGCGCGTTCTTGGTATCCATTCGCGCCAGATCAAAACTGTCCCATGGTTCCACAAAACCCAAGGTCATCAGCTTGCCCCAGATCAAGTTCACTGTCGCTCGGCTAAATTGCTTGTTTGTAGTGATCATGCGTGCCAATTCCGCCCGGGGATTCATGCCAGGACGTGGCTTTTCTCCGGTCAAAAGGAACGCCGGCTCATAAGCTTCGCCGGTTCGGGGAAAGCGGCTTTCGCTGTCTGTAAAGAAGGGCGCGTCGTTGCCGGTGTCATAGCCCTTGGCCATGTCGTCCATTACGAGTTCGGTAGCGCCGACGTTATAGATGCCGACCATTCGAACTTTTCCGAAAAACGCCGCTTGTTGAGCAAACTCCTGCCGAGTTTTCTCAGACAAGTAAAGGTTCACGGACTCAAGATGCCCGGCGCCATCGTGACAGGAAATGCAATCGATGTTCAGGCCAAGAAAAATTCTGGAGATCTCGACGTTCATTTCATCGATAGCATCCAGACGATTCACCGTAGCGGCATAGTTGTTTGGATCGGTGAGATCGCGGTTTTTTAGACCGCTATTTCGCAGGATGCGCGCCAGAAACGCAAGCTGCGGCACGACGCCGTAACTTTTCGTGCTTCCAACGAGCAAATCGGAGACGACCTTGTTGTAGGGACGGTCTACCTTCAGCCAGTCCTTCGTCCATTGCTGGAATGCATTCTTGCCGTTGCCGGACAGGTCGTTGAGTCGATAGAAATCGCCCCAGAACCAAGCCCACTGCTCGGCGAATTCCTCGGCGCCTATGAGTGAGTCGATCAGCTTGTCGCGTTTATCGGGATCAGTGCTGGCAACAAACTCCCGCACTTTCTCAGGCGAGGGAAGCAGGCCGCTTGCATCCAGGTATGCACGACGAATAAATTCCGTGTCCGAGCTCAGAGCGGCATGAGGTATTCCATCTCGTTCAATTCGACCAAAGATGTATTCATCAATGAAGTTCTTGCGAGGCATCTTTGAAAGGCTTTCGGCAGAGCTTGGCATTGCTTTCGACATCTGGACCGTGAATTGGCTCACCTCTTTCGCCCTGTCGGTCTGATTCGAGAAGACGCCCCGGTGAGCATCTTCGAATTGATCTGCGCCCATCTTCTCTTTGGGCTCCTTCTGTCCTGTCGTCTGTGCCATGAGCGACAGACTCAGGACAGCGACTAACAGAAGAATCCATTTCATCCCGTAAAGCCGCATCTGACCTCCTATGGATCCATTGGATCGATTGGTTGAGACATACATTCACACGCCCGGTTGCAGGCACATCCCAAAAGCAACTGTTAGGCTTCGATGATGAACCGGTTCGCCTTCCCGAGTCGTGCGGGCTGAACAGGTTCAGTCTCGTTAAAACATGATCTTTTCAAATTCAGGGTTTGTTGGCTGGTTCAAGTCAACCATCAATGCTTCGCAGTGTCAACGATTTAAGGCGCTTCGCAGGAAAATGGAGATCGAGGTCGGCCGATAGTCGCGAGGCGCGTCGCCGTGCAGAATGCCGGTTGCTGATCGAAATAGGAATTGAGGAGAGATTGCGGGAGGGAACTTATATCTCCCAGGGGCCGTTTTGCGGCCCCTGAAGATCGAGTGTCTACATACCGACGCTAGTCGGACCGGTAATTTCCAGCATTTCATCCTTTGGAATATAGATACGCATGTAGGAAAGCTTACCGTTTTCGAGTTCGAAGAAGGCGGCGCCGCGCAGCATGTACCTCTTCTTCGTGTCCGTATTTGCCTGGCCGCCGGTGAATTCGACGCCAATCTGCGTAGCGCCCCACGGCGCTTGACTGACCTGGATCAGCTCAGCAGTCTTCTCATCAATGGTGCGCATTGCCGGACGGTACGCGATGGTGCTCCAGGTCTTGCTAAAATCCTGGGCCATTCTTCGAATCAGTTTGTCGCCTTCGTAGGTCACGGCGCCACCGAGCTGGCGGTCATTCGGCCCCATCTCCAAAACCGCGTCAGGATTGTAGAGTTCCATCAGTGCATTGATAGTCTCATCTTTTCCATCGAGGGCGCTCCATCGCCGGAACCATTCATGAACGAAGTCCTCAGCCTTTTTTCGTTCGGCCTTGATCTGGTTCAGTTCCTTGAGAGCTTTCTGGGCTTCTTCCGCAGCTGGATCCGGCTTCGAAGGTGCAGCGGCAGCCGCTGGAGCGGCGGGCTTTACGGCCGGAGCAGCAGCAGGTTTGGCCGCCGGCGCTGCGGCGGGTTTAGCGGCAGGTGCAGCAGCGGGCTTGGGAGCGGCGGTCGCCGGAGCCTTTTGTTGTCCCTGCGAGAGTGCAACCGCGCTCAGTGCTGCAAAACAAATACTAAAGAGAATGGCTTGTCTCATTTTGCGGGTCCCTTCTTGATAAAACCTAGCGCGTCACTTGAGACGCTGCCGGAGACTTGGCGCAACGGAATCCGAGCACATTGCTGGTCTGGGTCGGATCCGCGTAATTTCGATAATGAGCGCCCAAAATGCTACGCTGGGGCAGATCCTCCGTGCTGGACCAACCGGATCCCCGGGCCACCTTGTAGACACCGTTCTCAGGACCCTGGGGATTTTTCTCGGGCGATTCGAGGTAATAATCCTTACTGTACCAATCATTGACCCATTCCCAAACGTTCCCGGTCATATCGAATAAGCCATAGGCATTTTCGGGATAAGAACCGACCGGAGCGGGTCCAAGCGGGTTGCCATAATGCGCGCGCTTCTTGTCCGCCGATTCCTCACCGCCGGCTCGAGCGGCCGGTGCTCCTGCGGCTCCCGCCGGGGCAGCAGGCTTCGGATAAGCCAATTCATCCGTGCCCCATTCATAAAGCTTTCTTTCGAAACCGCCCCGCGCCGCTTTTTCCCATTCGGCTTCAGTGGGGAGGCGCTTCCCTGCCCAGGCGCAATATGCATTCGCGTCTTGCCAGGTAATATTGTAGACAGGAAGCTTGGCGAGCTGTGCGGTTACTTTTCCGCCGGGCCAATGCCACGGTTTTTCATGCTTGGTTGCCTCTGTGAACTTCTCGTAGTCCGCGTTCGTCACCTCGTACTTGTCCATGTAAAACGCGTCAACGAAGAGCTGATGAACCGGACGGTCATCGAGCCGAGGCTTTAAGGTCCAGTTCAACTCATCAAACAAAAAAGAATGACTTCGACCCATCCAGAAATTACCAGCAGGGATGAGAGCCATCCCCGCCGGTGAGTCGTCTTTAGCTGCAGACTGCACCCCAGCCTGGGGTGCGGCCTGCAGCATGAGGGCCATCAGAAGAAAGCCCGCGGCCGTCATAAGACTGGTGTTCTTCATCGGAAATCTCCTGCGAACATTATGCAAACAGTTCGTCAATCGAATCGGGAACGATGAATTCCGATCCGCCGATGGGAGCCGTTTGGACATAGTCATAGTCGCGACCCGACGGGGTATTCGTAACTCTCTTGGTCCAATCGATTCCGAGAGCCGAGTAGATCGTCGCAAGGACGTTGTCCATCTCCGGTTGCGTATCCTTGTGTTTCCAACCCGTGTCCACAACCTGGGAGCCATCGGTCTTACCGACGACGCGGCCGCCCTTGATTCCGCCACCGGCGAGCAATCCGGTGTAGATGTAGCGCCAATGATGGCGCCCAAGAACGGGGTTGATGTCTGGAGTACGACCGAATTCGCTCTTTGAAACAATGATGGTTTCATCAAGCAAAGTTTTCCCGGGCTGGCTTCCTGGCATAGCGGCCAGATCCTTCAACAGTGCGGAGAAGCCTTTGTCCCACCGCAGGCAGTTGGCATAGTGATTCAATCTCTGGGAGCGGTCGAAGATCTTGGCGTGCTGATCCCAACGATCGCCGTCATAGATGTACACCACCCGAGTGCCAGCATTCGCGGCAATGGCGTTCTTGGCGAGAATAAGGCCAAGGCCGTATTCATCGTCCCCGTACCGCTGCTTCTCTTCATCGGACGTCTGGAAGACTTTCTTCCATCGCTCATCATTCAGAATGCGATACGCATCACGATAGTATTGCTTGTAATCGCTAGCGCCCTTGCCGAGTGACATCCACTCGCCTTGAGAAGCCTCCGACAAGGCCGAAAGCCGAGCCCACCGCTCTTCGAGCAGCTTCGTAAGACCTTCACTGTTTCCGCCGAAGGTGTCAAACACGGTCAATGCATTCAGATCCAACGCGGTGTGTCTCGCCGGGAGAAAGCCCGCACCGATGGACCCCGCTCTCGCCGTTGCAAGCGATGTACTGAGATA
>CAZIPZ010000126.1:1925-11636 GCA_964541075.1 uncultured Solibacteraceae bacterium | reverse complement strand
CACCGCGGCGGCTGTTACGGTGATCACGGGCGAGGATATCCGTCGCGCGGGGGTGACGAGCATCCCTGAGGCGTTGCGCATGGTTCCAGGCCTTCAGGTTGCGCGGTCCGCCGCTGGCGCCTGGGCGGTCAGCGCGCGCGGCTTCAATTCCAGCGCAGCAAACAAACTGCTCGTTATGATCGACGGCCGTACGGTCTATTCACCCATTTTCTCCGGCGTGTTCTGGGAGATCCATGACATGGTCATGGAAGATATTGCGCGAATCGAAGTCGTCCGGGGCCCGGGCGCGACCTTATACGGATCCAACGCTATCAACGGCATCATCAATATTGTCACCAAGGACACGACACAAACGCGAGGCGGGCGCCTTACCCAGGCGGGAGGCGGCGCCGAAGACCTGTCGGCGACCTCGATTCGATACGGCGGATCACTCGGGCGCGACGCCGGCTATCGCGTTTATGGCAGATTCGTTTACCGGGACCAACTTAAGCTGATCAACGGTGAAGACGCCAAGGACAGCATTGGCATCGGCCATACAGGTTTCCGAATTGACAGCAGCACGCCTACGGCGGATCTGACAGCGCAAGGCGATATGTACAACGGACTGGAAGGCATTCGATTGCGCGAAGACGCCAAGCTCCTCGGAGGTCACGTCCTGGCGCGCTGGACCCGACGTATTTCGCAAACATCCAACTTCCAGATCAAAGCCTACTTCGAACGAAACTATCGTCGCGTCCCCCTGCAAAGTGATTTCAGCCAACGGACGGCTGACCTGGACATTCAGCACGAGTTCAGAAAAGGACCTCACGACCTGATTTGGGGCTTCGAGTATCGCTGGAATAGAGACGAGACTCGTCCCACGATGGTGCTCACGTTCACGCCGCAGGATCGCTCGTATCCTTTATGGACAGCTTTTTTACAGGACGAACTGTCGTATTTCGGCGGCCGAGCGCAACTAACCGTGGGATCGAAATTGGAGCACAACAATTTCAGTGGATTCGAAATTCAACCGAGCATTCGCGCGAATTGGCTCTGGCGCACGGATCAGCAGATTTGGGGAGCGCTCACGCGGGCCGTCCGAACACCAACGCGGTTCGACAGCGATATCCGGTTCACGCCTCCCCCGTTGGTGATATCGGGCAATCCAGACTTTGAAGCAGAAGAACTCGGGGCTCTGGAGTTGGGTTATCGCGGCCGAGTCACGACCAGAGCCAGTCTGGATATCTCCACCTTCTACAATTTCTACGATCGCGTCCGGAGCCTTGAACTCCGTTCTCCTCCCGCCAATGTCGGGATATTCAACCACCTCAATGCGCGAACGTACGGCGCTGAAATGGTTTTCAACTATGATGCGCTGGAACGGCTGCGCATCACGTCGGGATACTCGTATCTGTTCAAGCGGCTGACTCCAGATCCTGGATTCACGGATTTCTTTAACAGCACGCTTGAAGGCAACGACCCGAGGCATCAGTTCTTTGTGCGAGGCGCAGGGGACCTGCCGCGAAACTTGGAATTCGACGCCGCCGTACGTTTCGTGGATCGCTTGCCTGGCCCAGCGGTTCCACGATACACCGAACTCGACGTGCGACTCGGATGGACGCCTCGACAGGATATCGATCTTTCCATTGTGGGCCGCAATCTGCTGCACAAGCAGCATCAGGAATTCGGCGCGATCACGGCCGTTGAGCGGAATGTTTTCGGACAGCTCGTTCTAAGATTTTAAAAGGAGGAAGGGGACAGTGAGCAATTTCTTGCAGTTCAGAAATTGCCCATTCCCCCTCCCCTTCCCTACGCGGTGGCGCGAGTCAACCGCGCCAGTCTTTCGTTCACCAGACTGATCACGGTTTGGGGCAGGAATGGTTTGTTCACGATGTCGAATCCCTGTTTGCGAGACTCGGATTCTTCAGCAGTTCCAAGCTCGCCGCCCGTCATGATCGCAACGTGAACGCCCGACTCGATTCCTCTCAACTCGATTCCAAGATCGATTCCATTTCCGTCGGGCAGAATTAAATCGAGCAGTGCAAAGTCAATCATTTGCTCTTTGCAGATTTCTTTTCCCCCTGCCACAGATTGCGCTGTTCTCACTCTCCAGTCCGTGAGTTCTGCGAGTTCGAGCGACAACAGACGGAGGAAGTCCCGGTTGTCGTCCACGATCAACACCGTCGGCGCATGGACCGGCGCCCATTTTTCGGGCGCGCCCTCCGTAACGAAAGTCAGTCTTTCCTTGTCGTCGCTGACGGCCATGCGGACGGTGGACTTGGGCGGAACCTTCGACTCAATAACGAGCGTCGCCAGCGGCTGCGTCAGATGCTTATGGATCGCACGTTTCAGTTCGCGTGCACCATACTCCGGACTGGTTCCCTTTTCGAGCAGGAATGCGCGCGCATCCTGAGGCACTTCGATATGAAAGCATTTGGCGCCGAGCCGATTGTTGACGTGCTCCTGCAAATCCGTGATCTGCTGATCCAGAATCAGGGCCAGAGCTTCGGAACCCAGCGGCTGGTAAGTAATCACAGCATCGATTCGATTGATGAATTCAGGAGAATACATCCTGCGAACCGCATTCATCGCGATCGCCTCGAGTTTTTGGATGACTGCGGATGGAGCGGCGTTTGAGGGGCGGAAACCCAAGGTTGGCTGAAGTTCGCGCATCATTTCGCGAGCGCCGAGGTTGCTGGTCAGAAAGATGATGCTTTGATCGAAATTAACCTCGCTGTTGTCGCCGAGACGCAGCTTCGCCTTGTCGAGAACTCCCAGAAGGAGCTTTGAAACGGCAGGTGCAGCCTTCTCGATTTCGTCAAATAGCACCAGCGACAGTTTACAGCCGGGGGTCATCGCTTCATCGAGCCGCTCCTGAGTCAACGCCGGCTTTGTTTCACGATGTCCCAAGTAGCCGGGAGGCGCGCCAAGAAGTTTGGCGACTTCGTGATCACTCTGGTATTCGCCGCAATCGATCTTTACAACCCTTTGGGCGTCGTTGTGAAGAATCTCAGCAAGGGCTTCGACTGTTCGTGTCTTCCCTGTGCCTGTCGGGCCGAGGAGCAAGAATGCGCCGGCAGGTCTCCCGGCCGGCGCCAGCCCCGCCTGATACATCTTGATCGCGGATACGATCCCATTAATGGCCGTTGGCTGGCCAATCACCTTTTGGCCCAGAAGTTCGGAGATCTTGATCGAGCTGTTGGGCGTCCCCAAGTGGTCCATGTCTCCTCCTCAACGTTCTCACCATTGAACAATTACAGCCTGAAATTTCGACCGCAACGTGGCGCCTGGTTACCACATTACCGGATCAGGCGGGCGCTAACCGACCTTTCTGCCAGATCGCGGCCGGGGAGTCTGCACCGTTTTCCCGGTGGCTTCCTCGATCGCGTCGAGAAGTTCGTCAATGTCCACAGGCTTGCTTAGGAAGCGAGTCACCTCTGTCGAGATCTGGGAATCATATGGCAGGCCGCTAAGACCTATGATTGGAACGGATCGGAGCAGCGGATCTGCGCGCATCCATCGTCCCAGCTCCAGCCCATGAGAATCGGCCAACAGCATGTCGACGATGAGTACATCGGGCCTTGTTTTTCTCATTCCGTCGAAGGCTTCGCGAGCGCCGCTATACGTTTCCACTGAATACCATTCATTCAACACAAACTTGAGCATCGCTCGAACATCGTGGCTATCGTCAACAATGGCAATGTTCGCCCTTCCCATGAGTCCTCCTGAAAAACGTCGAACTCAAACTTCTAGCAAACTTCGGGCCATATTCAAGGGGCTGGATTCCCCCAAGAAACGGTGAGAATGATTCCTGTCATTCTTCGAATTTCAGATGAGGAGGCCGTCGTCGTTCTTGTTGTTTTCGGTTGATCTCAGGTATTGCTGGATTCTGTCGATGATGATGAGCTCGGCCCAGGTCTCCAGATCCGGAAGCAGTCCTGGCGGTGCATCCTCGCGGATGGTGACATCAAATGCGAACTCGAACAAACGGCCATCATGCACCGCTTTAAACGCCACGCCTCCATCAAGGCCCAACTGCTCCTGACCGGAAGCGGCGCGCAGAATGACTGTAAAGCCGGTAAGTCCGTCCTTTTTCAGGACCATGTTTACGATGGCGGCCACGTCCGGCCAGGGATCCAGGTCCTTCAAAATAGCGTCGAGTTCAACCATTCTTGGATCACCAGTTTACTGCTTTCGGTCGCAACTGGCTCTTCTATTGCTCGCGCTCGTAAGTCGCTGTACATTTGACGTCATGCAGACATCCAAACTGTGGCTCATCATCACTCTGCTCGCAGGTGGACTCGTATTGCCATCGTGCGGCAGCACTCAAGAGACGTCCCAGGCCGATGAAATCGTGATTGGGGAATACGGATCCCTGACAGGCACAACCGCAACGTTCGGCATTTCGACAAAGAACGGAATCGATATGGCGGTGGATCAGGTCAATCAGGCAGGGGGCATTCTGGGCAAAAAGGTCCGGGTCGTTGTGGAAGACGATCAAGGCAAACCTGAGGAAGCGCAGACAGTCGTGACCAAGCTCATCAATAAGGATGGCGTCGTCGCGCTTCTCGGCGAGGTCGCATCCTCGCGCACGCTCGCCGCCGCGCCTGTCGCTCAACAAAGCGGAATTCCGATGATCACGCCCTCGTCAACGAATCCCAAAGTGACTGAAGTTGGAGACTACATATTTCGGGTTTGCTTCATCGATCCGTTCCAGGGACAGGTCATGGCCAAGTTTGCGAACAACAGCTTGAAAGTCAAAAACGTCGCAGTGCTGCGCGACATCAAGAATGATTACTCTGTCGGGCTGGCGGACGTGTTTGCGGAGAACTTCAAGTCAATGGGCGGCAGCATTGTTGCCGACGAAAGTTACAGTGAAGGCGACACCGATTTCAGCGCCCAACTGACGTCGATCAAATCGAAGAATCCCCAGGCGATCTTTGTTCCGGGCTATTACACGGAGGTTGGTCTCATCGCACGGCAGGCCAAGAAGCTCGGGATCAACGTTCCCCTGCTGGGGGGTGATGGTTGGGATTCGCCGAAACTCATCGAAATCGGCGGCTCGGACATCAACGGATCGTATTTCTCGAATCACTATTCCCAGGACGATCCGAGCCCCGCAATTCAGAAGTTTGTGGCCGACTACAAAACCCGTTTCGGCGAAGTTCCGGACGCTCTGGCGGGCCTCGCCTATGACTCCGCTCAGGTCCTGTTTGACGCCATGCGCCGGGCGAACAGCACTGAGCCTGCGAAGGTTCGTGACGCAATCGCCGCGACAAAGGATTTCGACGGAGTCACGGGCAAGATCACACTGGACGCGGCGCGCAACGCAGTGAAGCCGGCCGTGGTTCTGCAGGTCAAAGACGGAAAGCTTGTTTACGTCGAAACTATCAATCCGTAGCTCGGGATTTGGAAACTTTCCTTCAGCAACTCATCAATGGAATATCCCAGGGCAGCGCGTATGCGTTGATCGCTCTGGGATACACCATGGTTTATGGCGTTCTTCGCCTCATCAACTTTGCTCATAGCGACGTCTACATGTTCGGCGCGTTCATGGGCTACTACCTGGCCAACAGCCGCCTCATTCAATCCAATTTAGGGACATCGACAATCAGCGCAGTGGTGATCATGTTAGGTTCCATGGCTCTATCCGCAGGCCTTGGAATACTGATCGAACGATTTGCCTATCGGCCGGGCCGCGGCGTCACACGGTTCACGCTCGCATTCTGGCTCGGTGTTCTGGGCGCGGGCGCAGGCCAATTGATGCGCGGAACAATCATGTCCATGGCCATGGGCGCCGCAGCCGGCATCGCGGTCGGCGTGATCCTCGAGTTGTCTGGCCTTCGTCCGGCCCGCCAGCATTCGCATCTGGCGCTGCTGATCATTGCGATCGGGGTTTCTCTTTTTCTTGAAAACGGCGGACAACAGGCCTTCGGTGCGGATCCGAAATTTTTCCCTCAAATCATTCCCACCCGGGTGATGAATTTCGGCGCCCTCAGCATCGACAGCCAAAGGATGATGGTCCTGGGCGTTTCAATCATCCTGATGGTGCTTCTGAACCTCATCGTTCACCAGACGAAAACGGGAAAAGCGATGCGCGCCGTATCGTTCAACTTGAATGCGGCAAAACTGATGGGCATCAACACCGACAGGATTATTGCTTTCACGTTTGCTCTCGGATCTGCGCTCGCCGCCGCGGGAGGAATACTGGTTTCACTCATGTATCCGAAAATCGATCCGTTAATGGGTGTTATGCCGGGCCTCAAGGCATTCGTGGCTGCGGTGCTTGGCGGAATCGGCAACATCACGGGCGCCATGCTCGGCGGCCTGATTATCGGTATGGCGGAGGTCATGGCTGTCGGCTATGGAGAATCCACGTATCGGGATGCCATCGCATTCGTGATCCTGGTTCTGATTCTCCTTCTGAAGCCGACCGGCATCATGGGAAAAGGAATGACTGAGAAGGTATGAAGAAATGGGCTTTCTGGCTCGTGGCGCTCGCCGTCCTTGCCGGACTGCAAGCCAGCCTGCGAGATTTGATCGGAGCCTACAACTATCAGGTCCTGATTCTGGTCGGAATCAACATCATACTTGCGGTCAGCCTGAACCTCATTAATGGGTACACCGGCCAGTTCTCCATCGGCCACGCTGGCTTTTACGCAGTAGGCGCGTATACATCCGCGTCTCTCGTTTATTACGCCGGGCCCTCGATTCGCACTCACATTTCATTTCTCCCAGTCGTCGTCCAAGGCGCAGTTCTTCTTCTGCTCGGCCTCACGGCGGCGGCCGCCGTCGCAGGAGTCGCCGGACTGGCTGTTGGCATACCATCTTTGCGGCTTCGCGGCGATTACCTGGCCATTGTGACCCTCGGATTCGGTGAAATCATCCGCGTGTTGATTCTCAACATCGATGCGATCGGCGGGTCGCGCGGCTTCACAGGAATTCCACAGCTCAGCAACTTTTTTTGGGTGTACCTGGTTGTTTTGATCACGATTGTGACCGTGCATAACCTCGTCAACTCCAGCTACGGACGCGCGTTCATCTCGATTCGCGATGATGAAATTGCCGCTGAAGCCATGGGCGTGGACACAACGCATTTCAAAGTGTTGTCGTTCGTGATCAGCTCAATGTTCGCAGGAATCGCCGGCGGCCTGTTCGGGCATTTCACTATGTATCTTCATCCGAATTCATTTCTCTTCACGACATCGTTCTATCTCATCATCATGATTGTCGTGGGCGGGCTCGGAAGCATCGAGGGCGCTATTCTTGGCGCAATTCTGGTCACGATCACACTTGAAGTATTTCGAGGGTTCGGGGCATTCCGTCTGGTCAATTTTGCCGTCTTATTGGTCTTGATCATGATCTATCGGCCCCAAGGCCTTATCGGAACGCGAAAATGGATTGGAGGACGGGGATAGCCGGCCTTCCGCCCAGAACAATATGGCGATTTTGGAAATCAGGAATTGCAGCAAGAAGTTTGGAGGCCTTGTCGCCGTAAAGAGCCTTCAGATGTCTCTCAACCAAGGAGACCTCTACGGTCTTATCGGACCGAATGGCGCAGGCAAGACGACGATCTTCAATCTCATCACTGGCGTCTACACCCCGGATGAAGGCGCAATCGAACTCGACGGCAAGCCGATTCACAGATACAAACCTTCGACCATCGCAAAACTTGGATTGTCCCGCACGTTTCAGAACATCCGACTTTTTCGGACGATGACAGTTCTTGAAAATGTGAAGATCGCCCGTCACATGCGAAAAAAACAAAGCTTGATCGACGCCATCCTGAGGACGCCCTCCCTCAAATCCGAAGAAAACGAAATCGAACGCGACGCGATGGAATTGTTGACGCTCTTCAATCTGGACAAACGAGCGCATGAACTCGCCTTGAATCTTCCCTACGGGTCGCAACGAAGACTTGAAATTGCCCGAGCTCTGGCGACGAATCCCAAGGTGCTGTTGCTGGATGAGCCGGCTGCAGGAATGAATCCGCAGGAATCCATCGAGCTGATGCATCTGATCCGTTCCAGCCGGGACAAGTTCGAGATCACGGTGCTCTTGGTCGAGCACAACATGAAAGTGGTGATGGGAGTTTGCGAAAAGATTCAGGTGATCGATTACGGCGAAACGATTGCATTGGGAAGTCCGAAAGAAATTCAGAACAATCCCAAGGTCATTGAAGCCTATTTGGGCGGCGCCTGATGCTGCAGCTCAGGAACGTATCCAGCAATTACGGAGCGATCGAAGCGCTGAAGGGCGTCAACCTGCATGTTGAAAAAGGCGAAATCGTCACTCTCATCGGAGCGAACGGCGCGGGCAAATCGACGACGCTACGCAGCATCACAGGCCTCGTGCCGGCAAGGTCCGGTGATGTGCTCTATGAGGGAAAGAAGCTGAATGACATTCCGACGCATCAAATCGCCGCCATGGGAATCTCCATGGTGCCGGAAGGAAGAGCGATCTTCGCCAACCTGAGCGTTTCGGAAAATCTGGAGATGGGCGCCTACCTTCAATCCAACAAATCACAGAACGCGAAGGAACTGGATCGCGTGTTCACATTGTTCCCCCGCTTGAAGGAGCGGCTCAAACAATCAGCCGGGACGCTCAGTGGCGGTGAGCAGCAGATGCTTGCCATCGGCCGCGCCCTCATGGCGAGGCCGCGCCTGCTGTTGCTGGATGAGCCTTCTTTGGGATTGGCCCCGTTGTTGGTTCACACCATTTTCGCCGCCATCGACGAGATCAACAAAGAAGGAGCAACGATCCTTCTCGTTGAACAAAATGCGAATGCCGCACTCAAGCATTCTCACAGAGCTTACGTGCTGGAAACCGGATCAATCACGATGGAGGGTCCATCTGAGGCGATGGCCATGGACCCGCGCGTAAAAGAGGCGTATTTGGGCGAAAAATAGCTTCCAAAATGAAATCTGATTGATGGTTGATGACGATTAGCCGATGGCCGATGAGAAATCGCCCTCCAGGCCTGTCTGCTATCGTTCCGTCGCGCGGTCTGTATCGACGCAACCATCATCCTGCAGAGTTCCTTGTTTTCCGCCAAGAGTCGATTGAGAACATCCGCGTCGATCGGAAAACTTCCTTCGAGTGCACGCAGCCACACCGCCGTCTCGTTCAGCTCCTTAAGTGCGATCTTCAATTTGTGAATGAAGTCGCCGCGGCTCTCCGCCGCGCGCGCCTCCGCATAGTTCGGGGCTGCTGCAGTGCCGGAGCGCAGAAGTTGACCAGCGATGTGCTTACCTTGAAGTCCTGGTGGCAACTGCCCAACAATGGCGACGATATCAATCGCGAATCGAATGAGGCGGCCTTCCGTTTCATCTGCTTTGGAATGCGGCATCACGGCCATGCAACAAGCAGGTTGGATGCCGGTCCGCCAGGCGGGCGATCTCTCATCGGCCATCGGTTAATCAATCAATTTCATTTGTCATTTGAAAAACCGCAAGGAGAGGGTTCTCCTTGCGGTGAGATGGGGGAGATTTTCTGAAGGTTCTATCGGGCTCGCTTTCGGATGGCGCCACCCACAGCCAAGAGGCCCAAGCTCAGCAGTGAAATCGTAGCGGGCTCGGGAACACTCGGTGTTCCATCAACATCTAAAGCCAACCCATTGCGGAAGAGCTGCTGGTAGTCCCCGGTTATGTGGCCGAAGTTTGCGTTGTTGGGAAACAAGGTGATAGCCACAACATTCATTGCTGAGTTATAGCCTGCTAGTGGTCTCCCATC
>CAZIPZ010000126.1:0-1915 GCA_964541075.1 uncultured Solibacteraceae bacterium | reverse complement strand
ATTCACCAGCGAGAGTCGCGCCTGCATCCAAACCAGGGAGATAATCGCCACGATACGTAGACGCACTCAGTGTAGAAACTCCTTGAAACAAGGGATCTAAAGAGTCGTAAACACCCAAAGACGCAGAAATGTAGGCATCGAACTCCGGAGTGGTGAATGGATTGTATCCCGTTGTGTTGATCCTGCCTGAACCCGTGCTAAAGCCACCCGTTGCTTCCTGTCCCCAGAACGTTGAAAGTACAACATGTCCGCCCCCATCGACATAATCGGCCAGCACGTCACCCAAGGCCTGCGTATCGCTTGGAACGAAATCTGTCCATACAAGAACAGAGTCATAAGGTGTCAAATCCGCCAGGGTTGGGTCGCCGCTAACAATTCCGTCATATGAGCCGCTGTTGGCGTGATCGAAACGCGAATCAGCACCCAGTATGTCCAGGCGAACTGCATCAATCTGATCGATGTCGTTCTGATATCCCAAAAACAAGACTCTAATGGCTGACCCCGTAGAGTCCGCCCAAGCGCTAACGCTCATCGTGAGCAGCAGCACTACTAACACCAGGAAATTGCGCTTACTCATCATTTTCAGCCTCTCTGAGAAGAAATTTGGGGTTCCTAAGGCAAACAGGGCGCCAAAAGAGTAGCGCTTTTTTAATTCATTGAAGGGAAGGGTGTTTTGGCTATCCGTGACGGTTCATTTGTAGGAGTGGGCCCGGGTTGTTTTTGTAAGATAAAGCGACGGCGGAAGAAGGCTGAACGGTGTTTCGATAAACGTTAAGCCACACAACATGTATGACTTAAGAATTTAATGTGCGGTGCGTCGCCAATCCTTACAACCTAACGGGAAATATCTCATCGTTCCAATGCCTAATCGTCATCATTCATTAGCCAAATTTCATTTTTCATCGGTCGGAGGTTCATTTATTCAGCTGGTTCGATCAGCGCAGTCACCGAGCTGCGGCTATTCGGCATCCGCGGGTCCGGACCGTAGGCATGAATCTGGTCTCGCTTCTTCTCGGCTTCGGTCAGTCCGCAAGTCCGGACAATGCTGCTCCCGGTGGCGTCCGCCTCGACGGTGTGGGCTGCAGCGGCGGCGTAGGACAATCCAAACACGGCCTGCAGCATCTCGATTACGTAATCAAAGGTGTGTTCGTCGTCGTTGAGGATGATGACGTGGTAGAGCTTTTCGCGCTGCTCCCCCGTTACCTCTTCAAGTTCGGGTTCGGCGTAGACCGTTCGAGGCATTGCCTTATTGTAGTGCAGAGGAGGAACGGGCGCTATTGCGCGGAGCTTCCCGGGGCGCCGGGTGCGTAGATCAAGATCTCCACCGCACCAGCGTCCGCGGAAACGCGTTCGTTCTTGCCGATGCCCATGGTCTTTACGCGAGTGTCGTCCATCTTGAAGTTCTTGACGAGGTAGTCACGGATAACCATGGCTCGCGCCTGCGTCAGCACACGCACCTCGTCCGCATCTCCTTTCATGCCGCCGGATGCGACAATCACTGCGGTTCCAAACGGATGCTGCTGAAGGAATTGTCCGGCCTCTTTCAGCGCCTTCTCGTTTTTGAATTTCGCGGTATTCGCATCCTTAAACATTTTTCCGGCGTCATATCGGAACCTCTTTACCTGGCGGCCTGCCGGCAGATGCGAGATTTCGTTCTTGGTCAGTTCGCTGGAGTCTTCATAACCGCGCTTATTGAAAAAACCCTTGAGAAAGAAATTGCGCTTCAGCGCCTGCATGTTTTCTTGAAACGCCGTGACGCCCACTTGCGCCTGTTTGGTCGTCTGGTTGAGCTGATCGTAAAACTTCCTGTCATTGACCAGAGCTCCCATCGTTCCCTTGCCGCTGTTGATTTTCGAACTGATTTCTTTGAAATCGTCCGAGCTGGCCTGGACATTTGTCATTGTCGCTTTCGTGG
>CAZIPZ010000125.1:0-11682 GCA_964541075.1 uncultured Solibacteraceae bacterium | reverse complement strand
AAAAGCAGTTGGTGAAGTAGCAGTTTGCTGCAGGCGCCAGGCCGTCCCATACGTAGCGCGTCGTGGTCAGCGACATGGGATTCACCGAAGCAGCAAGCGCGTCCTCCGGATTGAGTGAATACCGGCCATAGCTGGCCTTGATAGCCGTTTTACCGTCGCCAAAAAGGTCATAGATGAGAGAAAAGCGCGGAACGGGACCATAGAGTGTGATCACGCTTCGCGCCGGAACAACCTGCTTTGGCTGGAATTGGCTGATCCCCTTTTTTTCCTGATTGGGGTAATTCGGGGTCGTTCGATCGATACGGAACCCGAGATTGACGGTGAGCTTTGAATTGATTTTCCAGGTGTCATTGATAAACATGGCGTCCGTTCTCATTCTGTTTTCAGTTGTGAACGGACCATCCAGAGTTTCAATGAAAGCAGGAGTTCTAAAACCGTTCCG
The DNA here is from genome assembly GCA_964541075.1 of uncultured Solibacteraceae bacterium. GTDB lineage: Bacteria > Acidobacteriota > Terriglobia > 20CM-2-55-15 > 20CM-2-55-15 > CAZIPZ01. Next base: position 11,240 of record CAZIPZ010000125.1, on the reverse strand, counting down.
GAAGTACAGAACGATCTGTCCTACGGTTCCTTCTTCGTCGTTTCCGTTGTGGTAAACATCGCGCGTGTAACCCGTTTTGATGTTGTGGGATCCGGTGATGAAGTCATCCGTCACGATGCCTACTTTGAATTGGTATTGCCATCGGCTCCGATGGTTGGTCGTGCCTCCAACGTGCCCGCCACGCTTTAATTGTGTATCCAGATCCCATCGCGGATACTCATTCACGCGAGCGGTATAAACGGTTTTGTTTCGCCAAGTGCTGTATGAAGCGTCCAGCGTGATCTGGTTGTTGAGAACGGATGTCCATTGACCCTTGTTCGTCCAGGTCGGGTACGTCTGCCGATACGCGGAATCCGTATTGTAGAAGACGGCCGTGGGCCCGAATCCATTACGATAGGGCTGGTGTTTATCCGTCCAGTTGACCATCAGATTCACCTGGTTAGCCACGTTGATCTGATAGTTCAGTTTTGTGGTCGCGGCTGGCAGTTTGGTGTAGAACACTTGTTCTTCATTCGACGGGTTGTCATTAACGAACGTTCCAATCGGACTTGTTCGGCACGCCTTCTCGAGAACACAACCACCTTTTCTGAACCCTGGCGAAAACACCTGAGGCGTATTATTCCGAGCCGAAAAGTACCACCAAAACTTATCCTTCTTAATAGGCCCACCCGCCTCAGGATTAAAGTCAATGTACCGCGCTATTCTGTTCGTGTCGGTTAGTCCGAACGCCTTGAGTCTGTCATTCAGATTGGATCCCTGAAGCTTCGGTGTTTCCCAGTAGCCGTTTATTGACCCATGAAACTCGTTGCTTCCTGTTTTCACGATCGAATTCGAGTACATGCCCGCCACGGGAATTTCGGCGCTCTTGCTGGCAGTAACCATCTCAACTTCTTCCATCGATCCGAAATCGCCGAACACATTTACGGTAATGACGCCGTCGATCATGCGATACGACTGGCCATCGGTTCCGTAAGTCCGGAACCCTGGATCTGTTCCCATTTGACTGCCGCCGACATCGAACTTTCGCATCATGATGCCGGGCGCCATGCTCATGGTTCCCATCATGTCGCGGCTTATCGGAAGATCCTGAAGCAACTGAGGAGTAAGAGTCACCGCCAGCGTCGCGCGCTGGAGATCTACGACGGGAGATTGGCCGGCCACGGTAATCGTCTCCGACTGGGTCGCTACAGCTAGAGCCACATTGATGGTGGCTGTGAACCCGCCGGTAATCTGAATTCCCTCACGTATAAGAGTCGCGAAGCCCGGCAGTTCAAACTTCAGCGTGTAGGCGCCCGCCGGCAGCAGATCAAAACGATAAGCCCCTCGCTCGTCAGTCACCACTTCGCGGGCGCCCATGACTACCGGGCTGCTGAGCGTCACCGAGACGCCCGGTATCACGGCGCCGCTGCTGTCGGCGGCCCGGCCGGTAATCACGCCATTTCCCTGCTGTGCGCTCGTCGTAGTGGCGAGCGCGATGAGTAGGCAAACCGACGCGAATGCGCGTCGAAATGTAATCTTCATTGTTCCCCCTCGATTCACCCCACGCTTTTTCAAGCGTTCCCGCTGGGTAGCAAGTGATTCTTTCGAAATTGGTTTGGAAAAAAGAGTTGGGCGGATTCTAATGCGGCATCTTCGACCGAAGCAATTGAAAAACGGATGTCTACCGAAGCGTTGTAGAATTAACCACACTGTTCCTCAATCAAGGAGAATCTACGTGAAGCGAAACAACTCCAAGTGGACGCTGAGGGTGGTTCTGCTGACGGCAGCGATATTCCTGGCCAGATCGGTCACCGCGGACATGATGGAAAAGACCAAAAAAGTCGGCGCAACTACGGTTCGCTACAAGGTCATTCTTCCCAACGGATATGACGCCGCAAAAGCATATCCTGCGGTGCTTGCATTTGGCGGCGGTGCGCAAACCATGGATGCCGTCGAAGATATCTTGAATCGCAGCTTTCGATCCGAGGCTGAAAAGCGCGGTTATATCGTTGTCGCGCCAGCGGCCCCTGACGATGAATTATTTTTCGAAGACGGAGCCCGCATCTTCCCCGAATTTTTAAAAATGATCCTTACGGATTACAAAATTCAGGACAATAAGTTTCACGTTGCAGGCCGGTCCAATGGTGGAATCGCGTCATTTCACGTGGCAGCCGCGAATCCGCAGTACTTTCTTTCAGTAACAGCATTCCCCGGCTACATGTGGCAGCCGAGTCAAGCCAAGCTGCTGTCGATTTCGAAAATGTGCGTCTTCATGTACGTCGGCGAACTGGATCAGTACGGATGGCATGGTGAGATGCGCAAGGAAGCAGACTTCCTTGCTTCGAAAGGAACCGTTGCACACTACACCGTTGAAAAAGGGCAACCCCACCGTATAGCCACCTTGATCGGGCCAAGTTCATCACGTTTGTTCGACGGGTTTGAAGAAACCAAGAAAGGCTGCAGCAAATGACATCAGATCACGCCCTTCAGATCGTACCGAATCCGCGCCGCTCCATGGCTCCCCATCCTTTTTTCTTCCTCTGCGCATCCCAGAGCCCTTTCGCCCTCCAAACAGTGGTCAACTGTCGATAATATCCAAGTTTTCCAGATCGACGCCGCAAGGCAGCATAATCAAGCGCGCCTTGATGCGGATGACTCTCCTGCCAGAGAAAACGCGATATCACTGGCGAAACGTGAGGCTAATTCCAAGACTGTGCTGTCTCGTCTTGTTGGATCGCCGCTGGTGTGCGTAGAAACCGCCAATGGCAATCTTTGAAGAAGCAACCACGTCCGCGCCTACGGTGTAGGTATCCGCGCGAAATTTGCCAATTCGATCGACGGATAGGGCGGAAACGGCCTCGTTGCCGCGGGCGTAGCCCAGATGCAGTACAAGAGGCGTGGCTAACTGCTGGTTGTACCGCGCCGCATAGGAAAGATTGGCGACCTGATGGTCGCCAAATTCTTCATTCTTTGTCCACGTTTGGTAGAGCGTCGCCTGAATCCAGATTGGTTTTTCAAAATAATATTCAATGCCGGGTGCTGCGACATGAACTCGAGACGTCGCAAACCGCAAATGCCGATAGTCCGCCAGCAGAACCGATCGAGACATAGCTCTGTAGGAAACGCCGCCAGTGGAGTCCTTCCTCACCACCACGTTGGAACCGGGCGCCAACATCAATCCTCCGCGCAGCCAAAGGTTACGGCTCACTCTTCGTCCTATGCCGAATCCGCCTCGGTGAGCGACCTCACCGAATTTGTTCCAGTTTTCATAAAGAACGCTCAACCGCGTTGCAGGTCCGACATAGCTGAGGGAGCCGGTGATGATGTGAGCCGGCGCGGCAAATGAGAAACGATCCTGCCCGTAGGTTGTCACGAACTCCATGCTGGATCTCTTCAGTTGAGCTTGTATTTCCCGCGCTTCGGCATTATTCGGATCGATGGCAAGGATGCGTTTAATCTCTTTTCCGGCATCTTCTGTGTTCCCCTCGTAGATGCTGTTGCGCGCTAGAGCAAGAAAGAGATCGGTATTCGGCGAAGACAGCCGGCCAGCTTGATCCAGCAATTCCCGCGCTGCGCGGTGTCGTCCCTGATACATTAGGACGTACGCTTTTGCGATCATTGCATCCGTATTCTGAGGTTCGAGCCGCAGGGCTTCGTCGAAACATTGAGTTGCAAAACCGTAGTCCTGCATCCACCCGGAAATGCGGCCGACCCAAATTAAATAGTCTGTCCTCGTTGGGTAGAGGCCGGAAAGCTGCCCGTACAACTTCCGAGCATCGGAGTACTGCTTATTCACGACAGCATCGTGAGCACGATTCTCCAAAGATTGCTGAAACACAGCGGCATCCTGAACCAGAACAATAAGCAGGACTACGACTAAGGTCATTTTCCCTTTCTTGCACGCAGAAGCCGGCGGACTCGAGCGACAGACTCGACCAGGACTGAAATCTCCGATGATGTCGGTCTCGTGGCAGCCCGTCAGCAGCACGACAAGGCAGCGTTCCGACACCAACTGACTGTGAATCAGAGATAAATCCTGGAATCCATCCTTCTGTGGAGATTCACATCAAAAAGGCTCTCCATCAGTTTGAGCAACGCGTCCAAGATCGCCTACGAATCAAGAGTTATCCAGCTGCACGGGTAATCTGATTTCGATACTCTCATTTGGCCCACTTTGATCGTCTGATTTGGCCCACCCCTGAAACCAAGATCAGCGACCGTTAAGGCGGCGGAAACGTTGTCGGTACGGAGGGCTGGTTGGACAGGAGGCGGAAAGTGGAGTTGTTCGAACAGATCAGGCGGGAGTTTGAGTTCGGAACGGAAGCATCAATCAAAAGCGTCGCGAAGAAGTACGGCGTCCACCGCCGTATGGTTCGCCAAGCGTTGGCGGACGCCAATCCTCCGGAACGAAAAAAAGGGAAACGTCAGCGTCCACGAATCGAGGAAGTGGCGAAGTTCATCGACGAGATTCTGGAATCCGATGGGAAGGCGCCGCGCAAACAGCGGCATACATCACATCGGATCTGGAGCCGGGTTCGGGAGGAGAAGCCCGGAAGTGTAGTGGCGGAATCGACGATTCGCCGTTACGTACGCGAGCGGAAACACGAGTTGGGTTTGTTAAAGCGCGAGACCTTCGTACCGCAGAGTTACACCTGGGGAGTCGAGGCTCAGGTGGACTGGTATGAAGCCTACGCCGACGTCGATGGGACCCGCCAAAAGCTTCAGGTTTTTTGCATGCGCAGCATGGCCAGCGGGGGCGCGTTCCATCGGGCGTACTGGCGTGCGACGCAGCAGGCGTTTTTTGAAGCGCATGAGAGAGCATTCGCCTACTTTGGCGGCGTCTTTCAAAAGCTGCGGTACGACAATTTGAGCAGTGCAGTGCGCCGGATTTTTCGAGGACACGAGCGGCATCAAACCGAGCGATTCATCGCGTTCCGCTCGCATTGGAAGTTTGAAGCCGAGTTTTGCACGCCTGGAGCGGGACATGAGAAAGGCGGCGTTGAGGGAGAAGGCGGATATTTTCGACGTAATCATTGGGTTCCCGTTCCCAAGAGCCGGGACTTGGATGAGCTCAATGATCAGTTGCTGGCCGCTTGCCACAGCGATGAACATCGCCGCATCGCCGATCGCGTCCAGACGGTCGGGGAAGGAATGCGCATCGAACGGGACCATCTGACATCGATGACGGAAGAACGGTTTCCTGTTGGAGAAGTGAGTTTCGCCATCGTCGATAGCAAAGGATGCATCAAAGTCCGCAGGAACTGCTACTCGACGCCGAGCCGCGCCGGCATGACGGTGCGCGTGAATCTGTTGCCGCAGACGGTCGAGATCTGGGAAGACGATCGTTGCGTGGCCGAACACGAACGTTGTTATGACGCCGGCCGGCAGATTCTGAACCTCGAACATTACTTGGACATTCTCGAGCGTAAGCCCGGAGCATTGGCGGGAAGCAAACCGCTGGAGCAATGGCGGAAGATGGGTCGATGGCCCGGCTGTTACGATCAACTCTTGTCGTGTTTAATCTCGCGCCACGGCAAGCAGGCCGGAACCCGGCAGATGATCGAGTTGCTGGTGCTGGGACGACAGCACGGTTATGAGCGGCTGAATCAATCGGTCGAGGCGGCTCTGATGATGGACTGTAAGGACGCGGCGGCGGTGCGTTATCTGATGACGGCCGACCAACTCCAACGCGCCGAACTTCCAGCGGTTCACGTGGCCGCACTGGCTCGATACGACCGGCCGATGCCCGTCATGGATGACTATGACCAACTGGTCGGGGCGGTGTCGTCATGACCAAGATCAGTATTGAAGAAGCGGCAATCCGTCAACATTGCAAAGCACTGCGCACGCCGACAATCGCCTCGCAGTTCGAGCCGATGGCCGATCAGGCCCTACGCGAGAAGCAGTCTCATAAACGATATCTCGAAGCATTGCTGGCGGCGGAAGTCGAAGAGCGGGAAGGTCACGCCATCAAACGGCGCATCTCCGAATCGCATCTTCCCCGAATGAAGACGCTCGACGAGTTCAACTTCGACCAGGCGCCCAAGGTATCAGAAACTCGCATCCGCGAACTGGCTCAGGGCGGCTACATCCAAAGAGCCGAGCCTGTTATTTTTATTGGCGAGTGCGGTACCGGAAAGACGCATCTGACGACAGGCCTTTGTGTCGCGGCATGCCGTCAACGCAAGCGCGTGCGGTTCACCACCGCAGCCGCTCTGGTCAACGAACTCGTCGAAGCGAAGAATCAAAACCAACTTCGTCGTGCGACGGCGCGCTGGCTGCGTTATCAAGTCATCGCGATCGACGAAGTCGGCTATGTCCCGCTGGCCGAGATCGGCGCTGAGCTCTTGTTTCAGGTGATCGCCGACCGCGCCGAGCGCGCGACCGTCCTGATCACCACCAATCTCCCATTCTCGGAATGGACCCAGGTGTTTACGAATGCGCGACTCTGTAAAGCACTGCTGGACCGGCTGACCGATCGCGCTCACATCATCGAAACGGGCACGGAATCGTATCGTTTCAAACGCTCCCTGGAGAAACACAAGGCTGCGGGCGAAAACAAAGAAAGAAAAAAGTAGCAAAAAAGAAAGAAAGCTAAGGAAGGGGAGCCTGTGGAAACTGCCGCAGACGTGGAAATCGAACAAGGATGCCTTCGGCGACTTCTTCTTAATGATTCCCACACCTGGCTTGGAAAGCACAAGACGCTTTCCACAGTTACCACAGGCCCGGCGACGGTCTATCTATCCTTTTTATTTATCAACTAAGGGGGTGGGCCAAATCAGACGATCAAAGTGGGCCAAATCAGGTTGTCAAAACCAGGTAATCATCGATTGGTAATTGCAGTTTCATTCGGAAACATTCTTATTAATGACATTTACATAAGGTCCTTATTTTTCAAAATCTCGTCGTGATCCTCTCCGTAAACACTAAAAAACTTCCGTTCCACCCAAAAACCAAGAAATAGCTCAAGAATCGTCCCTCAACCCACAGTTTCATTCAGACTCCCGCCCCGAAATCGACTCTTTCCGCTTCAGATCGAGCAGGCAGCGCGTCCATTGGGTATATTGGATAGATGATGCCCGGTGGACATCTTGCTACCTCGGTTGCGCTCAGTGCGGCAGCCTACGCTTACAACGGTTCGACGACGATGGCTGCTGGCGCTTTCATCGGAGGTTTTTTGATCGATGCGGATCACTATCTGGACTATCTCGCTTTCGAAGGCCAATGGAAAAAGCCGGGCCCCGGTAGTTTTCTCCGCTACTATTTCACGCTCCAGCCATTAAGGCTGGTCCTGCCTCTGCATTCAATCGAACTGACGGGGGCGCTCGCCCTGTTCAACTACTTCAAACCCAGTGCGTTGTTGACAGGCTACTTGCTGGGAGCGCTGATGCACCTGGTGTTCGACGTACTCGTGAATGGCGATCACGTGCTAAAAAGGCCCGTTCTCTTTTACAGTTTTGTTTACAGAGCGCGGCAATCCTTCTCTGCCGCGGCCCTGCTGGACCCAGTTGACGTTCCAGCCACCGCGGTTCATCCATTTCGGGATTTCTTCCTGAGATGGATGCCGCATCAAGAAAAGAAAGCGGAGGCGTCAAACGAGCAACACGTCTGACGCCCGAAGAATAGAAGAGCAGTACGAATTACAAGAAGTCAGGCTGCCCGATTGTCATTCTTCTGGCTCCAATCCTGGATCCGAAGTTCGTTTCTCACGTTTTTCACCCCGGAAACGTTTTCAGCCAGGTCTTCGACTCGCCGTTTTATGGACCGGCTCTCTACAACACCGCGAAGAATGACGTCGCCGTCGTCAATGGTTACTTCAATTTCGGTCGCATCAATCGCTGGATGTCGAGTGAGTTGTTCATTGATATCTTCGAGTATCCAGTCATCAGAGCGCTTATAGTTTCGCGGGCCCTTGCCAATATAGTTCCGTCCGCGCTGCAGACCCTGATCGTACATCCAGTCTGTCGGTCCGCCAAGGCCTCCAAACGTTTCGTCGCCATAGGAACTCTGCTGACGTTCAGGGTAGCGTCGTCCTGAATACTCAGCTCGATTTGGATATCTGTCGCCGTAAGTGGTGCTCCAATAGTCATCCAGATAGCGCCAATCTTCGGATTCCTCTCCATAGCGTCGTCCCGAATTCCATGTGTTCTCCGCATTTGAACCATATCTGTCAGGGATGTAGTTTCGACCATAGTCCCGATTGTAGGTTCGTCCTCTCCATTGCCATTCTGGTTCACGTTCACGTCGCATCTCGTCGGCGCGGCGCCGCCGCTCCGCTTCTTCATTGCCAAACCATGACCGCACTTCATCAGTTGTACGGTCCCAAAAGCCGCGATCCTCGTCGTCCAGAGAGCCGTAGCCTCCTTGGGACTCGCGCCGCATCTGCTGATCTCGCCATCGATCACTCTCGTAGATGCGCCGGTCTCGCTCACGGTTGTATCTCGACATGTCAAACGCCTCCTGTCCTGTGTGCTTCTATAAGGATCTATATACCCCGAGCGAAATTGCATTCGGGTTGCCATGGGATGCTGGACCTGCGAAGGGGAATCCAAACGCGGTTACGCACCGTTGCCTGGAAGCGCAATTCCATCGTTGGCGCCGCCGGTTCACCTTTCAGCTACATTAAGTACATGCTTGTACTGGAACAGACCACAACGCAGGACAACATGATCGATTCTGCGGCATTGGTCAGATAGATTTCTTTGAAACAAAAGCGATTCGATTCCCGGCAACCAAGCCGCAACACTATAGCCGTCGTCTGCGGATCGAAATCTGGGGCTGAACATGTCATGATGTTTCAGCCCGACAATAAATCCAGGGATCGGCCTGAACTCTTTCGAATCTGATCCATCGTACATCCACGCGGATTCTTGTCTGGACGCCAGCGAAGCAATCGCACACCATGGCGGAATCGTCCGCCAGTGAAATGGTCATAGGAAATCTCCACCACGAGCTTAGGAGCCAAAGGCATCCATTGCCCCGAACGCTCGGTTGACCAACGGCTGTGGCCGCCGGGCGCACGACCTGAAAAACCCGGCTCCTTCACTAGGCTCACCAGCTTTTCCGTCAGCTTTTTCTTCTCAGTAGCCTTGATTCCGGAGATGAATCCGACATGATGAAGAAGACCGTCTTTGTCATACAACCCCAGCAACAGGGAGCCCACCACCCGGTCCTTGCTTGCATAACGAAATCCGCCCACGACGCAATCCACGGTTTCGTGCCGCTTTATTTTCTGCATTCCGGTCCGCTCGCCTGAGCGGTAAGTGAAATCCGCGCGTTTCGCAACGATACCGTCCAACTCAGAACCGGCTTTTCTGAACCACCGATTTGCTACATCGAAATCGCGCGTCACAGGGGATAACTTCAAACGTTCCGATGCGTCAAAAAAAGAAGCGACGAAACGCTTCAGTGCTTCACGGCGTTCCTCGAGAGAAAGTGCGGTCAGAAGCCTGTTCTTGTCATCCACGAGTAAGTCAAAGGCGATAAAAATCGATGGAGTCTCCTTCGAAAGTCTGGCTATCCGGCTTGCAGCCGGATGAATTCTCATCAGCAGTTCGTCAAACGAAACACCGGACCCGCTAGGAATCACAATCTCGCCATCCAGAACAAATCGCCTCGGCTTCAATTGAAGTAGGGCCTCGACAAGCTCCGGAAAGTATCGGGCCATGGGCTGACCCGACTTGGATTGCAGTTGGACTTTTTCATCATCACGGAAAGCGAGGCATCGGAAACCATCCCACTTCGGCTCGTACTGCCATTCGGAACCTCGCGGTATCTCTTCAGCGGCCTTGCCTTCCATCGGAAGAAAGACGGGTTGGATCGGCAGGTTCATGCAGCAAACCGTTCGTGCTCGATCTTGGAAAAATCCAATCGCCCACGTTTGGACGCCATCGGCTTCCAAAGGTCGCCCATTTCGCTGATTCGCTCACGAATGTTGTCCATGCGGAAGTCCTCAATACGAACGCCGTTCCGAACCTCATCCCATGAAATCGGGGTTGAAACGGCGCCTCGCGGCTTGGGGCGAACGGAGTAAACCGACGCGAGAGTCCGTCCCCACGCATTTTGGTTGTAGTCCACCAGCACACGGCCGTTAGGCCTCTTGGCGATTCGGTATTCCGCTGTGATCAGCCGGGGATATTTGCGGGCTAAGGATTGAGCGCAAGCTTTCGCAAAGGTCCAGACATCCTTTTGCAGTGGTCCGCGAATGATCGGAGTATACACATGAATGCCTTTTGAACCCGTTGTCTTCGCGTAATTGGGAGCTTTCAACGCATTCAAAGTTTCGTGAAGAATCAAGGCGGTCTCACGAACTTGCGTAAAGGTGGCACCCTCGACGGGATCGAGGTCGAAATGCAGATAATCCGGCCTGTCCACGTCGTCGCAACGTGCATACCAGGGGTTCAAATCAATGCATCCAAGATTCACAACCCACAGCAATGCGGCCAAATCCTGGATAACAGGAAAGGCAATGACATTTCCGGATGCGTGCTCTATGGCACATGTCGCAAGCCATTCGGGCTTTGGAGAAGGCGTTCGTTTCATGAAGAAAAATTCGCCTTCGGCTCCGTGCGGATAACGTTTCATCACCATGGCGCGATCCTGAATGTGGGGCAAAAGAATGGGAGAGATGTCGGCGTAATACTGAAGGAGATCACCTTTGGCAATACGTTCCCGCGTCCAAAAAACCTTCCTCAAATTCGTAAGTTTTACGCGGTGTCCGCCGGCATCCACAACCGCTTCATCACGGTCCGTCGGAATATCAAGCAAGCGTTTCAGTCTTCTCATGCAACTTTATGGTTTTTAATGATGTTGCTAATTTTTTGCAGATCCTCAATGAAGCGCTTTGTCTCAAGTCTCCGAGTCTGTTCATCCGGTGCACGAAGAAGTGAAGAAGGATGGACGGTAGCCATGACATAGGGAGCCAACGGCGACTTTACAAACTGACCTCGTTGAACGCTTACTCGGAATGATCGGCCTAAAAGGGCCTGAGCCGCCGTCGCACCCAAACACACAATAACGTCGGGTTTAATGAGGTCGATTTCGACGTGAATCCATGGCTTGCATGCCGCGATTTCGGCAGCATTGGGTTTTTTATGGATACGTCGTTTTCCTCTCGGCTCCCACTTGAAATGCTTCACCGCATTCGTCACATACACCTCATCGCGATCGATTCCGGCTGCATCGAGAGCCTTATCGAAAACTTTTCCGGCGGGGCCGACAAAAGGACGGCCTTGAAGGTCTTCCTGATCTCCCGGTTGCTC